>JBPCQX010000058.1:0-3264 GCA_050997675.1 Solirubrobacteraceae bacterium
CTCGAGCGACTGAACCCTTTTCACCCGCGGCCGGCCTGACACTCCCGAAGGCCGTGCTGCTGATGCAGCCGATCTTCAAGTGCTGGACCGGCCGCTGCCAAACCTGCCGACAGCCCGTCGATCTCGGCCACCTGCCGCTCTCATGCTCACGACGAGATGAATGAACCTAACAAAGCACTATTAATCCGCTCGGACGGAACCCCTTTGCGCGACACCCTCACGTGAACGCGAGCGCCAGCTTCCCAACCCTCGGACCGGTGCTGGCCCCAGATGCGAGCGCCGACGCGAGCCGTCGGGAGACTCGGATCTCGCCAGCAGGAGGGCCGGGCGATCGCTAGCTGCGACCCCGCCAATCTGCAAGCGCCGGCGGAAAAGATGGCATGAGCAGTACGGCGTGGCGGCCGGGTGAAGGTGGCCGGCCCGCCGTGTCGAACGACATACGTTGAAGGCGCGCGCGGTGCCAGCCGCGCGGCCGGTCATTCGGAGCACGAAGGGCCGACCGTGATCCACGGTATGCGATGGGTCGGGCTGAATGCTGCCGCTGCGTGGAGTCAACGCCGAGGGAGAGATGACGAAATGACAATCGTGATGGGACTTGATCAGCATCGGGCGCAGATCACGGCGGAGTGGCTCGATACCGAGACCGGCGAGATCTCGCGTGCGCGGGTGGTGCCAGCCCACCGGGAGGCGGTGCGGCGGTTCCTGGCGCGGTTCGGTGGTCAGGAGCTCGAGGCGGCGTTGGAGGCGACGAACGGCTGGCGGTTCGTGGTCGAGGAGCTACGCCGCGTCGGTGCACGGGCGCATCTCGCGGAGCCGGCGGAGACCGCGGGGCTGCGGGGACCGAAGAAGCGCGCGAAGAACGACCGCGCGGACGCCAAGCACCTGCGGGAGCTGTTGATGGCGGACCGGTTGCCGGAGTGCTGGATCGGGCCGGATCACATCCTGGATCTCCGCGCACGGGTCAGGTTGCGCCACACGCTGGTTGATGATCGCGGCGAGTGGCAGCAGCGGATCCACGCGGTGCTCTACCACCACGGGCTGCCTAACCGACGCGGTGGGCTGCTGACCGGCGAGGCCCGCGCCTGGCTGCAGGCGGCCACGCTGCCGCCGATCGCGCGTGAGCAGATCGCCGTTGGACTGCGGGTGATCGACGCGCTCGATGCTCAGCTTCCCCCGATCGACAAGCAGCTGAGCTCGTTCGCGCGCCGCCAGCCCGGTTGCAAGGCGCTGATGTCCCACTACGGGATCGGCGCGTTGACGTCGGTCGCGATCCTCGCCGAACTCGGCGACGTCAGAAGGTTCTCCTCCTCCAGACAAGCCGTTCGTTACGGCGGCATGGACATCACCGTTCACGCATCCGATAAGCGCCGCGCACCCGGGCACCTGAGCCGCCAAGGACCACCCACCCTGCGCTGGGCGCTGTACGAGGCCGCCCAAGCCGCGACCCGGGCAGGAAGCCCCGACCGCGAGTACTACCTCCAGGCAGCCGCGCGGCTCGGGCACAACCGCGCGTGCCTAGCGATCGCGCGCAAGCTGCTCAAACGCAGCTACCACACCTTGCGAGAACTCGGCGAGGAGGCGCTTGCGCCCGCATGACCTTTCCCGCGCGCGCCAAGCCCCACATCAGCCGATGCACCGCGGCCAGCTCCCCGCATTCCGCTGCCGCCACGTTCGCGTGGACGGCCTCCAAAGACCGAGCGGCCGCACCGCACTTCCCCCAGCGGGATCACACCCCATCACCATCATGTCGCCGGCCCGGTAGCCAACCCGAGCCGTGGACCGAGATAAGCATGGGCGCCCGCGCGCACACACCAACCGATAACGCCAGCACGACACCTGTCAAGCGCTACGCGCTCAGCCCTCCGGGCCGCCCTACGGGTGACAGACCGCCGCTGCTGGCGCTCAACCACAACGAAGTCGAGCTCTAACGACCCCGACAGCCAACAAAAACCCGCGCGGGCTACTTGACACGACGGGCCTGCACAGATAAGCAGCAGTCCCGGCTCAAGACCCCAGACTTCTGCAACGCCGCTGTTGCAGCCACGCCCGACCCGTCCGTAATTAGCTGCGTGGCCGCCTGCCAGCAAGCACTTGGCGAGGATCCAGCCGAGCGCCAGCGGCTTGTACGTCGCCACGAAGGCAGTCGCCCGATAGCGGAGCGGCGCGTGAGGCGAGTTTAGGTGGCCAGGGCCCGCAGAACGAGTAGCGCGGAGTACTCGAAGAAGAGCTCCGTCCACGGCGGGACGTCTGCAGCAGCTTTGCACGCGCGTGTTCTTGTGAGCCGTTCTGCATCGAGTTGAACGAGACGTGCAGCTCGTCGCCTGGGTCGAGATGCTCACCGAGGATCACGGCGATCCGGTCGATCAGCTCCTGCATCGTCGGGGCGCATACGGAGAATATGCGCACTCCCAGGTGCTGGGAGCCGACCGTCCCGTCCGGCAGTTGCGACAGCTCGCTCATTTCCCTGGCGCGGTGAGCGCCTGAGTCAGGGTGCTACGCGCGTCGGACACCAATGGGTTCACGGCACGCTCCAGACCGCGCGCCGCGTGAGTAAGCGGCGACTGTCGCCCTTCGGGTGTGCGAGGCCAACCACGGAACGCGGTCGTCAATGCCAGCGCGGCGAAGCCGAACAGCAGTAGCGGGAACAGCATCCGCAACAGCCGCCACGCGAGATACAGGCGCAGCACGTCGATCCCTCGCCGTCAGCTCGCCTGCCGGCGAGTGGCCGTTGGCGAGTAGGCGACTTCGATGTCGCGGGCAAGCTCCCGTGCGACCTCGGAGAGCTCCGCGAACGCGCGTGCGATCGCGCTGAGCGCGACGCCCTCTAGGGCGGAGCCGAGCGTCTCGACGGCGGCGTCAAAGCGCTCCCACAGGTCGCTTGGGCCGGGTCGGGTGCCGCCGCGGCGCAGCTCGTAGGAGAGCTGCATCGTCCGCACGTTCTGGCGCGAGCGCCAGCCGAGCTCGAGCGAGTTGGCGTACCGAAAAGCGGCGGCTTCCTGCTCACTGGCGTCAGCGATGTCCCGAACGCGGCCGGCGAAGCCGTCGTTCGGTAGCGCCTCGGCGCTTGCCTGCAGCGCCGCCTCCCACCTGCCATCGGCCGTGCACAGCTGCTCGATCGCGACCTGGGCGTCCTCGCCCACTCAGTCCTCGCTCCAGGGACGCCTGTGGTGATGACATCGCTCGCGAGGTCAGTCGCGGGCGGGCGGTAAGGATCGGCAGGCGCCTCTTGTGGCGACGAGGGAGACGGCGGGTAGCCGAACGACG
>JBPCQX010000071.1:0-7698 GCA_050997675.1 Solirubrobacteraceae bacterium
AGCGAAAGCCCTCCTCCACGTCGCCTTCGCCCGCGAGCTCCACGCGCTGCTCGATGAAGGCCACGTGGCGCCAGCTGTCAGCGCCCAGCCCCGAGGTGTTGTCACACGACTAGCCGGTGAAGTTCAGGCCGTCCTCCGGGATCCCGTTCCATTCCTTGCACGCAACCTCACAGGCCTTGCAGCCGATGCACAGGGAGGTGTCGGTGAAGAAGCCCATCCGCGCCGGCGGAGCGCTGTAGCCGGAAGCCGCCGCCGGGCTCTCCTCAGCAGCGGCGCCGCTGAAGTGGATGTCAAGCGGCGAGCTCACAGCTCGGTCCCGGTGCTCGCATCAACCCCGGCGCGCTTCCAGTACTGCTCGACGAGCGCCGCGCGATCGGGGCCCCGCGGGCGACGCCCGGGCTGGATGTCCGCAGTCAATGCCTTCACCTCCTGGATGTGGGAGTTCGGGTCCATCGCAACGGAGGTGAGTTCGTTGAACGCGTCCCCAGTCGACAGGCCGTTCGGACCCCAGTGAAACGGCATCCCGATCTGGTGCACGACCCGGCCCTGGACGCGCAGCGGGCGCATCCGCTCCGTCACCATCACGCGAGCCTCGATCGCGTTGCGGGCCGTGACGATCGTTGCCCAGCCGGCATGCTCGAGCCCCCGCTCGGCCGCGAGCTCAGGGGAGACCTCGCAGAAGAACTCGGGCTGTAGCTCGGACAGGTATGGGCTCCATCGGCTCATGCCGCCAGCCGTGAAATGCTCAGTCAGGCGATAGCTGGTGACCACGAACGGAAAGACCTCGGAGCCCGGCTCGTCCGCCGCCGGGTGGTAGCGGTTCTGGCTGTGTGAGATTAGCTGGCGCACCGGGTTTCGCTGCTGGGCGTAGAGGGGGTTTCGAAACGGCGACTCCTGCGGCTCATAGTGGGTCGGAAGCGGCCCGTCGGTCAACCCCGCAGGCGCATACAGCCAGCCGCGGCCGTCGGTCTGCATCACGAATGGCTCCGCTCCGCTCAGCGCGTCAGGGCCCCGGGCACCTGGCGGGGGCTCGTAGTTGGGGGGCTTGTCGATCTGGAAATCCGGCACATCGTGGCCCGTCCACTCGCCAGCGCCGGAGTCCCACCACACGAGCGCCTTGTTCGGACTCCACGGCTCTCCCGCCGGATCCGCCGAGGCACGGTTGTAGAGCACCCGCCGGTTGGCCGGCCAAGCCCAGCCCCAGTCGCCACCGAGCCAGCTCTGCTGCTCCTTGGGCTTGCGCCGCGCCGCCTGGTTGACGCCGCCGGCATAGACGCCGCAGTAGATCCAGCAGCCGCAGGAGGTCGAGCCATCACCCTTGAGCTGCTCGTAGGAGGACAAGGGCTCGCCATCGGCGTCGAAGCCGTTGATCTCTCTCAGCACCGCATCGGCGCTCGGCTCCTCCAGCGGCCCCTGCGTCGGGTAGTCCCAGGTGAGCTCGAGGACCGGACGGTCGATCTCCTCCGTGGAGCCCGCGAGCTTTTCGCGGATCAGCCGCCCTAGGTGAAACATGAACCACAGGTCGCTGCGCGCGTCGCCCTCGGGCTCGACGGCCTCCGCATGCCACTGCAGCATCCGCTGCGTGTTGGTGAACGAGCCGCTCTTCTCCGTGTGCGCCGCTGCGGGAAAGAAGAAGACCTCTGTCCCGATGTCCTCGGTGCGCATCTCGCCGGACTCGATCTCCGGGCCGTCCTTCCACCAGGTCGCGCTCTCGATCAGCGAGAAGTCGCGCACGACCAGCCATTCGAGCTCCGCCATGCCCATCCGCTGGAGCTTCGTGTTGGCTGAGCCAACGGTCGGATTCTCGCCCATCAGGAAGTAGCCCTTGCAGCGCCCTTCGATCTGCTCCATCACCGTCTCATACGTCGAATGTGAGCCCGTCAACCGCGGCAGGAAGTCGAAGCAGTAATCGTTCTCCTCACGGGCCGCGTCAGCCCACCAGGCCTTGAGCAGCGACACCGTGTAGGAGCGCATGTTCGCCCAGTAGCCATTTTTCGCCTCGTCCGCCGCGATGAACTCCTCGAGCGTCTCGTGCTCATCCGCGTGGGGCATCGGAATGTAGCCCGGGAGCAGGTTGAACAGGGTTGGGATGTCGCTCGAGCCCTGGATCGAGGCGTGCCCCCGCATCGCCATGATCCCGCCGCCGGGGCGCCCGATGTTGCCGAGCAGCAACTGCAGGATGCATGCCGCACGGATGTACTGGACGCCCACGGAATGCTGCGTCCATCCGACGGCGTAGACAAACGCCGAGGTGCGCTCGCGCCCAGAGTTCTCGCAAAACAACTCACACAGCTCGAGGAACGCTTCCTGCGGGACGCCGCACAGCTCCTCGACCATCTGCGGCGTGTAGCGCTCGTAATGCCGGCGGAGCACCTGGAAGACGCAGCGCGGATCCTGCAGCGTCTCGTCGCGCCGCGCGCGCGCGTCGGCCGGCGCGCCGCCCGCGCCGCGAGACTCGCTGCCGCCGGCCTGATCCGAGCCGGTCTGCCGCTCGCCAGCCGCCGCACCAGCCTCAGAGCCCTCGTACTGCCAGCTCGTGGGGTCATACCTGCGTCCCTCGCGGTCCAGGCCCGAGAAGACACCGTCCAGATCCTCGGTGTCCTCGAACTCCTCGCGGAGGATCGTCGCGGCGTTCGTGTACGCGACGACATAGTCGCGGAAGTAGCGCTGCTCGGACAGGACGTGGTTGATGATCCCGCCGAGGAAGGCGATGTCCGTGCCGGCCCGGATCGGCACGAACAGGTCCGCAAGCGCACTGGTGCGCGAGAAGCGCGGATCGACGTGGACCACCTTGGCCCCGCGCGCCTTGGCCTCCATCAACCACTGGAAGGCGACGGGGTGCGCCTCTGCCATGTTCGAGCCTTGAATCACGATCAGATCGGCGTGCTGCAGATCGCCCGGGACGGTCGTCGCGCCGCCGCGGCCGAAGGAGGTCCCGAGCGCCGGCACGGTCGAGGAGTGACAGACGCGAGCCTGGTTTTCCACCTGCACCACGCCGAGCGCCGTGAGCAGCTTCTTGATCAGGTAGTTCTCCTCGTTGTCGAGCGTCGCGCCGCCGAGCGAGGCAATGCCAAGCGTACGCCGTACGCGTTTGCCCCGCTCCTCCCAGGTGAAGCTCTCGCGCCGCGTCGCGATCACCCGCTCGGCGACCATCTCCATCGCTGTCTCGAGCTCGAGCGGGCGCCAGTCGGTTGCGTGCGCCGGGCGGTACAGGACTTGCTTTTCGCGTGCGTCGCCCGTCGTCAGCTGCAGTGTCGCGGAGCCCTTCGGGCATAGGCGCCCCCGGCTCACCGGGGAATCGGAGTCGCCTTCGATCTGGGTCACCCGGCCATCCTGGACGTACACCTTCTGCGCGCAGCCGACCGCGCAATAGGGGCAGACCGATCCCACCACCCTGTCGGCCTGCGACGTCCGCGCCCGCAGCTCCTGGCTGGCGCGCGAGCGGGCCGCAGCGCCGCGTCCGAGCGTGTCCGCTCCCGTCAGCTGACGCCAGGCCGGCCACGCAGAAAGCGGATTCAATGGACCGCCCCCGCCCCGCTCGGCGTATTCCGCCGCAGCAGGAGCAACCACCCCGCTGCA
Organism: Solirubrobacteraceae bacterium; assembly: GCA_050997675.1. Taxonomy (GTDB): domain Bacteria; phylum Actinomycetota; class Thermoleophilia; order Solirubrobacterales; family Solirubrobacteraceae; genus Palsa-513. The sequence continues at coordinate 3,580 of JBPCQX010000071.1, forward strand.
CCGGTGAGCGCAAGGGCAGCGCTGGAGTTCGCCGGACGATCTCGCGCGAGCAGCATCTCCCCCGATCTTAGAGCTGATCGAGGAGGCGCGCACGCCGCGATCCGTCCGGCCAATGGCCCAGGATGCCCGGTCGATGACGAGCCCCCTGCGCGCATGGCAACACGAGACCCTGCGCGCGCTTGCGGGCTGGCAGGACGGCCCGTTCCTGATCGCCGCGGCGCCTGGCGCGGGCAAGACCCGCCCGGCGCTGGAGTTCGCCAAGTCGCTGCTCGACACTCGACGAGCGAGCAGCGTGGCCGTTGTCTGTCCGACGACGCCGCTGACTCGCCAGTGGGCCGCGGCAGCGGCTGACGCCGGGGTCCAGCTCGTGCCGGACGCCGCTTCGCCGCAGCTGCCGAGCGACTTCGACGGCGTCGCGGTCACCTACGCGCGGATCGCGAGCGACCCCGAGCGCTGGGCGAAGGGCGTCTCACCCGGCACGCTGGTGATCGCCGATGAGGCCCACCATCTCGGCGAGGAGCTTGCATGGGGGCTGGGCTTCGCGCGCGCGTTCCGCGCTGCCCCGCGGTGGCTGCTGCTCTCCGGCACGCCGTTTCGCTCCGATGCAACGCCGATTCCAGGCGTGCGCTACGACGTCGACGGGCTGGCTCAACCCGATATCTCCTACGCCTACTGCGATGCGGTCCGCGACGGTGTTTGCCGGCCCGTCGGCTTCGTCACCTACGACGGCACGCTCTCTTGGCGTTCGGGCGAGGACGTGATCGAGTCGACGTTCGAGGACGTCTTGCCGGCGCGCGAGGCAAGCCGCCGCTACCGCACGGCGATCTCCACGGACCTACCCGCCGGGCTCGCGCGGATCCTCGCCCAGGCCCACGTCAAGCTGGTTGAGCTGCGGGGTGGAGAGCACCCCGGCGCCGGCGGGCTCTTCGTTGCGGCGGACACCGCCCACGCGCGCCGGCTCGCAGGACTGCTGCGCGAGGCGACGGGCCGGGCGCCGGTTGTCGTGCTTCACACGGACGCCCGGGCCCCGGAGAAGCTGCGGCGGTTCGCGGCTGGGCGCGAGCCATGGATCGTTGCGGTCAACATGGTCTCAGAGGGCGTTGACATCCCGCGGCTGCGTGTCGGGGTCTACGCGACGGCGGCGAAGACGCCGCTGATCTTCCGCCAGATCGTCGGACGCTTCGTGCGCACGATCCCTGGCCGCCCCGCGACGCCCTCGTGGCTCTACCTCCCTGCTGACCCCGTCCTGCGCACGCACGCGGGGGCGATCGAGTCGGAATTGCGGGCGGCTCTGAAACCCGACCAGCCGCTCGAGCCGCGAGAGCTGCGACTGCGGACGTCCGACGAGCCTTGCGAGGAGTTCGTGCCGTTGCTGGCCGATGTCGCGCCGCAGCTCACCCTGTTCGGTGGTCCGGCCCCAGCCGCTGCGTCGGCCGTGGCGCTCGCCGAGCCGCAGGCGCCGCCGCACCCGCGCACCCCTTCGAGCTTTGAGCGACGCGCGCAGCTGCGCGACGAGCGCCGGCGCCTGGTCTCCGAGGTGCGCCGCGTCGACGGGCGCGCGCACCGGGAGGTCAACGCGTGGCTGAATCGCGAGCTCGGCCTGCGCTCGGTCAACGACGCGACGCTGGACCAGCTGGAGCTCAGCGTGGAGCTGCTCGTCAGGGAGCTGACGAGGAAGCGCCGAGCCCGATAGGGCACGAAACTCCGGTGCCGCCGAGCCCGCAATAGCCGCCGGGGTTCTTGGCGAGATACTGCTGGTGGTATTCCTCGGCGTAGTAGAACGGACCCGCTGGCGCGATCTCGGTCGTGATCTCACCGTAGCCGCCGGCGTGCAGCTTCTCGGCGAACAGGTCGCGGGAGCGCTCTGTTGCCTCGCGCTGGGACTCGTCGTGCCACAGGATCGCCGAGCGGTACTGCGTGCCGGCGTCGTTGCCCTGGCGCATGCCCTGCGTTGGGTCGTGGCCCTCCCAGAACAGGCGCAGGATCTCCTCGTAGGTGACCTTGGCGGGGTCGAACAACACGAGCACGGCCTCGGTGTGACCAGTCGACGCGCTGCAGACCTCTTCGTAGGTCGGGTTCGGCGTGAAGCCGCCGGCGTAGCCAACCGCGGTCGTGTACACACCGGGAACCTGCCAGAACACACGCTCCGCTCCCCAAAAGCAGCCCATGCCGATCACGGCGCGCGAAAGTCCCTCCGGAAACGGCGGTCCGATCGGCGTGCCGAGGACGAAGTGGCGCTCGGGCAGCGCCATCACCTGCTCGCGGCCGGGCAGCGCGCGTTCGGCGGTAATCATCTCCGCCTTCTGCTTGAAAAGCGACTGGAGAAAGTTCATCTGAAGAAGACTACGCCACGAACCTTGCGAGGCGATTAAGTAGGGTCGCCTGCGTGGAGGAGCAGCCGTTTTTCGATCTTCAGTCCCATTCGACTTGCTCCGATGGGGCTCTGGAGCCCGCTGAGGTGGTGGCGCTCGCAGCCCGGTCAGGGGTGAGGCTGCTCGCGCTCCCCGACCACGACACCGTGGGGGGCGTCGCGGAAGCCCGTGCGGCCGCTGCGGGGCACTCGATCGCGCTCGTGCCCGCTGCGGAGATCTCGACCGTCCAGGGCGACCTCGGGGATCTGCACGTCCTCGGCTACGGGCTGGATGAGCGCAACCCGCAGCTGCTCGAGGTGTTGTCCTTGGCTCGCGCGGACCGCGCGGCACGCGCTGCGGCGATGGGCGACGCGCTACGCGGGCTGGGATTCCAGCTCGACGCAAGCGTGCTGGAGCGCCAGCGCTCGCTGGGGCGCGCGCTCGGCCGCCCGCATCTCGCTGCTGCGGTGACCTCGCATCCGGGCAACGCAGAGCGGCTGCGCGCGGAGCGCTGCGAGGAGACGTCCTCGTTCCTCGTTGCCTACCTGACGCCCGGCGCCCCGGCGTTCGTGGCGCGCGCGGCGCCGACGGTTGTGGGAGCGATCGAATTGATCCACGGCGCGGGCGGCCTGGCGGTCTGGGCGCACCCGTTCTGGGACATCCACGAGACCCCAGCGGCACTCGCGGCGCTTGGGCGGTTCGCCGAGGACGGACTCGACGGCGTGGAGTGCTTCTATCCGGCTCATAGCGAAGCTCAGACGCGAGCTCTGCACGCGCGTGCGCAGGAGCTGGGTCTGCTGTGCACGGGCTCGGGCGACTTCCATGGGCCGCGCCACGCGCATTTCAACGCGTTTGGCAAGTTCCGCACCTATGGGCTGAAGCCGCAGTTAGGCAGGCTCGGCGAGGCGGTAGGCGAGCGCCTCTAGCGCCAGCTCCTCAGACACGTTGAGCGCAAGCGAGTGGCGTGTCTGCTCGACACATTCGAGCGCGCGCCGCAACGCGGGCGCGCTGCGTTGAGCCGCCAGGCGCGCGAGTTGATCGCCCCGGTCGCAGGCGTAGAGCAGCTCGGGTGCGCCGTCGGCGAGCACCGCGGCGTCACGGAACCACAGCCCGCAGATCGACAGGCCCTTGTCGAGGGCTCGCGCGCCGGCTCGGCGCACAGCTCGCTTGGCCCGCTCCGCGTGCTCGCGCTCCAGGCGCTTGCGATCGGATTTGCCGCTCAACTCGAGGCGCTCGGCCTGCGCGGCCGCCAGTTGCGCTGCGGCCTCCTGGCCGCGGGCCGCGGCGATCGCCAGCAGCGGCTCCCAGGGACGCTCGCCGTCGGCCTGCGCGAGCGCCTCGGCGGCGGCCCGCAGCCGCCCGTCGACGAGCTCGCGGGCGAGGCGTCCATCGCCGAGCGCCAGCCGTGAACACGCTGCGGCGAGCGGAGCGGGCGCGCCCTCGGCCTCGAGCTGGCGGGCTAGCTCATTCGCCGGGAGCGCGTCGAAGCGCACGGACTGGCAGCGTGAGCGGATCGTCTCGAGCAGCTCGGCGGGCCGCGCGGAGAGCAGCAGCAGGTGCGCGTGCGGGGCGGGCTCCTCGAGTGTCTTCAGCAGCCGGTTGGCCGCGGCGTCGTTCATCGCGTCGGCGTCCTCGAGCACGAACACCCGCCGTTGTGCTTCGAACGGCGTACGCGTTGCGGCTAGCACGACCGGCTCGTCGATGTCGGAGACGAGCATCTCTGCGGCGCCGCTCGGCTGAACCCAGACCAAGTCTGGATGCGTTCCGC
>JBPCQX010000094.1:0-84852 GCA_050997675.1 Solirubrobacteraceae bacterium
CTGGGCGGCGGGCTGGCGGCGCTGGCCCTGCGCGGCAGGCTGGCGGCCACGTACGCCTCACAGAACCTCTCCTTCGTCGCCGGCGCCGCGGCAATCGCGCTGCTCGCAGCGAGCCTCGCGACACTGCTGGCGCTCGCGCTCAGCGACTGGCGCCTGGCTCCCACAGCGGCTCGCTCGCCCGCGCGGCATCCCGGGCGAGGATGAACAGCAGATCGCTGAGCCGGTTCAGGTAGCGGACGACCTCGGGGTTGCATCCCTCGGGCTCCACGTCTGACAGCGCGATCGCACGTCGCTCCGCTCGCCGGCACACCGCGCGGCAGACGTGGAGCTGCGCGGCAAGCGGGCTCCCGCCGGGCAACACGAAGGAGCGCAGCGGCGCAAGTGTTGCGTTGATCTCATCGCACGCACGCTCGAGCCAGGCGGTCTGCTCTGCGACCACGCGCAACCGCTCGCGCTCTCCGCTGGGCGGGACCGAGAGATCGGCGCCGATGTCAAACAGGTCGTTCTGCACGCGCTTCAGCCACTCCGTGTGCGCGTCTGCCAGCTCGATGGCGACCCCGATCTGCGAGTTGAGCTCGTCGACATCGCCGTAGGCCTCGATCCGCGGGTGGGTTTTACGCGCCCGGCTCATGTCGCCGAGGTGCGTCTCGCCACCGTCGCCGAGTTTGGTGTAGATCCGGGTCAGGTTGACCGTCATCCTGCGAGTATGATGCACGCGATATCGGTCGGTGGTCGGGGAAGCCGGTGAGAAGCCGGCGCGGACCCGCCACTGTGAACGGGGAAGTCCCTCGCAGGCGCGCGAACAGCGCGCAGCCACTGGTCGCGCAGATGCGGTTGGGAAGGCGCGAGAGGGTTGTCCCGCAAGCCAGGAGACCTACCTCCGACCGCAAGCCGACTAGCCCTCGTGGAAAGGGGTGGCTCAAATGATCAAGACGTTTAGGCGCGCTGCGGCCGTCGTTGGCGCCATTGCTGCATCCGGAGCGATCGCGCCCACCGCGCTCGCAGCTCCAATCTCGGTTCACATCCGCGTTGAGGGAGCGACGCAAACGCTGTTCGATGGCACGATCTCCACCGACGAGCGGTCGATCGCCGGGCCGAGTTCCCCGGCCACGATGCCCGCGCTGATGCAGCACCCCTGCGATTACGCCGACAACGGCATGAACGGCGGATTCGGTCCACACACCGGAACTCCCACGAGCGCGCTGTACGACGTCGCCCAGCGGCTCGGGGCGTCGTTCGTGGCGACGTGGTATCCGTCGTTCGACGATTTCCTGGTGTCGGCCGTCGGCGCGGAAAGCAGCGCGAACTGGGGCTACGCGGTGAATTACACGACGGCGCCGGTCGGCGGCTGCCAGTTCCAGCTCGCGCCGAACAGCGACGTCGTGTGGGCCTCTGACTACTCGATCAAGAGCCACCTGCTCCAGCTGAGCGGTCCTGCCAGCGCGAACGTCGGAGCGCCCGTGACCGTCAACGTGACGGACGGCTCGACGGGCCAGCCGATCCAGGGGGCGAGCGTGGGCGGGGCGACCACGGACGCTGGTGGCAACGCGACGCTGAGCTTCCCCGCCGGCGGGGCGCAGACGGTAAAGGCTGAGAAAAGTGACTCGGTTCGCTCAGCTGCGCTTACGATCTGCGTGCACAACGGCAACGACGGGACGTGCGGAGCGACAGCGCCCAACGGAGCGACAGCGCCGAACGGAGCGTCCGCGCCGATTCCGAAGCCCGCCACGGTCGTGATCGCGTCATTGGCTCCAGGGACCGACGGCCGCCACTACGGCCGCGGCAAGGGGCCGCGTGTTCTGCACGGATACGTGCACGCAAACACCGCGCTACGCACCGTTCGGCTCCGGCTAACGCGCCGGCACGGACGCAGATGCTCCTATTACAGCGGGCGCCGCGAGCGGTTCGTGTCGGCTCGCTGCGGCAGGGGCTTCTTCTTCCCCGTCGGCAGCTCTTCCGCGTTCAGCTACCTGCTGCCGAGCCGCCTGCGCAGCGGGCGCTACTCGTTGGAATTGGAGGCGATCGCGCTGGACGGCAGTCGCGACGTCAGGTTCCAGCGCGGACGGAACTGGTCGGTTTTCGATGTTCGCTGACGCGGCGGCACGGCTGCCGGCGGCCAAGGTCATGGTGGTGGGCCGCGCCGGTGAAATCCTGCGCGGCCCGCAGATCGTGCGGGCACGCGCTGCAGCTGTGCGCGTGCCGGGACGCCGCTGCGCGGTCGCGGCGGGGACGCCGCTTGCGGCCCTCGAAGCGAGCCGCGTCGCGGTCCGTTTGCGCGACTACGGCACCTGCTCCTCGCGTCCGCGCGATGGCACCGGTCTGTTTGTCGTCGCAGTCGCCGGGCAGGCGAATCGGGGACGCGACGGCTGGGTGTACAAGCTCAACGGGCGCGTCGCGTCGGCCGGCGCCGCGGACCCCGCGGGCGCTTTCGGGCGGGGGGCGACAGTGATCTGGTTCTACTGCCACGCCGACGCTGCGCAGCACTGTCAGCGCACTTTGAGCGTCTTCGTGTCCGCGCGGCGGGTCAGTTCGGGCGCTCGCCTGCAAGTGCACACGGAGAGCTACGACGACCAGGGTCGCTCCTATGCCGCTGGCGGGGCGAGCGTCACACTCGGCGGCGTCAGCACGCGCACCGGGCGCGATGGCAACGCCAGCGTGACGGCTCCCCTGGCGCCCGGTCGCTACCGGCTCGCGGCCGCCGGCGCCGGCCTCGTGCCGGCGGTCCCGATCCCTGTCCGAGTCCAGTGATCCGCCCGGGGGGCCGCGCCGCCTGCGCCGCGCTGCTCGCCTGCGCCGGAGCGGTGTTTGCGAGTTGCGGGCTCGGCGCCGGGCCCACGCCGAACAACGTGCAGCTGACGATCACGCGCGACTTTGGCGCCGGGGCACTCGGGCAGTTCACGCGGCCCAAGGTTTCAGGCAGCGACACAGCGATGCGGCTGCTCGAGCGCAACGCAACCGTGGCCACACGCTACGGCGGCGGCTTCGTCCAGAGCGTCAACGGTGTGGCCGGCAGCGCCGGGAAGCTCGACTGGTTCTACTACGTCAACGGCATCGAGGCGGCAAAGGGAGCCGCCTCGACAAAGCTCCACGCCGGAGACCATGTGTGGTGGGATCGCCACTACTGGGGCGGGGCGAGTGACGTGCGTGCCGTCGTGGGCGCCTTTCCCGAGCCGTTCGTGCACGGGCAGGGCGGCAAGCGCTATCCAGTGCGCGTGGAGTGCGACGACCCATCGACCGCGGCCTGCAATGCCGTCTCGCATCAGCTCACCGGACGCGGCATCCCAGCCGCCCGCGGAGGCCTCCTGCTCGCGGAGTACAACGAGGTGCTGCGGGTGCTCGTCGGACCCTGGCCTCGGCTGCGCGCGGACCCCGCGGCGCAGCAGCTCGAAAGCGGCCCGCGCGCGAGCGGCGTCTATGCCCGCATCGACAAGAGCGGACGTGCGATCACCACGCTCGACGAGCACGGTGGCGCGGTGCGGACGCTTGGCCCCGGGAGCGGGTTGGTCGCCGCGACGCGGTTCAGCGATCAGCCGCCGGTGTGGATCGTCACCGGCACCGACGCCGCAGGGGTGGCGGCCGCAGCGCGCGCGTTCGAGCCCGGGGCGCTCAGCGACACGTTCGCGCTAGCCGTCTCCCAGGACCAGGGGATTCCGCTCCCCACGCGATGAGGCCCGCATTCGCATACCGCCGCCAAGCAACGCCGCTCCACGCGGCCCGCTCCGGAGTCGGGTTCGCGTACTGCACCGCGCTCGCCGCCGCCGCGCTGCTGGTCGACCACCCGATCGAGCTCGTCGCGCTGCTCGCGGTCACGTGCGCCGCAGCGATACTGGGCGGCGCAGGACCGGAGCTGCGGAAACTCGCGCCTTGGGCCGTGCTGCCGGTCGTCCTATTCGCGTTGGTGAACGCCCTGGTGAGCCGCAACGGCCTCACCGTGGTCGCACGACTCGGCGAGCTGCCGCCCTTCGGGCAGATTGACGTGACGCTGGAGGCGCTCGCGTACGGCGCGGTGTATGGCTTGAAGCTGACGATCTCGGGCGTCGCATTCCTGCTTTGCACCGTAGCGGTGGATCCCGACGCAACGCTGCGCTCGGTGCGAAGAATTTCGCCTCGCACCGGTGTTGCCGCAGCGCTCGCCACGCGAATGATCCCGGTGCTCGCCGCCGACGCGCAACGCGTCGCCGAAGCGCAGCGCTGCCGGCCTGAGCAAGGTCGCTCCTCACACGCGCGACTCGTGCGAGCGTTGCTCGGCGGCTCGCTCGATCGCGCTGTCGACGTCGCCGCGACGCTCGAGTTGCGGGGCTACGCAGGCGGCGCGCGGCCCCAGCGGTCGACGCGGCCGCGCGGACGGCACGACATCGCTTTCGCCTCATCAGCGCTAGCGCTCGTGCTACTCGCGGTCGGCGCGAGGATTGCGGGCGTGGCGTCGTGGAGCGCCGATCCAGTCGTGCGCGGGCCGGTCGGCCTCGCCGAGATCGCTCTCGCGGTTGGCTGGGCACTCACCGCGCTGCCGGCGTTCGCAAATCGCCGAGGGATCGAGCCGTGAGCGCGCTCAGCTTCGAGCAGGTCTCCTACACCTACCCCGTCTCGCAGGACCTGGCACTCGACCGCGTCAGCCTAACGCTCGAGCCCGGGGAGTTCTGCGTCGCCGCCGGGCTGTCGGCGTCCGGTAAGTCAACGCTGCTGCGAGCCGCCTGCGGACTCGTGCCGCATTTTCACGGGGGTACCTTCGCCGGGCGCGTCACGGTGGCCGGTCTGGACAGCCGCCAGCACGGGCCCGGAGAACTTGCCGCCGTGGCCGGGACGCTGCTCCAGGACCCCGAGACCCAGGTCCTGATGGGATCGGTCCGAGCCGAGCTCTCCCTCCCGCTGGAGCTACGCGGACACGGCGACGCCGAAGTGGCGCGCGGCGTCGAGGAGATCGCGCTTGCGTTGGGCATCGAGCGACTGCTCGACCGCTCGACACGCGAGCTTTCAGGTGGCGAGCTCCAGCGCGTCGCGCTCGGCGCCGCGCTGGCCGACCGGCCACAGCTGATCCTGCTCGACGAGCCGACCTCGCAGCTCGACCCGGTCGCCGCGGAGGAGCTGATCGGGCTTCTGCGACGGCTCAACGAGGAGTGGGGTTGCACCGTATTGCTAGTCGAGCATCGCCTCGAGCGGTGCCTGCAGGTCGCCGACCGGGTGCTAGCGCTCGATCGCGGCGCAATCGCCTGCGACGGCACGCCAAGAGAGTTTCTCGAGTGGGCAGCCGAGTTCGGCCCAGCGCTCCAGACCCCCGGAGCCAGGCTGCTCCAGCGCGCCGGTCTGCGGCCGCCCCCAGCCGGAGTAAAGGAGGCACGCGCAACGTTGAGGAGTCACGGGTTGCTCGCCGAGGGCCGCCAGCACGAAGTGACGGTCCAGGCTGCGCCGATCGCGGGCGCGCCCGCCGCCGCGCCCGTCGTGCGCTTCGACGGTGTCTGGCACGAGCTCCGAGGCGGACCCGCGATCCTGCGGGGAGTCGACCTCACGATTGCTCCCGGCGAGCGCGTGGTGCTGATGGGACGCAACGGGGCCGGCAAGTCCACGCTGCTGCGCCACACCGCAGGGCTGCTGTCGCCGACGCGCGGAAAGGTACAGCGCGCCGGCCGCACCGCGCTACTGCTGCAGAACCCCGGCGACTACCTCGTAGCCGAGCGAGCCGAGCAGGAGTTGAGCGGCGCAGAGGAGGAACTCGCCGCAGTCGGGCTCCAGCACCTCGCGGGGCGCAACCCCAGGGAGCTCAGCGGCGGCGAGCGCCAGCGGCTCGCGCTGGCAATCGTGCGGGGCGGGGCCGCCCCGCCGGCACTGGTCGCGCTCGACGAGCCAACGCGCGGCATGGACCGCGCCGCCAAGGGCATGCTGGTCGACAGCCTTAGCGTGGAGCCAGGAGCCGTGCTCGTCGCAACGCACGACCCGGAATTCGCCGCCGCGTTCGCCGAGCGCGTGTTGCTGATGGCCGACGGGCGGCTGATCGCAGACGGTCCCGTTGAGCAGATCCTGACCGGCGGCTGGTACTTCGCCACCGAGACAGCGCGGATCCTCAGCGGGGCAGCGCTCACGCCAGAGGCCGGAGCCGAGCTCCTGCGGCAAAGGATGAGCGCCGGGGTGGCGCCGTGAGCCGGCGGATCGCACCGCGTCCGCACGATCAGCGCGTGGCCTCCATGGGGGCGGCGCCGTGAGCTGGCAGCTCGCCTCGTTCGCATTGCTTGCGCTCGCACTTGGGGGCGGACTTGCGTGGTACGAGCGCTCCGCGCCGAGCTCGCGCTCGATCGCGCTCGTTGGCACGCTCGCCGCGCTCGCAGCGCTCGGCCGGCTCGCGTTCGCGCCGTTGCCCGACGTCAAGCCCACGACTGACATCGTGCTGCTCGCCGGGTTTGCGCTCGGCGCCGCTCCGGGCTTTGCGATCGGCGCCGTCGCTGCGCTCGCCTCGAACATGTTCTTCGGGCAGGGGCCATGGACGCCGTGGCAGATGTTCGCCTGGGGGCTGATCGGGGTCCTCGGCGCCGGCGTCGGCGCTCTAACGCACCACGCGGCACGGCGATTCACGCTGGTTTGCGCCTGCGCGCTCGCCGGCGCGCTGTTCGGGCTGATCCTCAACTTCTCCACATGGATCACGTTCGCCGGCCCGCCCTCGCTCGACCGCTTCCTCGCAGTCCAGAGCACAGCGCTACCGTTCGACGTTGCACATGTGGTCGGCAACGTGATCTTCTGCCTCGCGTTCGGTCCTGCCTTTGCCCGCGCGCTGCTGCGCTTCCGCGCGCGGCTCGAGATCCGCTGGGAGCCCCTCGTCGCACCCGCGCTGGTGCTTGCCCTCGCGCTTAGTGCCGGCGCCGTGCTGAGTCGGCCCGCGCCCGCCGCCGCGCAGAGCGCCGACGCCACCGCGCACACCGCGGCGCTCGCTCGCCAGGTCAGCTATCTGATCCGCGCGCAAAACCCGGACGGCGGCTTCGGCGCCGCCCCCAACGTTGCCTCGAGCCAGCTGTTCACCTCCTGGGCCGCGCTCGGGCTCGCTGCCGCGGGTCGCGACCCGCGGACGGTCCGCCGCGCCAGCAGGTCCGCGCGCGACTACATGCTCGCCAAGCGTAGCCAGCTCAGCGGCATCGGCGACGCTGAACGGACGGTACTCGCGCTTGCCGCCTCGCGCACCCGCGCTCCGCGCGCGCTGAGCCGCCAGATTCGGCAGGCCAAGGACGGCTCGTTCGCCGGGCAGGTCAACCTCACGGCCTTCGGCATTCTCGCCCGGCGCGCCGTCGGCAGCGCGAGCGGGGTCAAGCGGGCACTCACCTGGCTGCTCTCGCAGCAGAACCCCGACGGCGGCTTCAACTTCGCCAGTCGCGGGGGCGGCAGCGGAATAGACGACACCGCCGGAGCGCTGCAGGCACTCGTCGCCGCCGGCCTGTCGCGGAGCGGCCGGCCCGCTCAGCGGGCGGCCGAATTCATCCTTGCCCACCAGAACAGCGACGGCGGCTTCCCGCTGAGCCCCGGCGACGAGTCGAACGCGCAGTCCACAGCTTGGGCTGTCCAAGCGCTGGTCGCTGCCGGCCGCGACCCGATCGCCGTCCGGCGAGGCGGCTCGCGCGATCCGCTTGCGTTCATCGACAGCCTGACCGCCTCGGATGGAGCCGTGCGGTACTCGCGCACGAGCGCCCAGACCCCGGTGTGGGTGACCGCGCAGGCGCTCACCGCCCTCGCGATGGCACCGTTTCCGATCCGCCCACGGCACCGCGCCAGCGTCGCCGATCTCGCTGGGCTGGTCGCCGCAACGCTCTAGGCGCAGGCTTTGGGTAGGTTGTGCCGCCAATGCTCGTGGGTGTCCCGACAGAGACCGCTGACGGCGAGAGCCGCGTCGCGCTGGTCCCCGAAGTTGTCCGCAAGCTCACCGCAAAAGGGCTGCAGGTTCGCGTGCAGCCGGGCGCCGGAGCGCGGGCGATCATCCCCGATGAGCTGTACCGCGAAGCCGGCGCCGAGCTCTCCGACGACGTCTGGAGCGCCGATGTCGTCGTGAAGGTCGCCCCTCCCAACGAGCAGGAGATCGGCCGGCTCGGGCACGGAAGTCTGCTGGTCGGCTTCCTCGCGCCGCTGAGCAGCCCCGCAACCACGCGCGCGCTCGCCGCAGCCAACGCGACGGCGTTCGCGATGGAGGCGATCCCACGGATTTCCCGTGCGCAATCGATGGATGCGCTGTCCTCGCAGTCAAACGTCGCCGGCTACCGGGCCGCGCTGCTCGGAGCCGAGAAGATGGGCCGCTTCTACCCGATGCTGATGACCGCCGCAGGCACGATTCCGCCCGCCAAGGTGCTCGTGCTCGGAGCCGGCGTGGCAGGTCTCCAGGCGCTCGCCACCGCGCGGCGGCTCGGCGCCAAGACGACCGGCTACGACGTGCGTCCTGAGGTAGCCGAGCAGGTTCAGTCGCTCGGAACCCAATGGCTGGATCTGGGCATCGATGCGGCTGGCGAGGGCGGCTACGCGCGCGAGCTGACCGTCGACGAGCGCGCGCAGCAGCAGCAGGCCCTGACCGACGCGATCAAGGGCTTCGACGTGGTGATCACCACCGCGCTCGTTCCCGGGCGAGAAGCGCCGCGGCTCGTCACCGCCGAAGCAGTGGAGGGGATGAAGGCCGGTAGCGTGATCGTCGACCTCGCCGGCGAGGCTGGCGGCAACTGCGAACTGACCGAACCCGGCAAGAGCTGCGTCAAGCACGACGTGACGATCGTCAGCCCGCTCAACCTACCCGCGCAGATGCCCGAGCACGCATCCCAGCTCTACGCTCGAAACGTCCAGGCGCTACTCGAGTTGTTCCTCAGCGACAGCGGTGAGCTCGCGCTCGACTGGGAGGACGAGATCGTCAAAGGGGCGTGCGTCGTGCGTGACGGCGAGATCGTCCACCCCGGAGCCAGAAAGGCGGTCGAAAGCTGATGCTGATCACCAATCTCGCGATCCTCGTGCTGGCGGGCTTCATCGGCTTTGCGGTGATTTCCAAAGTCCCCAACACGCTCCACACGCCGCTGATGAGCGGCACCAACGCGATTCACGGGATCGTGCTGCTCGGCGGGCTGCTGGTGGTTGGACTGTCGGCCAACGGCACGCTGAACAAAATCATCCTCGTGATTGCGATCGCGTTCGGCACGATCAACGTCATCGGCGGCTTTCTCGTGACCGACCGCATGCTGGAGATGTTCAAGCACAAGCCGAAGCCCACAGCTTCAGAGGACGGCGAGACGTGAGCTTCGCCGGCCATCTTCTTGCGACGTCCTTCTTTCAGGACGACAACTTCATCCGTGTGCTCTACATCGTTGCCTTCGGCCTGTTCATCCAGGGCCTGCGCGGGCTGTCGGGCCCGACCACCGCCGTTCAGGGCAACCGCATCGCCGCCGTGGGCATGGCGGTTGCGGTGATCGCCACGCTGCTGCAGCCGGGAGAAGGAAACTGGGGGTTGATCGTGCTCGGCGTCGCGATCGGGACGATCGTCGGCGTGCCCGCCGCGCGGCAGGTCAAGATGACCCAGATGCCGCAGATGGTCGCGCTGTTCAACGGCGTCGGCGGCGGCGCCGTGTTCCTGATCGCCTGGGCCGAGTTTCGCAACAGCTCCGGCTTCTCCCACAGCCCGACCTACGTGGCGATCTTCTCGCTGTTCGCCGCAATCATCGGCAGCGTTTCCTTCTGGGGCTCCAACATCGCCTTCGCCAAGCTCCAAGAGCTGCTGCCGGGGCGTCCGATCACGCTCGGCCCCGCACAGCAGCCGCTGAACGCGCTGCTTGCCGCGCTCGCGGTCGCCGCCGCCATCGCGATCGCCGCCGGCTCGCATTCGGAGGCGATCTTCATCGGCCTGCTGCTCGCCGCCGCGCTGCTTGGGAACTTCCTCGTGCTGCCGATCGGCGGCGCCGACATGCCCGTGGTGATCTCGCTGCTGAACGCGTTCACCGGACTGTCGGCCGCCGCAACAGGAATCGCGTTGAACAACACCGCGCTAATCGTCGCCGGAATGATCGTCGGTGCCTCCGGCACGATCCTGACGAACCTGATGGCAGTCGCGATGAACCGCTCGATTGCGTCAGTGATCGTCGGCGGATTTGGCGGCGGCGGCGCCGTCGAAGGGGCCACAGGGGCCGGCGAGCACGGCGGCACCGTGCGCTCAACCAGTGCCGCCGACGTCGCGATCCAGCTCGCATACGCCCGCCAGGTGGTGGTCGTCCCCGGCTACGGCATGGCCGTCGCACAGGCCCAGCACGCGGTGCGTGAGCTCGCCAAGGCGCTCGAGGCCCGCGGCGTCGAGGTCAAGTACGCGATCCATCCCGTCGCCGGCCGCATGCCCGGACACATGAACGTGCTGCTCGCCGAGGCCGACGTCCCCTACGAGCAGCTCAAGGAGATGGACGACATCAACCCCGAGTTCTCGCGCACCGACGTCTCGCTCGTGATCGGCGCCAACGACGTCACCAACCCCGCTGCCAAGAACACGTCGTCCTCGCCGATCTACGGCATGCCGATCCTCGAGGTCTCAGAGTCTGAGTCCGTGATCGTGATCAAGCGCTCGATGAACCCAGGCTTCGCCGGCATCGAGAACGAGCTCTATTTCAGCCCCAAGACATCGATGCTGTTTGGCGACGCCAAGTCCGCAGTCGCCGAAATCACCGCCGCGCTCAGCGACATCTGACCGGAGTTTCGGCGCCGAGGGTCGCCCGCGCCCGCGCGGCCGCCTGTCGTGAGACACTTGCGCGCGGTGATCACCCGCACCCAGGCACTCGCGGCGCTGGCCTCCGAGCAATTCGACGTCGTCGTCATCGGCGGCGGGATCACCGGAGCCGGGGTCGCGTTCGACGCCGCAACGCGCGGCTACAGTGTTGCGCTGCTGGAGCGAGCCGACTACGCCTCGGGCACTTCGAGCCGGTCGAGCAAGCTCGTCCACGGCGGCCTGCGCTACCTGCAGAACTTCGATCTCGGGCTGGTCCGCGAAGCGCTGCTGGAGCGCCAGCTGATGGTCGCGCTCGCGCCGCACCTGGTCCGCCCGCTGGCGCTCGTCGTGCCGTCGTTCGACAGCACGCAGCCCGACCGCCTGATGGGGGTCGGGCTCAACCTCTACGACGTGATGAGTGTCGAGCGTCGACGTGGGCGCCGCAGCGCCAGCCGCGTTGCCGGGGAGTCATCGAGCTGGAGTCCTGAGCGCCACAGAATGATCTCCGGCGAACAGGTGGTGGAGCTCCTGCCCGCGCTCGCCGCACGGGAGCCGACGAGCGGCTACCTGTTCTACGACTGTCAGACCGACGACGTGCGCCTCGTGCTGACCGTGCTCGGTGAGGCCGAGCGCTTCGGCGCCGTTTGCGCCAACGGAGTCGAGGTCTGCGAGCTGCTCGAGGAGGACGCACGCGCGAGCGGTGTGCGGGCACGCGATAGCGCCAGCGGCGCTGAGCTTGTCGTGCGCGCCAAGAACGTCGTCAACGCCACCGGAGTGTGGGCGGACCGGATCCGTCCCGGCGAGCTCCAGGACGACGCCGACGTTCCCCAGATTCGTCCCAGCCGTGGCACACACATCACGCTCTCGCCGCAGGATTTGCCGCTCCGAGCCGGCGCCATCCTGCCAGCTGGGGGAGGCCGCTCGATCTTCGCGCTGCCGTGGCTCGGGCGCACGCTGATTGGGACCACCGACAACGACTACGAGGGCGGGCTCGACCACATCCAGCCCGGCTCCGAGGACATCGAGTACCTGCTCGCCGCCACCAACGAATTCTTCGGCACGGCGCTGGGACGCGCGCAGATCACCGGCGCATACGCCGGTGTGCGGCCGCTGATCGCGACCGGCGACTCCAAGAAGTCCGTCGACATCTCGCGCAAGGCCGAGCTGTATGAGACCTCCAGCGGCATGATCACGATCACCGGCGGCAAGCTCACGACCTGGCGCCGGATGGCGAAGATGACAGTCGACCGGCTCGTCGAGCGCGATGCCCGGGAGGCCCCGTGCCGCACCCACGAGATCCCGCTCGGCCAGCCCGTGGAGGTCGACGAGCTGCAGCGGGTCGAAGGCGTGCCCGAAGAGTCCTACGCCGCGCTGGCAAGCCGCTACGGTCACGCCGCCGGGGACGTGCTGCGGATCGCCGCCGAACGCGGTGAGCTCGCGCAGCCGATTCTGGCCGGGATGCCCGATTTGCTCGCCGAGGTTGCACTCGCCGCCCGGAATGAGCAGGCGAGGAGCGTCGGTGACGTGGTGCTCAGGCGTACCCGACTCGGTCTGCTAGCGGCGCGCGAGCTCGACGCCAGTGCAGCTCAGCGGATTGCCGCGGTGCTCGCATCCGAACTCGGCTGGGACAGCGCCCGCACTGCCTCTGAGCTCGAAGCCTTCCGCCGCGAGGTGGAGGCGGAAGGCATTGTCGCCCAAGCTTGTTAGCGTTCTGCGGGTCATGCCACGTTTCGCACAGCTGATCTGCCTGCTCGCCGCCTGCTGCGTGTCATCGTTCCTCGTCGCCATCCCGATCGCCTCCGCCGGCGTCGTGCCCGGCGGCGTTGTCGACGGGCCGAACCCTGACATTCTCGCCGTGGGCGGCGTCGCGCTCGGCCCAGACGCCACCGGAGGCGTGGTGTACGTGCGAAACGACCAGGGCGCGGCCCACATTTTCGTGGCATCGCTCACAGCCGGGGTCTGGAGTGCACCGCAACGCCTCGACGGCGGCCTGATCGCTCCCTCCTCCCAACCGGTGATCGCCGCCGCAAGCAACGGGCGCCTGGCCGTTGCGTTTCTCAACGCCGGAACCCTCTACGGGGTTGTGCGCACACAGACCTCCGCGCCGTTCGGCGGCCCGCAGCCGATCTCCGTGGCGCTGTCGGATCCCGCGATCGCGATGGGCCTCAGCGGCGCCGCCTACGTCTCGTGGACCGCGCCCCATGGCAACGGGACCGACGTCGACGTCGCCCGCCTGGACCGCACCTCAGCCACGTTCGCCCCGTTTCCTGCGCCGCTCAGCGCCTCGCCCGCGCTGCTTCCGGGCAAGGGAGGGGTCGCGCGCTCGCGCGTTGCCGTCTCTGCCGACGGAACCGGTCTCATCTCCTGGGCGGAGAACAACCCCGACGGGAAAAGCCACGTCCTCGTCAAGCGGGTATTCGGCGGAGGCGCTAGCGCGGCGCCGATCGACCTGACGCTCGGAGCGCTCGACGGGCACGGCGGCGGCTCCGCCGACAGCGCCGTGGTCGGGCTGCAGGACGATTCGAGCTACGGCTGGGCCTCGTTCCGGGAGATCTTCGACAACGGCGGCGGCGTGCCCGTCGAGCGCGTTGTCCTGCGCCCGCTGCTCGGCGACCAGCCGCAGGCCGCCCAGGGTGTCGACGGGCTCAGCTTCCCTGCGTCGGAGGGCGCCGAGGCGCCGAGCATCTCGATCGACGCGCTCGGCGACGGCCTCGTCGCCGCGCAACTCCAGTCCAGCCATCAGGTGATCGGAGCGGGCAGCGCCGGCAGCGCCTTCACCCCCGGCCAGCGACTGAACGCCGGAAACTACGCCTTGGCGCCCATGCCGGCAACGGCGATCAGCCGCGACGGCACCGGGATCGTGGCGTTCGCCGCGGACCTCGGCTCGATTCGGGGCAAACTCTACGACGGCGGCACGCCGGGCGACGAGGTGCAGCTCTCGCGCAACGAGTTCGGTCAGGTCGATCCCCAGCAGGGACTCTCCGCCGCTGCGGATGACGGCGGCGACGTGATCGTCGGCTACCTGCAGGGCGACCCCGCCAACCATCGCGTCGCCGTCGCCGACGTGGTCACTCCCCCCGTCAAGTTCAAGGGGTTGACGTCGCAGAAGCCGATCGCCCGGACGCGGCCGACACTGAGCTGGGAGCCCGCGAAGGACAGCTGGAGCGCAGTCAGCTACACCGTCACGCTCGACGGCCGGACGATCGGCAGGACCAAGGCCACCAGGCTGCATGTGCCGGCCAGGCTCAAGCGCGGCACCCACCGCTGGCAGGTCAGCGCCGTCGACAGCCTCGGCCAGACAACACGCGCCCCGACGCGAGTACTGCGCATCGGCTCGAAGCAGGCGAAGTCCGGGCATCCGAAGTCGGGCGCCAAGCGGAAGTCCAAGCGGGCGGCGTCGAAGCACTGATGCAGCTGCGCGCCGGTGGTCGCACGCTGGATCTCAGCGGGCGGCCGTGGCTAATGGGGATTGTCAACGCGACGCCTGACTCCTTCTCCGACGCCGGCCGCTACCCAACGCGCGAATCGCGCTTTGAGCGCGCGCGAGAGCTGCTGGCAGACGGCGCCGACATCATCGACATCGGCGGCGAGTCGGGCATCACAAGGGGCGCGGTGGTGGGCGAGCAGGAGGAGATCGAGCGGGTCGGAGAGCTGATCAGTCGGGTTGCCGGGGAACTCGGCGCGCTGGTGTCCGTTGACACCTACAAGCCCGCGGTGGCCGCTGCTGCGATTGCCGCCGGAGCCGCGATCGTCAACGACGTCAGCGGGCTGCGCGAGCCCGCCCTGGCCGAGGTGTGCGCAGCCGGCGGCGCCGCATTGGTTGTGATGCACACGCGGGCGAAACCCAAGCAGCGCCTGCAGGACCCCGATCTTTACGACGGCGATGTGCTGGGGGACGTGCAGGCGTTTCTCGAGCAGCGCATCCAGCTTGCCGTCGCGCGCGGGATGGCGCGCTCGGCGCTGATCGTCGACCCCGGGCCCGACTTCGCCAAGACCCCGGCACAGACCGTGGAGCTGCTACGCGACGTGGGACGCCTGCACGCGTTGGGGAGGCCGCTGCTGCTTGCGCTCTCGCGCAAGGATTTCGTCGGTGCCGTAACGGTTCGCGCGCCGCGCGAGCGCACCGCCGGAACGCTTGCGGCGATCGCTCATGGGCTCGATGCCGGAGCACAGATCTTCCGCGTCCACGACGTTGCCGCCGCGGTTGATTTCATCGCCGTGCGCGAGGTTCTGCGCCGCGAGCGCGAGGTGCCGCGCGAGCTCGCTCTGCCCGACGGGCTGCGCTGGGAGTAAGGTGTCTTTGCGCGCCGATGGCGCGGGTGCCGGCGGCTGAACCCAACGCCGCGGGATGCCAACCGCCCGATTCTTCTCGAAGGAGCTTCAATGTCCGTAGTTCAACGTAGTGCCCTTGATGCGAGCCCGCTCGCCGATCTACACGCCCTCGCGGGCGCCCTCAACATCGACGGCTACCGCCGTCTGCGCAAGTCCGACCTGATCGGGGCGATCCTAGAGCGGCAAGGGGGCGAGGACGACACGCCGCCCGCGCCGGCCGCGAGCCGGGAAGAGGGTGAGCCCGCACGCAGGCCGCGGCGCCGCCGCGCTGCGGCCGCCACAAACGGCAGCGAGCAGGAGACCTCCTCGCCGGAGGGCGAGGAGCAGGCGGCGGCATCGAAGCCGCGCGCCGCGGGGAAGCGGTCCGCGCGCCCGCGCCGCGCCAGTGCTGCGAGCGGGGGCGGTGCCGCCGCTTCCCCCCGGCGCAGCGCGAATGCAGCTGCGGGCGATGAGGAGGCCGAAGTCGAGGGCGATCCCGGCGACGGCGCGACAGCGGCCAGCGGTGTGGTCGAGTTGCTGCCAAACGGCTCGGGCTTTCTGCGCCTCGCGCCCGCCGGTCGCGACGGGGCAGTGCCCGAGCCCTCCGACGACGACGTCTACATCTCCGCGGCGCAGGCGCGTCGCTGCGAGCTTGTCTCGGGCGACCGCGTGTCCGGACCCGCGCGGGCGGCGCGACGCTCCGAGCGTCATCCGTCGCTGATTCGGATCGAGCAGATCAACGGCGTGGCCGCTGAACAGGCCGTCAGCAGCACGCGCATCGATGAGCGCGAAGTGGACTTCCCCAGCGAGCCGCTGAGCCTCGGGGAGGAGGATCCGACGCTTGCCGCGATTGGTTTCCTCGCACCGTTCGGCCGCGGCTCGCGAGTGCTCGTGCACGGTCCTGCGCGGTCAGGCAAGAGTGAGGCGATCAAGCGGCTCGCGGGCGTGCTCGCCGGCATCGAGGGGCTCCAGGTTGAGGTGCTGCTGGTTGGCATCCGCCCCGAGGAGCTAGGCGAGTGGAAGGCCTCGACGATCGCAACGGTCAGCGGCCACTCGTTCGCAGCCTCGGCCGGAGTGCAGGCAGCCGCGATGGAGCAGGCCGTTGAGCGCGGCGGCCGGATCGCCGCCCGGGGAGGCGACGCAGTGCTGCTGATCGACACGCTCACAGGAGCTGAGCCCGCCGCGGCGCGGCGGGCGCTCGCCGCGGCTCGCAAGCTGAAAGGCAGCGGCTCACTGACGATCATTGCGACTGCCTACGAGCCGTACGGTGGTGAGACCACGGTGATCGCGCTCGACCGCGAGCGGGCGGCGAGCGGCCGACTGCCGGCTGTCGATCCGCTCGCGAGCGGCACAGTCCGCGCCGAGCTGCTGGTCGGGCTCGAGCGCTTTCAGGAGATCGCCAAGGCGCGCTCCGAGCACCCCTGGTTCTAGATCCGCGCTGCGCTCACGCCCGGCCTTGGCGCAGCGCTGACAGCGCCAGACCAAGCCCCTCGATCGTCTGGCGGCCCGCGCGCCGGCCGTCGTGCATCAGCACCACGTCTTCGGCCCGGGCGCTGAGCAGCGCGGCGCATATCGCCTCCGCCCCGGGCTCGGACCAGTCCTCGGTGTCGACGTCCCACAGCTGGGTGCTCAGGCCGAGTTCTGCTGCCTGCTGCTCGAGCGCCGCCGAACTCGCGCCGTAGGGCGGCCGGAAGAGATCTGGGGCGCTGCCCGTGATCTGCTCGATCAGCGCGCTGGTGCGCGCAAGCTGGCGGCGACGCACAGCCTCCGGTAGCGCCGGCAGCATCGGGTGGTCCCAAGAATGGTTTCCGACGGCGTGTCCGTCGGCGACGATTCGCCGCACGATGGCCGGGTGTTGAGCCGCCGCGCTGCCCAGCACGAAGAACGTCGCGCGCAGGCCGTGGCGGGCCAACAGATCCAGCAGCGCGGGCGTGCCGGCGGCGCTTGGCCCATCGTCGAAAGTGAGAATCAAGGACGGTATGCGACGCGGCCCCAGGAGGGCTCTGGCGCCAGCTCGATCGCCTCGCCGCCGCGCTCGGGCTGCACGTAGGAGAATCCCGTCGGGCTGAACGACAGGTCCAACTCGCCCTCGTTGACCCGCTGGTCGAGCCAGGCACCGCGAAAGACAAGACGGCGCAGCCAGTGCACGAGCGAGCGATCGGCCTGACCGATCAACTCCGGCCAGCAGGCGTTGACGTGCTCGCCGAGCGCCGAGGCGGGATCCTGGATATCTCCGTTGACGGCGAGGTTCACAAGATCCTCGAGTTCAGCGTCGGCGAGCCGGCCGTCGACGAACGCGAGCTTCAGCGCCGCCTGTTCGCAGCGCTCGCGAAAGTCGCGTTCGTTGAAGGTGAAGCGCAATTCTCCGTACTCCAGTACGAAGTCCTCACCAGAGTTGTAGTTTCCACGCCGAGCTGTATCCATACACGTTGCCCCTGGGGGCGTCGGCATCATACGCTGGAATCCTGCCCGCCCATCCAGCATGCACGGTTTATTTCAACGTTGGGAGCAGGCTTCGATGACGATCGATTTGCAAGGCCGGGTTGCGGCAATAACAGGTGCCTCCTCGGGCATCGGCGAGGCTACCGCGCTGAAGCTCTCGCGCGCCGGGGCGTCGGTGGCGCTGGGCGCCCGGCGAGGCGAGCGCATCGACAAGCTCGCGCAGCAGATCGAGGATGAGGGAGGGCGCGCCGTCGCGCTGCCCACCGATGTCGCCGACGAGGGTCAGGCACGCGCGTTCGTCGCGCACGCGTACGAGCAATTGGGCCGCCTGGACGTGCTCGTCAACAACGCCGGCGTGATGTTGCTCGGAGCGGTTGAGGGAGCGGACACCGCGCAGTGGCGCCAGATGGTCGACGTCAACGTGTTCGGCCTGCTCTACTGCACGCACGCCGCGCTGCCCGTGATGCGCGAGCAGGGCGGCGGCCACATCGTCAACGTCTCTTCCGTCGCCGGCCGGCGCGCCGGGGCTGGAGCCGCGGTCTACAACCTGACCAAGTTCGGCGTCTGCGGGTTTTCCGAGGCGCTGCGGCAAGAGGCCCTGCAGTCCGACGTCCGCGTGACGCTGATCGAGCCCGGCTACGTCGACACGGAGCTGGCGGGACACAACACGCAACCGGTTGTGGCGCGCGCGGAACAGCTGCGAGAGGAGATCGGCGAGGTGCTCAGCGCCGGAGACATCGCCGAGGCGATCCTCTACGCGGCCGGGCAACCCGCGCACGTCAATATCAACGAGATTCTCGTCGTGCCCACGCGCCAGCGGTAGTAGCGCGCCGGCCGCGACGGAGTGATCGCTCGAGTAGCGGTGCTCAGACTGAAACGGGTTCCTTAGCTTCGACTGGCGCTGGCCGCGACTCGATGATCACGCGGCAAGGCCGTTCGCGCAGGAGTGTCTCGATCGTCGAGCCGAACACGACGTCGGCGCGGCGGCGCGGCGGCACAGGAATCACGATCGCCGCAGTGTTACGAGCGCGCGCCTGGTCGATGATGCGGCGGGCCGTCTGGCCCGGGCGCACCTTCTCCCAATGGCCATCGACGATTCTCCGGCCCTTGACCTTGGCAGCCTCGATGATCGTCTGTGCCGCGCGTTCCTGCTCGGGCAGGCGGGCATCGATCGGAATCGAGGCCGGGACCTCGATGAAAACGAGCACGTGGATGCTGCGCCGGCGTCTCGAGGCGACCTTGAGCGCGACGCGCAGCGCGTCAGAATGGAACTCGTTCTGGTCGTAGACGACGAGCACGGACTCGTACTCGATCTCCCGGTCGGTTGCAGGCCGCGGCGTGTGGACCCGCACAGTGCTGACCAGGTCGAGTCCCTGGCGGCGGCGGTAGACGATGTAAACAGCGACCCCGAGCGCCAGCCAGCCGAGACCGGTGAGAGCCACGGCTGTGTGGAGCGCCGTCACGGTGAGGAAGGCCAGGCCGGTGCCCAAGCCCCCGAGTAACGCGAACAAGGGCAGCTCACGGCCACCGACGCGCAGCGTGCCGGGACCCCTGTAGGGGCGCTCGCGGTCAGGCTCCTTGACGCGCAGCTTGACCACCGAGACGTGAGCGATCGTGAACGAGAGCATCGCCCCGAAGGCGTAGAGATTTCCCAGGAAGTCAGCCTTGCCCGGGATCAGGGTCAGGCAGGCGATCGCCCCGAACACGAGGATGCCAATCCACGGCGTGCTGAACTTGGGATGGAGCTGGCGCAGACGATCGGGCACCTGGCGGTGTAGGCCCATCGAGTACACGAGGCGCGACACGCCGAGGATCCCGGCGTTCGCGGCGATGAACAGAATCGTCGCCGCGAGCAGGCCGACGTAGATCTCGCCAGCCTGTTGGAAGGTACCAAGGTGGAGGTGCTTGACGATCCCCAGCACCGGATCGCCGGCGAACCCCCCGTGGGCCTCGTCGACACCGAGCAGGGTTACGTAGCGGCCGTCCGGCGTGCGGTGAACGGGCAGTGCGGACAGGGCGATGACGGGGAGCGCCGCGTAGATCGCGAACACAGCGATGACGACGCGATTGATCGCCTTGGGAATCGTGCGCGCCTCGTCGCGGGCCTCCTCGGCCATGTTCGAGATCGTCTCGATGCCGGTGTAGGCGATCATCCCGACCGGGATCGCGACGAGGAAGTCGTGCCAACTCGGCGCGACCCCGAAGTGGATGTTGGCGCTCAGGATGTGCGGCGAGAAGACGAGCACGAAGCCGACCGCGACAAGCAACAGCTGCGTGGCGAAGTCGGTCACAGCGAGGACGATGTTCAAACCAGCGGCTTCGCGGACGCCAACCACGTTGATCAGCGAGAGGGTCACCACTACGGCCACGCCGAAGAGGATGTCGCCCGGCGAGTGCCGGAGAGCGTCCCAAAACAAACCGCCGAGGTAGTGGGGGACGAAGAACGCCGAGATCGCGATCGTGATCACGTAGTTGAGCATTTGCGCCCAGGCGGCGAAGAACGACCAGAACTCGTTGAAGGCGTGGCGGGCGAAACTGGACGAGCCGCCGGCCTCCGGATACATCGCCGTGGCCTCCGAGTACGTGGCTGCTGTCAGGTAGAAGATCACCCCGGTCACGACGAAGACGATCGGCGTCAAGCCGAGCGCGAAAGAGGCGACGAGGCCGAGCGCGTAGTAGATCGACGAGCCGACGTTGCCGTACGCCGTCGAGAACAGTGCGTTGACTCCCAGCACGCGTTGGAGCCCGGGTCGGCGCAGCTCGGCCACCGCGGTAGTGTAGGCCCGCGCCCCGCGCGTGCGCGCCCGTCGCTCGCGCGGGCGCGATGAAGCGCTGCTCCCAGGTGGCGCGTCCCGGACGCTGCACGACTGCCGAGTGCGCCGTCGGCGCCTCCAGTCGGCAATGCGGCTCGCCGCCCGGCGTGCGGCGGCCGCGACACAGAGCGCTCGGGCGCTGGCAACCTGCCACGGTCCTCGGCAGGCGCAATTTTGGCTGCAGAAAACGCCTTGAACGGGGGATTTGAAAGGAAATGTGGGGCAAAGTGTCGATGTGGGTTGCATTGTGGGAAGGAGTGGGGTAAGTTCGCGAAACCGAACCGCGGTGGAGGGGCTCCTCCCACTCCTCCACCTCGGTTCGGGTTCAACTTCCTTCGACTCACATCGACCCCAACCATGGCCTACCGCGGAACCTTCGAATACACGCTCGACGCTAAGAACCGGCTGACGGTCCCGCCCAAGTTCCGCGCCGGTTTCGCCGAGGGCGTGGTGGTGGCGCGCCGGATCGACAATCCGCGCTGCCTTTCGCTCTGGCGGCCCGAGGAGTATGAGAGCTACTCGCAGGCAGCGCTCGCCACCCTCGCCCCGCTCTCGCCGCGTCGCACGGAGCTCGAACGGTTCCTGTTCGCCAAGTCACACGACACCGAGCTCGATTCCGCGGGACGCGTGATGATCCCGGCTGACCCGTTGAGGGTGCTCACCGGCGAGCGCGAGGTCGTCATCACGGGCGCCGGACAGTGCCTCGAAGTGTGGTCACAAGCCGCCTGGAGCGAGTACGACTCGACGCTCGCCACCGCTGTCTCCGACTTCACATCCACCCTTGACGCCGCTGCTTGACATGACCCGCGACCACGTCCCGGTGCTCGCCGGCGAGCTGATCGAGATGCTCGATCCGGCTCCCGGAGCGCTGGCGGTGGACTGCACGTTCGGCGACGGTGGACATGCGCGGCTGCTGGCGGAGCGGATCGGCTCGAGCGGAACCCTGATCGGGATCGACCGCGACCCAAGCGTCGAGCCGCGCTTCGAGCGGTTCGCTGCTGAGGCGCCGTGCGCGACAAGGTTCATCCGCGCGAGCTTCACCGAGGCGCTGCAGACACTACGCGAGGAGCGGGTCAGCGCGGACTTGCTCTACCTCGACCTCGGCGTCTCCTCGATGCACCTCGACGGGCGCCAGCGCGGCTTCGCCTACTCCTACGACGCGCCCCTCGACATGCGGATGGACCCCGCGCAGGCGCTCGACGCGCGAGAGGTCGTGGCGGAATGGGACGAGCGGCGGCTGGCAGGCGTGATGCGGGAGTTTGGCGAGGAGCGCTATGCCGCACCGATCGCGCGGGCGATCGTCAGAGCGCGTGCGGCGCACCCGATCGAGACCACCTTCGAACTCGTCGATGTGATCGCTCGTGCCGTGCCGGCCCCTGCGAGGTTTGCCGGCGGACACCCGGCCAAGCGTGTCTTTCAGGCGATCCGTATCGCCGTCAACGACGAGCTGGGCGAGCTGGATCGGGGACTTCCGCTCGCCTGGGAGCTGCTCGCTCCGCGCGGCCGACTGGCCGCGATTTCCTTTCACTCGCTGGAAGATCGACGTGTCAAGCGCTTTCTCGCAGCTCGTTCCCAGGGTTGCATCTGCCCGCCCGACTTGCCCGTGTGCGGCTGCGGCCGGGTCGCCGAGGGAGAGTTGCTCCATCGCCGTGCAATCGCGCCCAGTGCGGGTGAGGTCGCGGCCAACCCGCGTGCTTCGAGCGCGCACCTGCGAGTCGCACGCAAGGGGAGGGAGGAAGCATGACCCCGCCCGCCACCAGCCCCGCTGCACGCACCGCGGCGCCCCCGCTGCGCAGGCCGCTCGCCCCGCGGCGCGTATCAGGCCCTGCGCGCCGCGTCACCCGTGGCGCGCCGACCACCGGCGTGCCTCCGCGCGTGCTGGCGCTCGTCGATCACTCTCTGCTCGACCGGCTGATCCGTGGGCGAATCTGGATTGGGTTGATCGGATTCGCGCTGATGAGCATCGTTGCGATGCAGGTTGGGATGCTGAAGCTGAACCGCGGCATCGCTGCCGACATCCAGCGCGCGCAAACGCTTTCGCGCGAGAACTCGCTGATCGGAGCGCAGGTATCTGCGCTGGAGGCCTCCGAGCGCATCCGTGGTCTAGCAGCGCAACACGGGATGGTGCCGGCTCCGGCCGGCGCCGTGCGCTACCTCTCCACGACCTCGAGCGCCCATGCCGCCGGCGCTCCGGGTTCCTTCACCAATCAGGGCGGCCGAGCAGGAAGACCGTAGAGCGTGCCGAGGCTCCAGGCTCGGGTCGGGGTGCTGTTCGCAGGGTTCGTGTTGTTGCTCGCGCTGGCCTCTGCGCGGAGCATCTATCTCGGCGCCTTCCAGGCGGGCAAACTTCGCCGCGCCGCGGTATCCCAGCAGGTCGCAACAGTCGCTGTGCCGGCGCTGCGGGGCACCATTTTCGACCGCAACGGAGTCGAGCTGGCGGTCTCTGAGCCGGCTGACGACATTTCAGCGACCCCGTATCTCGTGCGCGACCCCGCCGCGGCTGCGCGGAAGCTCGCGCCGATCCTGGGTGCCCAAACCGACGCCGTCGCGGCCAAGCTCACGCGGCGAACGGGCTTCGTCTACCTCGCGCGCGGGCTCCCAGATGCCTCCGCCCAACAAATCGCCAAGCTGCGCCTGAGCGGAATCGCGCTCACGCCGCTCGGACGGCGCGACTACCCGAACCATGCGCTGTCCGCGCATGTGATTGGCGCCGTTGGGCTCGACGGCGCGGGCCTGTCGGGACTCGAGTACTCCCAGGAGCGGATGCTGCGCGGCAAGGACGGCCAACGACGCTCGGTCAACGACGCCCTGGGCAACCCCATCTCGACCGCTGACCTTCGTACTGCGCGCGCGGGCGCGCCGGTCAGGCTGACGCTCGACGCCGGACTGCAGGGCCAGGTGGAGCAGGTGCTCTCGCGGATCGGCGCGGTGTGGAGGCCGAAGGGCGCGACGGCAATCGTGATGGATCCGCACAGCGGCGGCATCCTGGCGATGGCAAATTGGCCGCGCGTGGACGCCAACGACATCGCGGCCGCGCCCGCGTATGCGCGCCAGAACCGCGCCGTCGGGTTCGACTACGAGCCGGGCTCGACATTCAAGGTCGTTGCTATCGGCGGCGCGCTTCAGGACGGTCTGCTGACGCCGCAGACGAGCTTCGACCTGCCGCCGCAGATCCAGGTGGCCGACCGCACGATTCACGACGCCGAGGCGCGCGGGCCCGTGACCTACACAACGTCGCAGATCCTCTCACGCTCGAGCAACATCGGCGCGATCAAGGTCGGCATGTTGCTTGGCCGCAGGCGCTTCGACCAGTACGTGCGCGATTTCGGCTTTGGCGCAGCGACTCACGTTGATCTACCCGGCGAGGAGCGCGGGCTTGTGCTGTCGCTCGATCACTACTCCGGCTCCTCCATGGGCAACCTGCCGATCGGCCAGGGCGAGTCGGTCACGCCGCTGCAGATCGCATCCGCCTATTCGGCGATCGCCAACGGGGGGGTGCTGCCGCCGCCCCACATCGTCGCCTCCGTCGACGGGCGCGCGAGCCGGCAGCCCGCGGGCCGCCGCGTGTTTTCACCCGTCGTTTCCCAGGAGCTGCGCACGATGCTCCGGGGCGTCCTGGCTCCGGGCGGCACCGCGAGCGAGGTCTCGATCCCCGGCTACAAACTGGCAGGAAAGACCGGCACCGCGAACAAGGTGGATCCCTCGACAGGGCAATACTCCAGCTCTCGCTACGTGGCCTCCTTCGTAGGATTCGCTCCGGCGCAGAACCCCAAGCTGCTTGTGTCGGTCGTTGTCGATGAGCCGCAGGGGGCGATCTACGGCGGCCAGGTGGCCGCCCCGGCATTCGGACAGATCATGTCCTTCGCGCTGCCGTATCTGATGATCCCTCCGGGGTGAGGGTCCGCCCGGCGGCTTCGCGTGGACCGCCGCGAGACCGGTCACTGGCTAGGGTGGCAGGGATGAGGCTCGATCAGCTGCTCGAGGGCTCCAGCTCGCAGGTAGAGATCACCGCGCTCGCCTACGACTCACGCCTCGCGGCGCCCGGCACGCTGTTCTTCTGCGTGCCGGGATTTCAGCAGGACGGCCACGACTACGCAGCTGACGCGGTGGCGCGCGGCGCGAGCGCGCTGGTCGTCGAGCGCGCGCTCGGGCTCGGCGTGCCGGAGGCCGTCGTGCCCTCGTCTCGCGCCGCGATGGCCGGCGCGGCGGCGCGATTCTACGAAGATCCGACGGCGAGCCTTCAGGTGGTCGGCGTCACCGGCACCAACGGCAAGACGACGAGCGCGTTCCTCGTGCGGGAGCTGCTCGAGGCGGCGGGGCGTCAGACAGCGCTGCTCGGCACCGTCAAGGCAGTCATCGGCGGAGCGGACCGTCCGGTGCAGCGCACCACCGCCGAGGCGATCGACCTGCAGCGTGATTTCAGTGAGATGCTGCGCGCCGGGGACCGTGCGTGTGCGCTCGAGGTGTCCTCGCACGCGCTCGAGCTCCATCGCGTCGACGCAGTCCACTACGCAGCGGCGATCTTCACGAACCTGACGCAGGATCACCTCGACTTTCACCCTGACATGGAGAGCTACTTCCAGGCCAAGCGCCGACTGTTCGCAGCAGAAAGTGCCCCGGCCGTGGCCGTGCTCAACATCGACGATCCGTACGGCCGCCGCCTCGCCGCAGAGTTTCCCGCGGCGCGCACCTTCGGCCGCGGCGGTCACTATGCGGCCCGCGGCGTGTCGTTCACGATCTCCGGCGCGCGCTTCCAGCTGGAGCACCCAGGCGGCAGCTGTGAGCTGAACTCGCCCTTGCCCGGCGCCTTCAACGTCTACAACGTCCTCGGCGCTGTCGCTGCAGTCCACAGCCTCGGGGTCCCGCTCGAGGTGGTCGCGCGAGCGCTTCCGGGTGTGGCACCCGTGCCGGGTCGCTTCCAGCCGATCGACGAAGGCCAGCCGTTTGCGGTGCTGGTCGACTACGCGCACACCCCTGACAGCCTCGAGAACGTGCTCAGCGCCGCACGGACGTTGACGGAGCGGCGTCTGGTCTGCGTGTTCGGCTGCGGCGGCGACCGCGACCGCGGCAAGCGCCCGCAGATGGGGCGCATAGCCGCCGAGCTCGCCGACGCGGTGATCGTCACCTCTGACAACCCGCGCTCTGAGCGCCCGGAGGAGATCGTGGCGCAGATCGTCGAGGGCGCCGGCGCCGCGGCAATCGCGATGATCGACCGCAGAGCCGCAATCGAACACGCGGTGGAGAGCGCGGGCCGCGGTGATGTGGTGGTGATTGCCGGCAAGGGCCACGAGCAGGGACAGCAGTTCGCAGACGGTCTCGAGCTACCGTTCGACGACGCCACGGTGGCGCGCGAGGCGTTGCGCAAGTGCGGCGGCGCTGCACCGTGAAGGATTGGACTGCGCACGAGCTGGCCGACGCAGCCGGCGCCGATCTCGTCGGTCGTGGGGCTGGGGCCGACGGGCCGACAGGAGCGAGCCTGGATTCGCGGTCCGTCGCCGCGGGCGAGCTGTTCGTCGGGTTGCCCGGCAAGCGCGTCGACGGTGGCGCGTTCGCGGACGCGGCGATTGCCGCCGGAGCTTGGGGGGTGCTGGTGGGCAGGGACGTCGAACTCGCCTCGTCGGGCGACGCTCGCGTGCTCATCGCTGACGATCCTCTGCTCGCGCTGCAGCGGCTCGCCCGGGCCTGGCGCCGAAAGCTCGGCGCGCGGGTCGTGGCTGTCACGGGGTCGACCGGTAAGACGTCAACCAAGGACATCCTGCGAGCCGTGCTGGGTCCCTCGCTCACCACGGTCGCAAGCGAAGGCAACCTGAACACCGAGGTCGGGCTGCCGCTTGCAATCCTGCGCGCGCCGGCCGGCACCCAGGCGCTCGTCCTGGAGCTCGCGATGCGGGGGCCCGGCCAGATCGCGCAGCTCGCCGGGATCTGCGAGCCCGACGTCGCGGTGATCGTCAACGTCGGGCCCGCCCACCTCGAGCTGCTCGGGTCGCTCGAGGCGATCGCTGCTGCCAAGAGCGAGCTGCTGAGAGCGCTGAAGCCCGGAGCGAGTGCCGTGGTGCCGGCCGCCGAGCCGCTGCTGGAGCCGCACCTCAAGCTCTCGGAGGTGGAGCTGATCCGCTTCGGCGACGGCGGCGATGTCACCCTCCTCAGCGTCGATGCCGGCGGTGTCGAGCTCGGGCTCAGAGGCCGGCGCGTGCGCTGTGAGCCGGGATTTCGCGCGCCGCACCAGCTGCTCAACCTGCTCGCTGCCGCCGGGGCGGGGGCAGCTCTGGAAGTGGCGATTCCGCCCGTGCTGCACGTCGCTTTCTCTGCTCGGCGTGGCGACCGTTTGGAGCTGCCCGGGAACCTGGTTGTCTTCGACGACTGCTACAACGCCAATCCAATGTCGATGCGCGCCGCGCTCCAAGACCTAGCCCGCGCCGCGCACGGCCGGCGCGTCGCCGTGCTCGGAGAGATGCTCGAACTGGGGCCCGAGGAGGCGCGCTTCCACCGCGAGCTCGGCGAGCTCGCACGCGCCTCCGGAGTCGAGGTGCTGATCGCGGTCGGCGAGCGCTCCAAACACACGGCGGAGGCCTTCGGCGAGCCGGCGAGCCACGTGCCTGACGCCGCGGAGGCGGCGCGGCTGCTGCCGTCGCTGCTACGGGGCGGCGACACCGTGCTGGTCAAGGGATCGCGCGCCGGCGGCCTGGAGGTCGTCGCCCGTGAGCTGATCAAGGCTCGGGCCTGATGGGGCGCGTGCTGATCGGCGGCACCACCGCTCTGCTCATCTGCATCTTCCTCAGCCCAAAGTTCATCGAGTTTCTGCGGGCGCGTGAGTTCGGCCAGCACATCCGGGAGGACGGCCCGCAGGGCCATCATCAGAAGGCCGGCACACCGACGATGGGCGGAATCATCATCTTCGTCGCGATTTCGACGCCGTTCCTGATCCTCTCGGCGTATGACTGGCGCGCGATCGGCGTGTTCGGCGCCGCGATCGCCTGTGCGCTGCTGGGCTTCGCCGACGATTACACGAAGCTCGTCAAGCGCCGTTCGCTGGGCCTGCGCGCGCGCACGAAGCTCGCCGTAACGGTCGCAATCTCGGTCGGTCTCTGGTACATCGCGACACGGCAGGCAAACCTGCCCAGCACGCTGCGTCTGCGGGTCGTCGACTATCAGGTCGATCTCGGCGTCTTCTACCCACTCCTGATCTACCTCGTCGTCGCGGGCACGACGAGCGGCGTCAACCTGACGGACGGGCTCGACGGACTTGCGGCCGGCTGTGCGGCGATCGTGCTGCTCGCCTACATCGGCATCACGTTCATCACCAACGGCGACCGGGACCTCGCGCTGCTCGCCGGATGCCTCGTCGGCGGCTGTGTCGGATTCCTCTGGTTCAACGCCTTTCCGGCCACGATCTTCATGGGCGACACCGGCTCGCTCGGCCTGGGCGGGGCGATCGCCGGGCTGGCGATCATGACGAAGACGGAGGTCCTGCTGATCTTGCTCGGGGGCATTTTCGTGGTCGAGGCGTTGTCGGTCGCGATTCAGGTGTTCTCGTTTCAGACGTTCCGAAAACGCGTCTTCTTGATGGCCCCGATCCACCACCACTTCGAGCTGATGGCGTGGTCTGAGACAAAGATCATCCTGCGCTTCTGGATCGTCGCGGCGATCTGCGCCGCGGTCGGCTTCACGCTGTACCAGCAGGGGATCCATTGACCGGGTCTAGGCCTGCGCTCCCGCGCGGGCCGTTCCTCGTCGCCGGGCTCGCGCGTTCTGGCGCGGCCGCAGCGCGGGCATTGACAGAGCGGGGCGAGGAGGTGATCGGGGTGGACTCCGGGTCGCCCGCGGCACAGGAGTTCGAGTTCGAACACCACCTCGACACGGACGGCGTTGGGCTCGTCGCCCGCGCACGCACATTGATCAAGAGCCCGGGGGTGCCGGGCGAGGCGCCAGTGCTGCGCGCGGCCCGCGCCGGGGGGCTGGCGATCCTGGGCGAGCTCGAGCTGGCGTGGCGACTGCTCGGCGCTGCGCACGAGTGGATCGCCGTCACCGGCACCAACGGCAAGACCACGACGGTCGAGCTGATCGGGGCGATTCACCGCGAAGCGGCTCTGCCCGTCGCTGTTGCCGGCAACGTCGGGCGGCCACTGAGTGCGCTTTCCGGCAAGCTCAGCGCAGATGCGACGATTGTCTGCGAGGCATCCTCGTTCCAGCTCGAGGACACGCTGGAGTTCGCGCCGGAGGCGGCCGTGCTGCTGAACGTCGCCGCAGACCACCTCGATCGCCACGGCACGCTCGCCGCCTATCGCGCCGCCAAACTCGAGATCTTTGCGCGCCAGGGCAATCACGACGTGGCGGTAGCGCCCGAGTCGGAGCGCCGCGACGATCTCGGTGGCTGCGCGCGACGGGTGTGGTTCGGGAGCGGGCCGGAGGCGGAGCTGAGCGACCGCGCCGGACAGCTGTGGTGGTGCGAGGAGCCCCTCGTTGCTCACGGGGATATACGGCTCCGCGGGGCCCACAACAGGCTCAACGCGATGGCCGCCGCTGCAGCGTGTCTTGCCCGGGGCGTTGATCCCGAGGCGGTCCGCGCCGGCCTGAGGAGCTTTGCCGGCGTGTCGCACAGGCTCGAGGAGGTGGCCGTGCACGACGGCGTGCTGTTCGTCAACGACTCCAAGGCCACGAACGTGGCGAGCACGCTCGTGGCGCTGCGCGCGTTTGAGGCTCCTCGGCGCGGCATTCATCTGATTCTTGGTGGGCAGGGAAAGGGTCAGGACTTCACGCCGCTACGCGAGGTTGTCGCGCGCTCGTGCAGCGCGGTGTACGTGGTCGGCGAGGACGCGCCGCGGCTCGTGAGCGCGCTCGACGGAGCGTCGGTGGCGGTACGCCAATCGGGCGACCTCGCGCGAGCGGTGCAGGATGCGCGCTCAGCGGCCCAACCCGGCGAGGTGGTGCTGCTTTCACCCGCCTGCGCGAGCCTCGACCAGTGGGAGGACTTCGAGGCGCGGGGCGACGCCTTCCGGCAGCTCACGCGTTGAGCGGCGACGGGAAGGCGTTGGCGCCGCGACGTCGAAGCAGGCATGGATGCCCCCAGCCGAGGCCGAGCAGGCGAAAACTCGCCGCGCGCCGCAACTGCCGCTCGAGTACTCAATTCTGCTGACCGCCACGTTGTGTCTGCTGGCAGCGGGGGCCGTGATGGTCTACAGCGCCTCTTCGCCGAAATCGCTGCTCGCCCACGGCGACGGCTCGGGCTATCTCGTCAAGTTCGCGGCCTACGGGGCGGTGGGACTGGTGGCGATGCGCTGTCTCGCACGGGGGGGCCTCGATCGACTGCGCGCCCTGACGCCGGCGCTGCTGGCGATTTCGTTCGCCCTGCTGCTCGCCGTGAAGCTGCCCGGCATCGGCCGCACCGTGAACGGGGCGCGGCGATGGATCGGCGCAGGTCCGCTTCAGTTTCAGCCTTCGGAGTTGATGAAGCTCGCGCTGCTCCTCTACTGCGCCCATGTGCTGACCGCCACGCGCAAGCCAAAGCTCCGCCCGCTCCTGCTGGTCACCGGCGCGGCGTGCGTGCTGGTCGGCCTTCAGCCTGATCTAGGCACGGCGCTCGTGCTCGGCTTCACGCTGATGTGCGTACTGCTCGGTGCCGGGGTGCCGCTTAGGACGCTCGGCAAGATTCTCGGAGTGTGCGCCGCGGTGATCGTCGTGTTCGCGGTGATCGCGCCCTACCGGCGGGCCCGTCTGACCTCGTTCATCAATCCCTGGGCCCACGCCGGAACGACTGGCTTCCAGGCCGTGCAAGGTCAGATCGCGCTCGGCTCCGGCGGGCTGCTCGGCGTCGGGCCGGGCCAATCGGTGCAGAAGATCTTCTACCTGCCGGAGGCGCACACGGACTTCATCCTGGCGGTGATCGGCGAAGAGCTTGGGGCGATCGGGGTCTGCGTGCTGCTGTCGCTGTATGGGCTGATTGCCTACGCCGGCCTGCGCGCCGCGAAGCGCGCGAAGGGCGCGTATGCGGCGCTGGTCGCCATTGGCGTGACGTCGCTGATCCTTTCCCAGGCGCTGCTGAACGCATTTGCGGTGCTCGGCTTGGCGCCGCTTACGGGCGTTCCGCTACCCTTCATCTCCTACGGCTCGAGCAACTTGATCGTGATGCTGGCGGCGATGGGCCTGCTGCTCAACGTTGCCGCCGGCGGCGCCGCGAACGTGCGCGAGGTCCGCACGCCGGGCGCGAAAGCGCGACGATGGGCAGATGCATCAGGGCAAGCGGATCGCGATCGCGGCGGGCGGCACCGCGGGGCACGTCGTGCCGGCGCTGGCGGTGGCCGACGCGCTGCTGGAGCAGGGAGCTAGCGTCTTCTTCATCGGCGCGGACCGAGCCGAACGCGAGCTCGTGCCCGCCGCCGGCTATGAACTCCAGCGGATCGTCGTGGAAGGGCTCGAGCGCCGCAAACCGCGCCAGGCGGCCCGCGCACTGCTGCGTGCAGCGAGCGCGACCGCGCGTGCGCGGAAACTGCTTTCGGCGGGGGGCGCCGAAGCGGTGCTCGGCGGCGGTGGCTACGTCGCAGGGCCAGTGACGCTCGCCGCTGCCGCGCTGCGCCTGCCACTCGTGCTGTGCGAAGCCGACAGCCACCTTGGGTTGAGCAACCGCGTGATGGCGCCGCTCGCCAGCCGAGTTTGCCTTGCCTTTCCGCTCGACGGGCGCGATGGAAGGCGCTACCGCGTCACGGGCCGGCCGGTACCGCCGGCTACCGCAGACCGCGAGGCATCGCGGTCCGCGTTCGAGATCGGTACCGGTGAGACTTGTGTGCTGGTCTTCGGTGGCTCGCTCGGCGCGCGGTCAATCAACCGGGCTGCCTTCGAAGCGTTTTCTGGAGCAGGGTTTCGTGTGCTGCACGTCGCCGGGAATCGTGACTATCCGGAGCTGGCGGCGCGTCCGCGTCGCCGCGGCTACGACCTGCGCGAGTACCTGCAGATCGAGGAGTTCGGGGCCGCGCTGGCGGCGAGCGATCTGGTCGTCGCCCGGGCCGGCGGATCGATCTTCGAAATCGCATCCTACGGGCGGCCGGCGGTGCTGGTGCCCTATCCGCACGCCTCCGGCGATCATCAGAGGGCGAACGCGGAGTGGATGCGGCGGGCCGGTGCGGCGGTGGTGCTCGATGACGAGGATCTCCACGCCGCGCGCCTCGCGCACACTGTGGGCGCGCTGCTGGCCGACCCTCCCCGTCTCGTGTCGATGGCGCGCGCGTCGGCTGCCCTGGCAAGACCCCACGCCGCGCGGGAAATCGCGCGCGAGGTCCTAACATCGGCTGGCGGATGAGCCTCTGGGGCCGGATCTTCGCTGCGATGTACGACCGGGCGATGGACGGGACCGAGCGTGCCGGCTTGGCCGATCAGCGCCGCGAGCTGCTCGCCGCAGCACGCGGGGAGGTGCTCGAGCTGGGGGCGGGCACGGGGCTGAACCTCTCGCACTACGGACCGGCGGTGAGCGGCCTGGTTTTGACCGAACCGGAGGAGCCGATGGCCCGCCGCCTCGAGCGCAGGCTGCGCGCCGGGTCACGCCGTGCGAGGGTGCTGCGGATTGCCGCGGAAAGCCTGCCGTTCGAGGATTCGTGCTTCGACACGGTTGTTTGCACGCTGGTGCTGTGCACGGTGTCCGATCGAGCGCGCACGCTTTCTGAGGTGGCGCGAGTGCTGCGACCCGGCGGGCAACTGCTGTTCCTCGAGCACGTGCGCAGCGAACGGGCGTCACTTGCCGGCTGGCAGGATCGGCTCGCGCCGCTGTGGCGGCGGGTGGGGCACGGTTGCCGCTGCAACAGCAACACGCTTGCGTTGATCGAGGCGTCCCCACTGACCGTGGTCCGCAGCGAGTCCGGGAGCTTGCCGAAGGCGATCCCGTTGATCCGTCCCACGGTTGTCGGTGCTGCGGAGCTGGAGGGGTGAAGCGGCCATGGGACGGGCGCGAGCTGCACTTCGTCGGTGTCGGCGGTGCCGGCATGAGCGCCTACGCCCGGGCGGCCCACGCGCTCGGTGCTCGCGTCAGCGGCTCTGACCAGGCGGACTCCGCGTTTGCGCGCGCGCTCAGCGAGGATGGTGTGCTCGAGACGCGGATCGGCCACGCGGCGGCCAACGTTCCGCCCGGCGCGGATGTCGTGCTGTCAGCCGCGGTCGGAGCGCAGAACCCCGAGCGTGGAGTCGCCCTGGAACGCGGCCGGCTCGTGCTCTCGCGCGCCCAGATACTGGGCGAGTTGACCGCCCTGAGGCGCACGATCGCCGTCGCCGGTGCGCACGGCAAGACGACCACCAGCAGCATGATCGTGAGCGCCCTGCGGGGCGGCGGGATCGAGCCTAGCTACCTGATCGGAGGCACGCCGCGGCCCGGCGAGCGCAACGCCGCATGGAGCGACGGCCCCTGGCTTGTGGTCGAAGCCGACGAGTCCGACCGCTCGATGCTGTCGCTGGAGGTTGAGATTGCAGTGCTGACGAGTGTCGAGCTCGACCATCACAGCGAGTTCGGCTCGCTGCTTGAGCTCGAACGGGTCTACGCTCAATTTCTCGCGCGCGCGCCGCAGGCGGTGATCTGCGATCGCTCGGAACTGCTGGCTCTGCGCAGCGCGTCGGCAGCGACCGTGCCTTACGCCCGCGAGCCCGACCTGCGCCTCGCGGTGCCCGGCGAGCACAACCAGCTCAACGCTGCGGCGGCACTAGCGGTGAGCCGCCTCGTGGGAGCAGAGATTGATGGTGCTCGCATCGCACTGGAGCGCTTCGAGGGAGCGGGCCGGCGCTTCGAGCTGCTCGGACGCACTGCTGCGGGCGCGGCGGTCTATAACGACTACGCTCACCATCCGACGGAGATCGGGGCGACGCTCGCCGCGGCACGCGAGCTCGGCCCCGACAGACTGATAGCCGTCTTCCAGCCCCACCTGTACTCGCGGACGCGGGAGCTCGCGCGGGAGTTCGGCCTGGCGCTCGCTGCGGCCGACCTTGTTGCCGTACTCGACGTTTACCCTGCGCGGGAGCGCGCCGCGGACCATCCGGGCGTCAGCGGCCTAACGATCGCAGCGGCTGCAGCAGACGCCGCAGCGGGGCGCGAGGTGCTGTGGCTGCCGTCATTCGCGCTCGCGCGGCGGGTGCTCGAGCCGCTCCTGCGCTCCGGCGACGTGGTCGTGGCGATGGGCGCGGGCCACATCGACGCATTCGGTTGGTCGCTTGTGCGATGACGCCCGAGGCTGAGTTTCCGCTCGCCCGCCTGACCACGGTGCGTACCGGCGGTCCGGCGGAGTTCTTTGCCCGTGCCGGGACGCTGCGCGATCTGCGCGAGCTGCTCATGTGGGCGGCGGAGCGCTCGCTGCCGGCATGGGTGATCGGATCGGGCTCGAACCTTCTCGTCGCCGACGAGGGGGTGCGCGGTCTCGTCCTGAAGCTCGATCGCGAACTTGCGCGCGTCGAGGCGCGGGGTCGGGTGATGCGCTGCGGCGGTGGGGCGCGACTTCCGTCGGTCGCAGCGCGCGCCGCGGCGCTGGGGTTGTCGGGCATTGAATTTGGGGTCAATATTCCGGGCACGGTTGGCGGGGCGGTGCGGATGAACGCAAACGCCTACGGCGGCGCGCTGGCGAAGGTGCTCGGCAGCGTGACCGTCGTCTCCGCAGTGGGGGGGACGGAGTCGCGTGGGGCGGATGATCTGGACTTTGGCTACCGCAGCTCGAACCTCGCGCCTGGCGAGGTCGTGGCGCGCGCGGAGTTCTTGCTCACACCCGCGGCGAGCGAGTCCGTCAAGCGGACGTTAGCCGCGATGCGCGAGCGCCGCCACGCCGCGCAGCCGAAGGGCATCAAGACGTTCGGCTCTAGCTTCAAGAACCCGGCCGGGGAGGAGAGCGCAGGGATGCTGCTGGCGCGCGCCGGCTGTGCCGGGCTCTCCGTCGGCGGCGCGAGGTTCTCGCCCAAGCACGCGAACTTCGTTGAGAACACTGGCACGGCGACGACGAAGGACATCCTCGCGCTGATGGCCGAGGGGCGCAAGCGGGTGCGCGAGCAGTTCGGGGTACAGCTCGAAGCGGAGGTCCAGACGCTCGGCACCGTGCGCTGGTGAAGGGGACGGCGCGCCGCGGTCGAATAGGTGGCCGATGGCCCGCCGCCACCGGATCAAGCTAGCCGGCGCACTCGTCGCCCTGGCGAGCCTGGGGGGTGCGTGGCTTTGGGTTCGCGACTCACCCGTCTTTGCCATCCAGCGCGTGCAGGTCAGTGGCGTGTTCGGGGCCTCCGCCGGTCAGGTCCGCAGCAGGCTGGAGGACGCCGCGCGCTCAATGACCACGACGCACATCGACACCGGGCGACTGCGCGCCGCGGTTGCTCCGTATGCGGCGGTCGTGGGGCTGAAGGTCGATACCCAGATCCCCCATGGCGTGCGGATCGCCATCACCGAGCAGCCCCCGGTGATGGCGCTGGTGGTCGGAGGACAACGCCTCCCGGTTGCGCCGAACGGGCTGCTGCTGCGCGGGCGGCTGGCCGCGTCGGCCGCAGTGCCCGATGTCGCAACGAGCTCCGTGCCCTCGGGCGGGGTGCTACGGGACCCTTCGCAGCTACGCGCGCTCGAGCTGCTGGACATCGCGCCCCCGGCGCTTCGCGCCCGGCTGTGGCGGGTGGGTGAGACGCCGCAGGGACTCACGGCGTTTGTGCGCGGCGGCCCGCAGATCTTTTTCGGCGACCCGAGTCGCCTGCATGCCAAGTGGGCTTCCGCGGCGCAGGTGCTCGGCGACGCCGGATCGCGTGGGGCGCGCTACATCGACGTGCGGGCGCCCGAGCGTCCGGCGGCGCAGGTCGCCGACCCCGCGACGCTCCGCTCGCCGGTGCTGGCCGGACCGCAGGCGCCCGACGCGCCGGGCGCGACGTCCGCCCCGGGCGCGGGAATCGGGACAGCCGCAGCTGGTGCCGCACCCTAGACATGAACTCGAGCCTTACGTAGGGTTGGAAGCCGAGGTGGAGACTTTGCCCTTCTGCAACCGATCTTGCAACGCTGCGCAGTTCTTGACATCCTGAATAACGTGCAAACACGCGCAATCTGCGTCGCAGGCGAAAACTCTCAACTCTAACTCCAGGGTCAGACAGAACATGGACAGCGGCAGCTATCTAGCGGTTATCAAGGTCGTGGGTGTCGGCGGCGGCGGCACCAACGCCGTCAGTCGGATGGTCGACGCGGGCCTGCGAGGCGTTGAATTCGTCGCCGCCAACACCGACGCCCAGGCGCTTGCGATGTGCGACGCGGACGTCAAGCTCAATATCGGCAACGAGTTGACGAAGGGACTCGGCGCGGGCGCCAACCCCGAAATGGGCTTCGGCGCCGCAGCGGAGTCGCGCGACGACATCAAGGAAGCTCTGAAGGGCGCAGACATGGTGTTCGTGACGGCTGGCGAGGGCGGCGGCACCGGCACAGGGGCTGCGCCGGTGATTGCAGAGATAGCGAAGACGGAGATCGGCGCGCTGACCGTGGGCGTGGTGACGCGACCGTTCGAGTTCGAGGGCAGCCAGCGCGGCCGCGCGGCAGAGGAGGGGATCGCGCGACTGCGTGAGGTCGTCGACACCCTGATCGTGATCCCGAACGAGAAGCTGCTCGCAGTCGTCGAACGTCGAACATCGATTCTTGACGCGTTCAAGGAAGCCGACAACGTGCTGCGCCAAGGCGTCCAGGGAATTACAGACCTGATCACGATTCCGGGCCTGATCAACCTCGACTTCGCCGACGTGCGAACGATCATGACCGATGCCGGCACGGCCGTCATGGGGATCGGCGTCGCCAACGGCGAGAACCGCGCCGCCGAGGCCGCAAAGGCAGCAATTGCATCCCCGCTGCTCGAGGAGGCGATCGATGGCGCGACGGGCATACTGCTCAACATGACCGGCGGCCGCGACCTCGGCCTGTTCGAGGTCAACGAAGCAGCGGAGATCATCCAGGCTGCAGCCGACAAGAATGCGAACATCATCTTTGGCGCCGTGATCGACGAGAGCCACGGCGACGATGTGCGGGTCACGGTTATCGGCACCGGCTTTGATCATCGTCCGGGCGGGCGCGCGGTGCGCAACGCCCGCGAGGGGCGCGAGCGCGGCCCTGTCGACCGCGGCCCGCGGATCGACGCGCGTCAGCGCTCGAGCCTCGAGATCTCAGACGACGACATCGACGTTCCGCCCTTCCTGCGCTGAGGCGCGCGGCGAGGGCATCACGCGCGGCGGCTTGTCAGCTTGCTGCTGAGGCTGGCGTAAAGCGGGCCCCCACTCGCAGCCGCGCTGAGGCGCGGCGGCTCACCTCGCTGTGAGGGCGCCAGCAGGCTGCCGATAGCCTGTCGCGGCGTGCCTGACCCGAAGCAGACCCCGCTGCACTCTCGCCACCTCGAGGCCGGCGCGCGGATGGCTCCGTTCGCCGGCTGGGACATGCCGGTGCAGTACGACGGCGTGATCGAGGAGCACCGAGCGGTGCGTGGGGCCGCGGGGATCTTCGACGTTTCGCACATGGGCGAGATCGAAACCTCTGGTCCCGACGCCGAGAAGTTCCTCCAGCGTGTGCTCTCCAACGACGTGGGCAAGCTCGCGCTCGGCGGCGCTCAGTACAGCGTGCTGTGCCGCCAAGACGGCGGCGTGATCGACGATCTCTTCACCTATCGGCTCGACGGCGGGTTGTTTCTAACCGTCACGAACGCCTCAAATCACGCGAAGGACTTCGCCTGGTTCGTCGAGCAGTCAGAGGGCTTTGACGTCGAGCTGATCGACGCGTGCGAGCGCTATGCGATGCTCGCGGTGCAGGGTCCGCTTGCGCGGGAGATCGTCCAGAGCGAGGCCAACGCACCACTGCCGGCGCGCATGCACACCGCGCGCGCAACACTTGACGGGGCTGACGCGCTCGTCTGCGGCACTGGCTACACCGGCGAGGAC
The DNA here is from genome assembly GCA_050997675.1 of Solirubrobacteraceae bacterium. Classification (GTDB taxonomy): domain Bacteria; phylum Actinomycetota; class Thermoleophilia; order Solirubrobacterales; family Solirubrobacteraceae; genus Palsa-513. Next base: position 37,144 of record JBPCQX010000094.1, read on the forward strand.
GGGGTCGAGATCCTGCTCGCGCCCAACGAGGCGCCGCGACTGTGGGCTCGGCTGTTGGCTCGCGGCGCCAAGCCCGCTGGATTGGCCGCGCGTGACACGCTGCGCACAGAGGCCTGCTTTCACCTCTACGGCAACGATTTGATGGAGTCGCGCGGGCCGATCGAGGCCGCACTTGGCTGGTGCTGCAAGGAGGAGACGGGGTTCGTCGGGGCCGATGCTGTGCGCGCAGCGCGTGCCCGCGGACCGCGGGAGCTGCTCGTGCCCTTCGAGTTCACAGGGCCCGGAATCCCCCGCCCTGGCTGTGCGGTGGTCGGCGGCGGCGAGGTCACGAGCGGGACCCATTCGCCGTGCCTCGGCGTTGGCATCGGTCTCGCCTACGTGCCGGTCGAGCGCGCCGCGGCCGGCACCGCATTGCAGGTCGATGTGCGCGGCAAGCTGCGCGACGCGGTGACCCGGACGAAGCCGCTCTATCCTAAAATCCCGATCCCGTCGACGTAACTCGCTAAAGGGGCTGAAATGGCAGACGCCGGCTATCCCGAAGATTTGCTTTACCACCCTGAGCACGACTGGGCGCGGATCGACGGCGACACCGCGACGTTCGGAATCACCTGGCATGCGCAGGATGCGCTTGGTGAAATCGTCTTCTTCGACGCGCCAGAGGTCGGCAGGGAGCTGGCGGCCAACGAGCCCTACGCGGAGGTCGAGTCGGTCAAAGCCGTCTCAGACGTGATCGCGCCGCTGTCGGGCAAGGTATTGGAGGTCAACGAGGGCCTCGACGGCGCGCCGGAGGCGATCAACGCCGATCCTTACGGCGCGGGCTGGATGGTCAAGGTTCGCCTGACGAAATCCGACGAGACGGACTCCCTGCTCAGCTCTGAGGCCTACCAGAGCAGCCTCGGGTGAGTCGCTACACAGCAGTCACTGACGCTGATCTCGAGCTGATGCTTGAGGCAATCGGTGTGGACTCGGTGGAGGCGCTGTTCGCCGGCATCCCCGCAGCGGTGCGCCTCGAGCGCGAGCTTGCGCTGCCCGACGGGCTCAGCGAGCAGGACGTCTACTCGCATCTGCGCGAGCTTGCTGCGCGCAACGTTTCTGCCGAGGACGAGCTGTGCTTCCTGGGCGCGGGCATGTACGACCACTATGTGCCGGCAATCGTCGACATGCTGATGAGCCGCTCGGAGTTCCTCACCCCCTACACGCCCTACCAGCCGGAGATCTCCCAGGGCGGCCTGCAAGTGATGTTCGAATACCAGACGGCGATCTGCGAGCTGACTGGCCTGCCGGTCTCCCACGCCTCGGTGTACGAAGGTCCCTCAGCACTCGCGGCAGCGGGCTACCTCGCGAAGCTGACCAACGGCCGCCGGCGCTTCGTGACCTCGCGCGGCCTGCATCCGCATGCTCGCGAGACGCTCGAGACGCTGAGCGAGGGCTACGGCACGACGGTCGACGAGGTGGCGCTCGCGGGCGGCGTGACGGACCCCGAGGCGTGGACGGACGCGATTGACGACGACGTCAGCGCGGTGTTTGTCGCCCAGCCCAACTTTCTCGGCGCCGTCGAGGACCTCGCGCCGCTGATAGCTGCAGCGCACGAGCACGGCGCGCTGGTCGTCTGTATGGCCGACCCGCTGACGCTTGGTGTGCTCGAAGCCCCCGGTGTGCTCGGCGTCGACGTGTGCGTCGGCGAGGGGCAGACACTGGGAAACCGGCTCGATTTTGGTGGTCCTTCTTTTGGGTTTTTCGGCGCACGTGAAGAGCTCTTGAGGCGCATGCCCGGCAGGATCGCCGGGGAGACGGTCGACCGGGACGGGCGCCGCGGGTTTGTCCTCACGCTGCAGACACGCGAGCAGCACATTCGTAGGGAGAAGGCGACCTCCAACATCTGCACTGCCCAGGCCTTGAACGCGCTCGCGGGTGTCGTCTACCTGTGCTGGCTTGGGCGCCGCGGCATTGTCGAGCTCGGAGAGCTGCTGGTCAGGCGCACTGCGTATGCGCGCGACGCGCTTTGCGCGATCAACGGCGTGAGCGCCCTGCACGCTGAGCCTGTCGTGCGCGAGTTCGCGCTAAGGCTCGACGCCCCGGTGCACGCCGTGATCGAGCGCTGCGCGGGCGAGGGAGTGAACCCGGGCTATGAGCTTGGGCTCGACTACGAGGAGCACGCCGACGGGCTGCTTGTCGCGGTCACCGAGCAGCGCTCGCGCGCCGACATTGACCGCCTGTGCGACGTGCTGGGGCGGGCCGTCGCTGCGGAGCGCTCGAGCGCTCCGGTGGCGGTGAGCGGATGAGCGAAACGGCGATGCAGCGCGACCGCGCGGTGACCGTGTTCGAGAAGGGCGCGCCAGGACGCAGGGCTTTTACGCCGCCGCCGACCGGCGTGCCCGAGCGCGATCTCGACGAGCTGCTCCCGGCGCGCTTTCGCCGCGCGCAGGCGCCGCGGCTGCCCGAGATCTCCGAGCCCGAACTGGTGCGCCACTACGTCCGCATCTCGCGGCGCAACTTTGATCTCGACAGCGGCTTCTACCCGCTCGGTTCCTGCACGATGAAGCACAACCCACGCCTGCATGAGCGCGTCGCTGCGCTGCCCGGGCATGCGCGTCTGCACCCGCTGCAGAGCCCGTCCCGGGCTCAGGGCGCTTTGGAGCTGATGTGGAATCTCGAGCGCGCCCTGAGCGAGATCGCGGGCCTGCCGCACGTCTCGTTGCAGCCGAGCGCGGGCTCCCACGGCGAGCTTGCGGGCGTGCTGCTGACGCGCGCCTACCATGCGGCGCGCGGCGAGCAGCGGATGCGCGTGCTCACTCCCGACACCGCGCACGGGACCAACCCGGCGACGGTGACGATGGCGGGCTACGAGGTCGTGAAAGTCGGCACCAACACCGACGGCGGCGTCGATCTCGATGACCTGGCGGCGAAAGCTGACGAGTCGGTGGCGTGCTTGATGTTGACGAATCCCAACACGCTCGGCCTGTTTGACCCGAACATTGAGCAGATTGCTCGGATTGTCCACGGCGTTGGCGCGACGCTGTACTACGACGGCGCGAACCTCAACGCGGTGATGGGGATCTCGCGGCCGGGCGACATGGGCTTTGACATCGTCCACTTCAACCTGCACAAGTCGTTCACGCAGCCGCACGGCGGCGGCGGCCCGGGCTCGGGGCCGATCGCGGTGTCTGAGCGGATTGCTCCGTTCCTGCCCCGACCCCGGCTGGTGCGCGACCCAGAGAGGGGGTTTGATCTCGACTACGAACTCCCGCAGTCGATTGGGCGCTTGCGCGGTTTTCACGGCAACTACGGCTGTTTCGTGCGCTCCTACGCCTACATCTGCTCGCTGGGCGCGGCGGGTCTGCGCGACGCCAGCGAGGTCGCGGTGTTGAACGCCAACTACCTGCTCGCGCGGCTGCGGCAGCTCGGTGTGCTCGAGCTGCTGCCGCTGGCCTACGAGCGCGTCTGCATGCACGAGTTCGTGCTGTCCGGCGCGCCGATGAAGCGCGAGCTGAAGATCAAGACGCTGGACCTGGCCAAGCGGCTGCTCGATTACGGCTTCCATCCCCCGACGGTCTACTTCCCGCTGCTCGTTGAGGAGGCGCTCCTGGTGGAGCCAACGGAGACCGAAACGCGCGAGACGCTTGACGCCTTTGCGCAGGCCGTGGCAGAGATCCTTGCCGAAGCGCGCGAGGACCCCGCGGTGGCTCAGGACGCGCCCTACAGCACGCCGGTGCGCCGGCTGGACGAGGCTGCGGCGGCACGCCAGCCCGTCATCCGTCAGGCGCTGTAGCGGCGGTGCGGATCTTCAGCGGCATTCAGCCCACGGGCCGCAAGCACCTGGGGAACTTCCTCGGCGCGATCCAGCAGTACGCCGTCGGCCAGGACCGCGGCGAGGCGATCTACTGCATCGTTGACCTGCACGCGACCACGGTTGCCTTCGAGCCGGAGGTGCTGCGCGAGCATGTGCTCGATACAACGGCAATCCTGCTCGCTGCGGGGGTCGACCCCGAGCGCTGCGTCCTGTTTCGCCAGAGCGACGTCCAGGAGCATTCTGAGCTCTGCTGGCTGCTCAGCTCGGTCACGGCGCACGGTGAGCTGAACCGGATGACCCAGTTCAAGGAGAAATCGGCCGCCCAGCGCGAGCTGGTCTCTGCAGGACTGTTCCTCTACCCGGTGCTGCAGGCCGCGGACGTGCTCGCTTACCGCGCTGAGGAGGTGCCGGTTGGCGACGATCAGCGCCAGCACGTCGAGCTGATGCGCGACATCGCGGGCCGCTTCAACGCGCGCTTCGGCGAGACCCTGGTCGTACCGGAGCACAAGATCCCGTCTGTCGGAGCACGGATCATGGACCTGCAGGTGCCGACGCAAAAAATGTCGACCTCCACCTCGAGCGAGGACGGAGTTGTCCGTGTGCTCGATGAGCCGGTGGCGATCGAGCGCAAGTTCAAGCGCGCGGTGACTGATTCCGGCAGCGAGCTGCGTGGCGGGCCCGGCAAGGAGGGGATTGGCAACCTGATCGAGATTCTTGCGGCGACCCGAGGCTGCACCGCGGGGGACGTCGAGCGCGAGTTCGCAGACCTGCGCTACGGCGATTTCAAGCTCGTGGTGTCCAGCGCTGTTGTCGAGCATCTGCGGCCGGTGCGCGAGCGCTACGCGGAGATCCGCCCCGATCAGGCGGCGTTGGAGGCGACGCTCGCCGCGGGTGCCTCACGGGCCCGGGCGATCGCGTCGGTGACGCTGGAGGCCGTCCGCGCGGCGATGGGCGTGGGCCCGGCACCCGGCTATCGCTGAGCGGTGAACGTCGGGCGGGGACGCTACGGTGTTCAGCGCATGGAGCTCGCGCAACTCGACCTCGACCTTGACGTCTTCAGCGGGCCGTTCGACCTGCTCCTGACCCTGGTATTGCGCGAGGAGGTCGATCTGCTCGAGCTGCCGCTGGCGGAGATCGTCGTGTCCTACCTTGATCATCTTGAGGCGCGTGGCGAGCTTGATCTCGACTCGGCCACGGAGTTCATCGTGCTGATCGCGGCTTTGCTGGAGCTGAAGTCGCGGTTGATGTTGCCCGGCGAGGAGGAGGAGCTGCTCGAGCTGGAGCCGGGCGAAGCGGCGGAGGAGCTGCTCGCCCGGATGCTCGAGGCTCGTCGCTACCGCGGGGCGGCGGCTTTCCTCGAGGATCTGCTCGCTGAGCAGCCCGAGGTGCGCTACAGAGTCGCTGCGGTCCCTGCCCACCTGCGGCGCGCCTCGCTGGAGCGGATCGCGGGACCGATCTGGGAACCCGCTCTGCTCAGCTGTGCGCTTGGCGGTCTGCTCGCGTTGCCGCCCCGGCTCGACCTGCGTCACGTGGGCGCCGCGCGCGTTCATGTCGCTGATCGCCTCGCGCATCTGCGGCGGATGCTGCGCGAATCCGGGAGTTTAACGTTCGGGGAGGCCGTGCGCGGAGCTGACCGGATGACGGTTGCGGTCACCTTGTTTGCGCTGCTCGAGCTTTACAAGCAGGGCGAAGCGGAGTGGGCTCAGCAGGAGGCGTTCGGGGAGATTGCGATCACGGCGACGCCCGGACGGGGCGCTCTGGCGGGTGCGGGTGCTGCGGGGCTGGTGGCAGCGAGGAGATGAGCGAGCTGGCGCGGATCGTCGAAGGGCTGCTGTTTCTCTCGAGCGAGAGCGTTTCGGTTGACGAGCTCGTGGATGCCTGTGAGGCGTCGGGCGATGAGGTGCTCGCTGCGGTGCAGGAGCTGCGCCTGGAGTTTGCGCCGGACCGGCGCGGCCTGGTGCTGCGCGAGGTTGCGGGCGGCTTCACGCTCGCCAGCGCCCCGGCCTGCGAGGACGCGGCGCGGCGGCTGCTCGCCAAACCGCGCCTCGCAGCGCTTACTGCGGCGCAACTCGAGACGCTTTCGATTGTCGCCTACCTGCAGCCGGTCTCGCGCCCTGAGATCGCGCGGATCCGAGGGGTCAACGCGGACTCGCCGGTCGCGACGTTGCTAGATCGCTCTTTGATCGAGGAGTGCGGGCGCTCACAGTTCGGAGCTGTGCTTTACGGAACTTCCTCGCTGTTCTTGAAGCTGTTCGGGCTCCAGAGCTCGGCTGAGCTGCCTGACGTTGCGCAGTGGGACCCGACGCCGGACGAGCAGGGAACCCTGCGCGAGCGGCTGCTGCGCGCGGGCGAGGCCCGTGCGGGCGCTGGGCCTGGCGGCCCAGATGTCGAAGCGCGCGCCAGAACATCCGTCGATTAACGCCCGCCCCCGGCCCGGCTGCCCGCCCGCCGCGTCGAAGACCCTTGCGAGCGCCGGATGGACCGCGTCGGCAGGCATCGGATATGCCGCGCCAGGGGGTCGCATCTCGCAGCGCCCAGCCCATCCCGCATCCCCACGGAAAGAGGACCTCAAATGATGCGAAACCCCCGTCGCCGCCCCTGCGCATGCTTCGTCATCGTGGTCGCAACGATATTTGGCGCGTTGAGCGGCGTGTCTGTTGCGTGGGCTGGGGTGGGGCTCAGCATTGTTCCTGACCTCCCCTCTCCCAATGGCCCGGTCGTCGTTGGACAGATGAACATCCCGTCCAAGTTGACGATCACCAACCAGTCCAATGGCGCTGAGGCAGGCCTCAACTTCACGCTAACGCAGCCGATTACGTTGGTTCCAAGCTGCGGCGTGCAGACAGTCAGCGGCGATTGCCCTGTGGCGAACCGCGATCCGAATGTGTTCTTAGTCGGCTCCGTCGCGGTCGGTGCAGCAGGCACGGCATGCGCCGATACAACGTTTGCAACTTCACTTCTCGACGTCAGCCAAGGCAAGTATCAGTTCAGTCCGTCCGCGCCCGTCGTTCTCGGCGCCCGGGGGGCCGGCGCGTTGTCGCCCGCCGGCGCCACCTGCGTGATCGACTACACCGTAAACGTTCTCAGAGCCCCGGCAAAGGATGCTTCTGCGATCACGCCAGGTGTCCAGACCGAACAACTCGGATCCGCGGGCGGGAGCGCCACCGACAACGTCCAGGGCGGCGGCGTCGGCTCGAACGAGACCACCGTCAATCAGGGCACCGTTCCGATCGCGACGCAGGTTGCGCCCACCCCGCTCCCGGTGGGTGGCTCGTTTCGGGACACGGCAACGCTGGCGCCGCCAGCCGGGGCCGTGACGCCGACCGGGAGCGTGACGTTCAACGTCTATGGCCCTGACGATCCGGCGTGTACCAGTTCTCCCGCATTCAGCTCGACTAGTCCGCTGAATTCCGCGGGCACAGCGGCTGTATCCAGCAGCTTCACGCCGACCGGCGCCGGCGCTTACCGAGTGGTCGCCAGCTACGGCGGCGACGCGAACTACAGCGCGTCTACGTCTGCCTGCGGCGATCCGGCGGAGGTTGCGACTGTGACGCCCGCGCCCACGCCCACGCCCACGCCCACACCCGCAACTGCGCCGCCCGCCCCGATACCACCGCTCCCGGCTCAGCCGCTCACGCCGGCTAGGGTCGCGCAGACGGTTGTGCCCAAGCCCGCGCCGAAGCACAAGCCCAAGAAGCGCAAGCACCACAAGCCGCGCCGGGCGCACAGACACCACGGTTTCACCGGCTGATGAGGCTGGGAAGGGCGATCGGGCTTGGCTTTTCAACCGCGCTGGTTCTCGTCGCGCCGCCGGCCTCCGCGAGTCCCGTCGCTCCCGAGCAGCTGGTCGCGCTGCTGACGACCGACCAGCCGGCCTACGCGGTTCCCGAGGGCCGAAAGCTTGAGGTCGTGAGCGCCCATCGCCCAATCACCGGTGAGCAAACCGTGCTTCCCGTGCTCGGAGCACAGACGATCAGCGCCCAGGCGGTGCGCTGGCTCCAGGTCGAGTTGCCTGGACGACCGAACGGGCGCCGCGGATGGATCAAAGCCAACAACGTCCGGCTCGCGAACACCGCTTGGCACATCGTGGTGAGCCGCCAACACCGCACCGTCACCGTGTACAAGGGCGGCCGCCGCCTGCGTGAGATGAGCGCGATCGTGGGCAAGTCATCCACGCCGACGCCGCGCGGGGAGTACTTCGTCGAGGAAACCGTGGCCGAGCCGCCAAGCGCCGCCGGCGCGCCGTTCGCGCTGGCGCTCAGCGCGCGTTCAGACGTACTGCAGGAGTTCGACGGCGGACCGGGACAGATCGCGATCCACGGCATCCAGAACATCGGCGGCCGACTCGGCACCGCCGTATCGCACGGGTGCGTCCGCTTGGCGACGTCGAGCATTCGCTGGCTCGCGAGCCGAATCGACCCCGGCGACCCTGTCACGATCCAGTAGCACGGACCGACCACCACGCCCGCGGCCAGCGGTGGTTCGATCACTCCGGGGCGGCGCGAGGCCACGCTGCCCCGTCACCGCGGTCGCCCGCCAGCCGCAGCAGCACGGTTGCCCAGGTGCGAAACGGACGCCACCGCTCCGCCATCGCAAGGAACTGCGCGAGCGTCGGGGGTGCCTCGAGCCCGTAAAACTCCGCGACCCGCCCAAGCACGCGCGGCTCCGGCACGTCAAACACCGCATCGGCGAATCCAGTGCCGCGCAGCACGACCAAGCCACCGTAGAAGGGGCCGATTCCGTTCAGCGAACGGACCTCCGCGAGCGCGCCGTCCGGCCCAAGTCGAAGCAGGCGATCCGCATCCAGCCGACCCTCCAGGGCAGCTCGCGCAATCGCCTGGAGCTGCGTGACCTTACGTTCCGGCAGACCCCCGAGCGGCCGCAGCTCGAGCAGTCGCTCAGGTGCCGGGAAGGCAGCAACCCGTTGTCCCGCAAGCTCAAAGCTCTCGCCCCAGCGGTCGGCGATTTCGCGGCGCAAGGCCGCGCCCTGACGGCCGTGGCGGCGCGCCGAGATCACGCTCCACGCACACGCCTCATACGGAGAGTTGAAGAGCACCGGTCGCTGCCCGGGGTGCGCGGCCTGTAGCGAGCCAAGGATCGGCTCACGCAAGCCGACACGCATCCATTCCTCCGCGTCATGGTCGAGCGACAGGATCCGGGCCACCTGTCGCTCAACAGCTCCCGGATCCGCCGAGCCATCGCCAGCGCCGCGAATCACCCCGTCGCCGTCCGCCGTCAGCAACACGCCCGCCGAGCCGCCAGAGTCGACAGGAAACGCCAGGCTCATCGACCCCTGCCAAGCAGCCGCCCGGCCTTCGTTCGGCCCAAAGCCAAACGTCGCCGCCGCCTCCAGCGAGAACGGGCCGCGCGGGTGGATCGAGAACTCGAAGCTCACGCCGAAGCTGCTGCGAGCTGTCCACACGCCGCAGCGATGTCGCGACCCCGTGTCAACCTGACCGTCGCACGGAGGCCGCCGCGCTCCAGCGCCCCACGGAAGGCGTCGATCGCGCCGCGCGAAGAGCCGTCGTACGGAGAATCCGTCGGGTTGTACGGGATCAGGTTGACCTTGAACGCCCGCGGGTCGAGCAGCTCCACCAACGCTACCGCCTGCTCGTAGCGATCGTTGACTCCCGCGAGCATCACGTACTCGACGAACACCGTCCGGCGGGTTCGCTCGAAATGGGCTCGGCAAGCCGCGAGCACGTCCGCCAGCGGGTAGCGCTCATTGACCGGCATCAACGCCGAGCGCAGCGCATCGTCCGGGGCATGCAGCGATAGCGCAAGGCGAATCGGCAGCGCCAGCTCCGTCAGGCGCTCGATCCCCGGTATCCAGCCCACCGTGGAAATCGCCGTGCGGCGCTGTGTGATCCCGACGGCCGGCAGCCGTGCGCAGGCTTCGAGAACCGCGTCAAGGTTCATCATCGGCTCGCCCATGCCCATGAACACGCAATGGTCAACAGCCTGCGTACGGCGGAAATGGAGCGCCTGGTCCAGGATCTCCGATGCCGTTAGGTTGCGTCCGAAGCGCATCGCACCAGTGGCGCAGAAGCTGCAAGTGAGCGGGCAGCCCGACTGCGAGGACAGGCACAGCGAGCGCCGGCCATCGTTGTAGCGCATCAGAACCGCCTCGACCGGCCGCCCGTCGTGGGTCGACAGCAGCGCCTTGACAGTGCCGTCCGCAGAGTGCGCTTCGCTAGTCAAGGAGAGCGACAGCAGCGGCACGTGCTCGCCCAGCGCAGCACGCAGCGCCGCCGGCAAATCCGTCATCTCCCCATAGGAGCGCGCGCCGCGCGCCGCCCAAGCCCAAACCTGCGCCGCACGAAACGATGGCTCGTCGCGCTCGTCGAGCACGCGCTGGAGCAGCTCAAGATCCATCGCCCTATCGTTGCAGTCGATGCGACTTGGTAAGTATCTCGCCCACGCCGGGGTGGCCTCGCGCCGCGCCGCCGAGCAGCTGGTGCGCACCGGCCACGTCAGCGTCGACAGCGCAATCGAACGCGACCCCGCACGCGACATCAGCGAGGGCAACGCAGTCGCGCTCGACGGCCGCGTCCTCCACGGCGAGGAGCCGCGTGTGGTGTACGCGCTGCACAAGCCCGCAGGTGTGGTTTCGACCGCCGCCGACACCCACGGGCGCCCCACCGTCACATCGCTGGTTCCGGGCTCTGCGCGGCTCTACCCCGTCGGCCGGCTCGACGCCCAGAGCACCGGGCTGATCCTGCTGACAAACGACGGCGAGCTAGCCAATCTGCTGACGCACCCCCGCTACGGGGTGCCCAAGTGCTACCGAGCGCAGCTCAGCGGCGGTCGCCCGTCAGCCGAAGCGATCGCCGCGCTCGAGCAGGGGATCGAGCTCGACGACGGCCCGACCGCACCCGCAAGGATCCGCCGAATCGGCTCCGCAACGCTCGAGATCGAGCTGCGCGAGGGGCGCAAACGTCAGGTGAGACGCATGTGCGAAGCGATCGGACATCCGGTGCTCGCCCTGGAGCGGGTCCGCTTCGGGCCGCTGAAGCTCGACGGGCTAGCCCCCGGTGAGAGCCGTCAGCTCACTCCCGACGAGCTGAACGCGCTGCGCGCGTCAGTAGTCTGAGCGGCGATGAGACTGTTCGGACTACGCGGCGCCGCAAGCGTCGAGCGCAACGACGCCGAGGACATCCTGCGCGCCACCACCGAGCTGATCGAAGCGCTCGTTGAGCGAAACGCGCTCGAAGCCGACCGGGTGGTCTCCTGCATCTTCACCGCGACAAACGACCTCAACGCCGAATTTCCCGCAGTCGCCGCACGCAACCTGGGCTGGGAGCGGGTCCCGCTACTGTGCGCGCGAGAGATACATGTCCCAGGCTCGCTGCCGCGCGTAATCCGCGTGTTGATCCACCACTACGCCGCCGAGGAGCACGTCGCGCGCCATGTCTACCTCGGCGAGGCCGCGAGCTTGCGCGCCGACCTGGAGTCAGCACAGTGAAGCCAATCGTCGCCGTGATCCTCGCCGCCTTTGTCGCGCTAATTGCCGCGGGCGCCGCGCAAGGTGCGCCACGCGGAGCCGTGCCGGCCCGCGCCCTCGACGGAGCGCCCAGCCCAGGACCGCGCTTCGACGCCAGCCCCGGCGGACCCGTCGTCTACCACGGCGGCCCAACACTCAAGGCCCATGCGGTCTACGTGCTCTATTGGCAGCCGCCCGGCTACCAGTACGGCGCCACTCCCGCCGACAGCACTCAGTTCCAGGCGACGCTCGGGCAGTACGTCGCAGGCGTAGCCCACGACAGTGGCGGCCCCGCCAGCGTGTTCTCGCTCGACACTCAGTACAGCGACTTCTCCGGGCCCGGTGTCTACAACGCCGCCTTCGTCGCTGCAGCGACGGATCCCAGCGCCTTCCCGCCGTCCAGCTCCTGCCCCGGCAATCAGATCACAGCGTGCGTGAGCGACCAGCAGATCCAAAGCGAGCTGAGCAGCCAGATCCAGCGCAACAATTGGGGCGGCGGCGCGCCGAACAGCCACCTCTACTTCGTCATTCTCCCCAAGGGGGTCGGCGGCTGCGCGCCAACGGTCGGATGCGCCTATCAGGCCTTCTGTGGCTATCACGGTGACTTCGGGCTGAGCGGCAACGAGACGATCTACGCCGTCGTGCCCTACCTCGGCGTCCCCGGCTGCGACAACTACGAGCGGCCGAACGCCAGCGCCGCCGACGCCGAGATCGACGTCGTCAGCCACGAATGGAGCGAAGCAATCACCGACCCGCTCGGGTCGCTGTGCACGAACACGAGCTGTCCGGCTCAGGTCGCCCCCGGGTGGTTCGACAACAGCACTCAGCAGGAGATCGCCGACAAGTGCGTCAGCCCCAATACGCAGCCCCTGTTCGGGCCGCACTCCGCCGCCGGTCTGCCGCTCGGCGGGCTCCCGCCGGCAGGCTCGCCGACACGACCCACCGGCACGGGGACGCTGTTCACCCAACAGGTCAACGGCCATGGCTACTACGCACAGGAGGAGTACAGCAACGCCGCCGCTGCATGCGTGCAGCGAGCCGCCCAGGTGTCATTCGCCGCTCCGGCGTCTGGCTTGACCGTGAGCTTCGACGGCTCCGGCTCCGGCGCCGCGGAAGGTCCGATCGCGAGCTATGCGTGGAACTTCGGCGATGGCGCCCCGCCCGCCGCAGGTGCCGCGCCGAGCCATACATACGCGGCAGCAGGAACGTATCCGGTTCAGCTCACCGTCACCGACACGCTCGGGCGCCAGCAAGCGCTGACGCAGAACGTCGCGGTGGCCGCGTCGCCGGCCGCGCCGCCCGCCCCGCCTGCCCCGCCAGCCGCAGCTTCCCAACCCGCGCCGTCCGCCCACGCCGCCTCGACCTCCCTCGCAGCGCTGTTCTCCGCGATCAGGTTCACGCTCGCGCGCTCGACCTCCCCCTTCTCGCTCGCGCCAACGCGCTGCCCCGTGCTCTGCATAGTGCGGGCGACGCTCACAGTCCGCGTGCGCTCCGGACGCAAGTTCAAGAGCCTGCAGGTGGGGAGCGGCACACTGCGCCTGGCGGCCGGGCACAGCGGCTATCTGACGCTGCGCCTCAACGCCCGCGGGCGCAGGCTGCTCGCGAGTGCCCAACACCTGCGCGTCTCGGTGCTCGTCACGCGCTCGGGCTCGCGCGCGGCTTTCGCACAGGTGCGTCGCACGATCACGCTCAGCCTGCGGAGACGCCGCCGCTGACACCCGTCACAATAGGCCCATGGCGCTCGAGTTCTCCGAACGCATCAGGCAGATCCCGCGATACCCGGCCGCGGCGGGCTACGCGCACCCCGGGCCGCTCGTGCGCCTGGCGAGCAACGAATCGCCCTACGAGCCGCTACCGCAAGTGCTGGACGCTGTTCGCGGCGCGCTTGCCGGACTGAACCGCTACCCGGATCCCACCAGCACCAAGCTGCGGGCCAGCCTCAGCGGACGCTATGGCGTGCAAGCCGAGCGGATCGCGATCGGAAACGGCTCGTGCGACATCCTGCTCGCGTCAGCCCAAGCATTGCTGGAACCCGGGGCCGAGCTCGTCTACTCCTGGCCGTCGTTTTCGGTCTATCCGCAACTCGGGGCAGCGTCCGGCGCGCGTGCGATCGAAGTGCCGCTCGATGCCCAAGAGCGACACGATCTCGACGCGATGCGCGCCGAGATCACCGCCGCTACGCGGCTCGTGATCGTCTGCAACCCCAACAACCCCACCAGCACCGCGCTCGCGCTCGAGCCAATCGCAAGCTTCCTCGACGACGTGCCGAAGCACGTGTGCGTGATCCTCGATGAGGCCTACTGTGAGTTCAACCTGCTCGAGGATCCCGACAGCTCAGTCGACCTGCTCGCGCGCCACCCAAATCTCGTGCTGCTGCGGACCTTCTCCAAGGTCCACGGTCTATGCGGGCTGCGCGTCGGTTTCGCGCTGTGCGGGACGCGCGAGTTGCCCGACGCGCTCGAGCAGGTGCGCCAGCCGTTCTTCTGCAACGCCGCAGCCCAGGCCGCCGCCGCCGAAGCGCTGCGCCATCAGGACGAGGTCACGCGGCGAGTCGAACGCGCATTGATCGCCCGCGGACAGATGAGCGAAGGGCTCAATGCGCTGGGGCTGCGATTCGCTGAGTCACAGGCCAACTTCTGTTGGCTGCATCTCGGCGACGGCCGCGAGGAGGACGCCGTCGTCAGCGGCCTCGCCGCGGCAGGAGTGCTCGTGCGCGCCGGCAGCGCACTCGGGCATGCCGGTGCGCTGCGCGTGACGTACGGCACCCCAACCGAGAACGCCCGCTTCCTCGAGGTGCTCGAGACGCTGCTGTAACAACCGCCTTTCACAATGCCCGACACGCCGAGTGCTGCCACGTCGTCGCGCCGGATCGCCACCCGCGATCCGCGCCGAGGCGCTGCATCGACTTTGGTCACGTGCGGCGCCCGGCATTTGCGACGCGCCACCCAGACGCCCCCGTCGTATTGTGAAAGCGCTTCTGAGTGTGCTTAGATTCATCCTGCGATGAGCCTCCAAGCGCAGATTCCGCCCGTAGACGCGCGCGCCTATCGCACGTACGCCTGGCCCTGGCGATTTAGCTAGGCGCTCGGCCGCCTGTCCATGCCCGCGAGGCATGCAATGGCCGCCCTCGGATCGAGCGTCGCACCACCCGCGGCCCCCGCAAATAAGCTGTCCAGGCGTGAGATTGAAAGGACCAGGCAGATGATGATCGTGATGAAAGCCGATGCGACCGAGGACGAGGTCCAGGCCGTGATCAGCCGCGTGGAGGGAGTAGGGGCGCGCGCCCACATCTCCCAAGGCGAGGAGGTGACAGTGATCGGCGCCGTCGGCGACCGTGAACACGTGGCCCGGCTCGAGCTGGAAGGCTCGCCCGGCGTGGCACAGGTCGTGCCGATCCTCAAGCCCTACAAGCTCGCATCGGAGCAGATTCGCCACGGCGAGCGCTCCGTGCTGGAGATCGCCGGACGCAGGATCGGAGGCGAGCACTTCGCGCTGATTGCCGGTCCCTGCACCGTCGAGTCGCGCGAGCAGGTGCTCGAAACGGCGCGTTGCGTGAAGGACGGCGGTGCCGCGATGTTCCGCGGCGGCGCCTACAAGCCGCGCACGTCACCGTACGCCTTCCAAGGGCTCGGGCAGGAGGGATTGCGGCTCCTCAGCGAGGCCAAGCAGGAGTACGGCATGCCGATCGTCACCGAGTTAATGGACGTACGCGACATCGAAGCAGTGCTGGAGGTCGCCGACGTCGTACAGATCGGTGCGCGCAACATGCAGAACTACACGCTGCTGACCGAAGTCGGGCGCAGCGGCGTCCCCGCGTTGCTGAAGCGAGGTCTCGCCGCCACGCTCGAGGAGCTGCTGATGGCCGCCGAGTACATCCTCAAGGAGGGCAACGCCAAGGTGATGCTGTGCGAGCGCGGGATCCGCACGTTCGAGACCGCCTACCGCTACACGCTCGACCTGACCGCGGTTCCGGTGCTCAAGGAACTCTCGCACCTGCCCGTCGTCGTCGATCCTTCGCATGCCGCAGGACGGCGGGACCTGGTGCAGCCGCTCTCGCTCGCCGCCGCCGCCGCCGGCGCCGACGGGATCATTGTCGAGGTGCACCCGCGGCCCGAGGAGGCGATCTGCGACGGGCCCCAGGCGCTGCGAACCGACGACTTCGCCGAGTACTCCGGGCTCGTCGCCCAAGCCGCCGCCCTGGCCGGCAAGGCCTTTACGCACGTCTGATGCGCGTGGCGCTCCTCGGCGTCGGTCTGATCGGCGGTTCGATCGGACTCGCCGCACGCGAGCGCCTTGGAGCGCACGTGAGCGGGTGGGATCCCGTCGCCGGCACGCTCACAGACGCGCTCCGCCGCGGCGCTGTCGATCAGGCCTGTGCAGACGCCGAGCAGGCCTGCCGCGACGCCGAGATCGCCTGGGTCGCCGCCCCAGTCGGGGCGCTCAGCAGTGCGATCGACGCCGCTCTGCGCAACGCCCCCCGAGGCTGCGTGGTCAGCGACGTCGGCTCCACCAAGCGCACGCTCGTCGCGGGCCGCAGCGACGAGCGCTTCGTCGGCGGTCACCCGCTCGCCGGCGCCGAGACCGCCGGCGTGCAGCACGCGCGCGCCGACCTGTTCGATGGCGCGACCTGGTACCTGACGCCCGCTGCGGGCACCTCAGGCGTGCTGTACGAGCGCCTCCACCGCGCGATCGCCGGACTCGGAGCTCAGCCCGCGGCGATCGACCCCGAGCTGCACGATCGCCTCATGGCCACCGTGTCCCATCTGCCGCATGTGCTCGCCAACGTGCTCGTCGCTCAGGCCGCCAGCGCGCTCGACGCCGGCGGTCCGCTGCCGGCCACCGGTCCGTCGTTTCGCGACGCAACGCGAGTCGCCGGCGCGAGCAGCACAATCTGGACTGACATCTACCTCGCCAACCGCGACGCGCTGCTCGAGCGCATCGACGAAACGCTGGCGCGGCTCGGTGAAGTGCGCGAGATGTTCAGCGCAGCAGACCGCGATTCGATCACGAGCTGGAACGAGGCAGCGCGCGCCGATCGCAACGCCCTGCTCAGCGCTGGCGCCGGCGAGCGCGACGAGCTCCACGAGCTGCGCGCGTCCGTGCCCAACCGCCCCGGCGTGATCGCAGAGATCGCGCTCGTGCTCGGCCGCGCCGGCGTCAACATCGTCGATCTCGCGCTGTCGCCGTCGCCCGACAACAGCCAGGGTCAGGTCGCGCTGTGGGTTCGCGGCGAGCAGCACGCCGCGCGGGCCGCGCAGCTCGTGGGCGGACTGGGGATCCCGGTCGTCCGCGCATGAGGTTCGACCCCGTCCAGCGGTTGCGAGGCAGCATCGAGGCGCCGCCCGATAAGTCGATCTCGCATCGCGCCGCGCTGCTCGGCGCGATGTGCTCCGAGCCGGTGCGGATCGTCAACTTTCTCGAGGCGGAAGACACCTCGAGCACACTGCGCGTCGTACGCGAGCTCGGCGCGCTCGTGGAGGTGCGCGCCGACGATCTGCTCGTGCGCGGCACCGGCCTGCGCGAGGCACGCGAGACCAACGCACCGCTCGACGTCGGAAACGCAGGCACGTTGATGCGCCTGCTGCCCGGTTGGCTGGCCTCGCAGGAAGGACGCCGCTGGACGCTCGACGGCGATGACTCAATTCGCGCCCGGCCAGTCGACCGGATCATTCGGCCGCTACAGATGATGGGCGCCGGCGTCGAGGCCAGCGAGGGACGCTTCCCGCCGTTCACCGTCAACGGCTCGCGTCTCAACGCAATCGAGTACGAGTTGCCCGTCGCCAGCGCCCAGGTCAAGTCGTGTCTGATGCTCGCCGCGCTCGCCGCCGATGGCACCACGACCGTCATCGAGCGCGAGCCCGCGCGGGACCACACCGAACGCATGCTGCTGTCCGCCGGCGTCGTCGTCGAGCGCGACGGGGCCGTCGTCGCTGTGCAGAATTCCGACGAGCTCGAACTCGAGTCCATCGTCGTGCCAAGCGATGCCTCCTCGGCGGCGTACTTCATCGCCGCCGGGATCCTCGTGCCGCGCTCGCGGATCGTGTTGCGCGCCGTTGGCGTCAACTGGACGCGCTGCGGTTTCATCCAGGTTGCTCGGCGGATGGGCGCGATCGTGATCGGGGAGATCGAGCCCCCGTACGCGCCGCTGAGCGCTCACGAGCCGGTGTCGGACCTCGATGTCGCCGCCGGTCCGCTCGTCGGCACGCTCGTGCAGGGCGCCGAGGTCCCGCTCGCGATCGACGAGCTGCCGCTCGTCGCGCTGCTCGGCTGCTTCGCCGAAGGGGAGACCATCGTGCGAGGAGCACAGGAGCTGCGCGTCAAGGAGTCCGATCGGATCGAAACCGTCGTGCACGGCCTCCGCGGGCTCGGCGCCGAGATCGAGGCGACGCCCGACGGGTTCGTCGTCACCGGCACCGGTTCGCTGCGCGGAGGTACGCTCAGCTCTCACGGCGACCACCGCCTGGCGCTGCTCGGCGCGGTCGCCGGGCTTGCATCCGAGGAAGGCGTGGAGGTGCAGGGCATGGAGGCGGCCGCGGTTTCCTACCCCGGCTTCGCCGGCGACCTGCAAACCCTGCTCGGGCCATGATCATCGCGATCGACGGCCCAGCCGGAGCCGGAAAGTCAACCGTTGCACGCGCCGTCGCGCGCACCCTGGGCTTCACCTACCTCGACAGCGGCGCGATGTACCGCTGCGCCGCGCTCGCCGCGCCCAAGCCCGCAGCCGAGTTGTCGATCGAGCTCAGCGGCGATCGCGTGCTGCTCGATGGGCGCGACGTCACGCAGCAGATCCGCTTGCCCGAAGTCTCCGCAGCGGCGTCCCGCATCGCCGCAGACCCCGTCGTGCGCGCCGCGCTGGTCGACAAGCAGCGCGCGCTGCTCGCAAGTGGAGATTGGGTGGCCGAGGGGAGGGACATCGGCACCGTCGTAGCGCCCGACGCCGAGCTGAAGGTGTTTCTGACCGCCAGCGTCGAGGAGCGCGCTGCGCGCCGCGCCGCGCAGTTCGAGATCGATCCAGAGCAGGTTCTCACCGAGCAGCGCGAGCGCGATGCGCGTGACCGCGAGCGCCAGCACAGCCCGTTGCGCGCCGCTGCCGGTGCGCTCCTGATGGACACAACCGCGATCGCTCTCGAGCGGGTTGTCGCCGAGATCGTCGCCGCCGCGGTGCGCACGTGAAGGTCGCCGTGGTTGGCTACCCGAACGTCGGCAAGTCCTCACTCGTCAACCGGCTGTGCGGGACACGCGCCGCCGTGGTGCACGAGCGACCCGGGATCACGCGTGACCGCATGGAGCAGACCTGTGAGTGGAACGGGCGGCGCTTCACGCTGATCGATACCGGCGGCGTGGATTTCCACGACGAGGATCCGCTCGCCGGCTCGATCCGTGACCAGGCCCGCGCCGGCATCGCCGACGCCGACGTCGCGATGCTGGTCGTCGATGCGCGCGCCGGCGCACGACCCGGAGACGAGGAGATCGCCGACCTGCTGCGCCGCGCGAAGACGCCGACGGTGCTTGCCGCCAACAAGTGCGATAGCGCGAGCGAAATGCCGCTCGCGGCCGACTTCTACCGACTCGGGCTCGGCGAGCCGATGCCCGTTTCCGCCGCGCAGGGCCTCGGCACCGGCGACCTGCTCGACCGGCTCGTCGAGCTGCTTCCAGATGACGCCGAGGAAGCCCCCGACGGCGTGATCCGCCTCGCCCTGATCGGGCGACCAAACGTCGGCAAGTCCTCGCTCGTCAACCGCTTTCTCGGCGAGCAGCGCGTGATCGTCTCCGAGCAGGCCGGGACGACCCGCGACGCGATCGACATGCCGCTGCGCTACGGCGATCGCGACCTCGTGATTGTCGACACGGCCGGCATGCGGCGCCAGTCGAAGGTCTCGGAGTCCGTCGAGTACTACACGACGCTGCGCTCGCAGCGCGCAGCGGAGCGCGCCGACGTCGCGCTCGTCGTCTGCGATGCGTGCGACGGGGTCACCTCGCAGGATCTGCGGGTCGCCGAGCTGGCAATGAAGTCCGGTTGCGCCACGGCCCTGGTACTCAACAAGTGGGATCTCGCCGGCTTGGGTTTCGAGCTCGAGCACGAGCGTGCGCGCGTCGCGACGAAGCTACGTTTGCGCCCCAAGGTGCTGACGGCGAGCGCGCAGAGTGGTCGCAATGTGTCTCGACTGCTCGAGGAAGTCATCGCCCTGGGTGATCGCGTCGCCGCGAGGATTCCCACGCCCGAGCTGAACCGCTTTCTGTCCGAGGTCGTCGAGGGTCGCCAACCACCCGCCAGGCAGGGGCATCGGCTGAAGTTGATCTACATCGCCCAGATCGGCGAGCGTCCGCCGCGCTTTGCGATTCAGGTCAACTCTCGCAACCGCGTCACCCGCGACTATGCCTACTACGTGGAGAACCGGATGCGAGCCCGCTACGGGCTCGACGGCGTGCCGCTGATCATCGATTTCGTCGAGCGGGGCAGCAGACGCCGCAGCGAGCGACCTCGGTAGGGTGCCCGGACGCTCTGACCTCCAACGGTGAAGGATCAATGACCCCTCAGCTCTCCGACAACGAGTACCTCTTCACTTCCGAGTCCGTGACCGAGGGTCATCCGGACAAGATCGCCGATCAGATCTCTGACGGCGTGCTCGACGCCGTGATGGCCGAGGACCCGTACGGGCGCGTTGCCTGCGAGACACTCGTCAACACAGGCCTGATCGTCGTCTCCGGGGAGATCTCGACGAACACCTATGTCGACATCCAGGACATTGCCCGCGAAACCGTGCGCCGGATCGGCTACGACGACGCCAGCTACGGGTTCGACTGCGACACCTGCGCCGTGATCAACACGATCGATCGCCAATCGCCAGACATCGCGCAAGGGGTCAACGAGGCCTATGAGCGCCGGACCGACGCCAGCGACGATGACGAGCTGGACCTCGCCGGCGCCGGCGACCAGGGGATGATGTTCGGCTACGCCTCCAACGAGACTCGCGAGTTGATGCCGATGCCGATTTCTCTGGCCCATCAGCTCGCAAAGCGCCTCGCCGAGGTGCGCAAGAGCGGACAGGTTCCCTACCTGCGGCCAGACGGAAAGACCCAGGTCACGGTGCGCTACCAGGACGGCAAGCCCGTCGAGGTCGAAAAGCTGTTGATCTCCACCCAGCACGCCGAGGGTGTGGACTCCGCTGCGCAGATCAAGCCCGACCTGTGGGAGCAGGTCGTCAAGCCGGTGCTGCCAGGCGACCTGTACGACGAGGACAAGCTGCTGAAGAATTTTCTCTGCAATCCCACCGGGCGCTTCGTGATCGGCGGCCCGATGGGCGACTGCGGGCTGACTGGCCGCAAAATCATCGTCGACACCTACGGCGGCATGGCCCGCCACGGAGGCGGCGCATTCTCGGGCAAGGACCCATCCAAGGTCGACCGATCCGCTGCGTACGCCGCGCGCTGGGTAGCGAAGAACGTCGTCGCCGCCGGCCTGGCCGACCGCGTGGAGGTCCAGGTCGCTTACGCGATCGGCGTCGCGCACCCCGTGTCGGTGATGGTCGAGACCTTCGGCACCGAAAAGGTCGGGCGGGCCAAGATCGGCCAGCTGATCTCCGAACATTTCGATCTGCGCCCCGGGGCCTTCCGCGAGGAGCTCGACCTGCACCGCCCGATCTACCAGAAGACCGCCGCCTACGGCCACTTCGGCCGCGAGGACGATGACTTCAGCTGGGAGCGCACCGGCAAGGCCGACGCGCTGCGCGCGGCCGCTGGTCTGTAGCGGCGTGGCCGCCGACGGGCCGTTCGCGAGCAGCAGCGCGCAGCGCGCGGAGCTGCAGCGCGTGGCTGGCCCGTAGTCTCGCCAGTGTCCGTGATCGCCCGCGTCGAGCCGCTCAGCACCGCCCGCGGGCTGCGCGGGCCGTTCGACTACCGCGCCGGTGATCTGGCCGTGGAGGTCGGCTCGCTGCTGCTCGTTCCGTTCGCGCGGCGCGAGTTGCTCGGGGTCGTGGTCGAGGTGACGTCGGAGTCCGAGCTCGACGAGTCCAGGCTGCTTGCGCCGCGGCGCCTGATCGAGCCCGGGTTGCCCGCCGGCCACGTCGCCCTGGCTGACTGGATCGCACGCGAATACTGCTCAACGCGGGCACGGGCGCTGGCCCTGATGCTGCCTCCCGGCAGTGCGCGCGGAACCCGCGCGAGCATGCGTGTAACGGCGGAGCTGACCGACCTCGGGCGGGCAGCGCTCCGCGATGGCCAGGAAGTCCGCCTGACCGCCGCGCAACGCGCGCTGCTCGAGCGCCTCAGCGAAGCCGGGCCGCTCGCGGCGACCGCGAGCGGCGCGAGCCACGACGCGCTCTCGCGGCTGCGCACACGGGGTCTGATCGAACTCGATCGGCGCGTCAGCACGCGGCGGCCCGCAAACCTGCCGGTTGGCGCACGGCCCGAGGCGCCCACGACACTGACAGCAGCCCAGCGAGCGGTCCTCGAGCCGGTGCGGAAGGCAATCGATGCTGGGCGCCACGAGGCATTCCTGTTGCACGGCGTGACTGGCTCGGGCAAGACCGAGGTCTACCTCCAGGCCGCCGCGCGCGCGCTCGAGCGCGGCACCGGCGTGATCGTCCTGGTGCCCGAGATCGGGCTCACGCCGCAGACAGTTGGACGCTTCATCGATCGCTTCGGCGACACCGTCGCCGTGCTCCATTCGCGCCTCGCTGCCGGCGAGCGCTACGACGAGTGGTTGCGGCTGCGTCGCGGTGAGGCGCGGATCTGTGTCGGCCCGCGCTCGGCGGCGTTTGCGCCGATCCAGCGGCTTGGCCTGATCGTGGTGGACGAGGAGCACGACCCGTCCTACAAGCACGAGGGCGACCCACGATACGACGCGCGGCACATCGCGGCACACCGCGCCCGCGAGTCTCGCGCCGTGCTGCTCGCTGGCACCGCGACGCCGCGCCCGGAGAGCTGGCAGCGTCTGCGCAGGCTCGACCTGCCCGCTCGCGTCGACGCCCGCCCGCTGCCGCCCGTCGAAGTGCTCGACATGCGGGAAGCCGCCGGAGCGCTTCACCCGCGTACCGCCGCGGCGCTGCGGGCCGTGACGGGCAAGGCGATCGTCCTGCTCAACCGGCGCGGCTGGTCGAACTTTCTCTCCTGTCGCTCCTGCGGGCGCGTGTGGGGCTGTCCCCAGTGCGACGTCGCGCTCGTGCTGCACCGGGCCGAGAGCCTTCTTGCCTGCCATCACTGCGGCCACCGCGAGCCGCTGCCCGCCAGCTGCCCCGACTGCAGCTCCACGAGCGTCGCGCGCCACGGCCTGGGCACCGAGCGGCTCGAGCACGAGCTCGCCGGTGCGCTCGCGCCGGAGGTCCCGATCTTCAGGCTCGACAGCGATGTGGCAGAGGGCAAGGGCCGGGCCGCAGCGCTGCTGAGGCGCTTCGACCGAGCCCCCGCCGGGGTGCTGGTCGGCACGCAGATGGTGGCCAAGGGGCACGACTTCGAGGGCATCGAGCTCGGCGTCGTGCTCGACGCCGACGCCACTTTGCGCTTTCCCGACTTTCGCTCCGAGGAGCGTACGTTCGCGCTCGTGTGCCAGCTCGCAGGGCGTGCCGGGCGCGGCGGCTCGGGGACAGTGCTGGTCCAAACGATGACCCCCGCAGCGTCGAGCATCGCGCATGCCGCGCGGCACGACAGCGCAGGCTTCCTACGCGAGGAGCTGGAGCGGCGCGCCGCCCTCAACTACCCGCCGTACGGCGAGCTGATTCGCGTTGTGTGTTCGTCGCCGCAGCCGGGGGCGGCACTCGCGGCAGCGGCGGCGTTCAAGGATCAGCTGAGGATTCCCGTGCTCGGCCCGGCACCGCTGTTTCGCCTCCGCGGGCGAGAGCGGGCGCAGCTGCTCATCAAGACTCAGGATCGCGTCGGCGCGGTGCGGGTCGTCGGCGCCGCCGTTGACTCCATGCGCCTGCGCGACTTCGCGATCAGCGTTGATGTCGATCCGCAGTGATGCAAGCGGCGATCTTGGGGGCGAAAGCGTCGCGGCTTACAATGAGGCGATGGCAGAGCAAGCCACAGAGGAGCTGCCCGCAACAAGCCGCGAGCGGGATCGCGAGAGCGAGATCGACGATCAGCGCCTCGCCCTGCGCCGTGCCGCCCTCGCGCATGTGCGCAAGCTCGGAGATCCGGTGCTGCGCTCCTCGGCCCTCGCGGTCGAGCACTTCGACCAGGTCCTGCTCGATCAGGTCGCGTCGATGAGCGCGCTAATGGTCGACGCGATGGGCGTTGGACTGGCCGCCACGCAGGTCGGCGTGCTCCATCGTCTACTCGTCTACCGGGTGCAGCCCGAGAGCCGCGTGCTCGCCCTCGTCAACCCGGAGATCGAGTGGTCCGGGCGCGAACTCGAGACGATGGAAGAGGGCTGCCTCAGCCTCCCCGGGGTCCATGTCGACGTCGAGCGCCCGCTCCATGTGCGAGTTCGCGCGCAGGACGAGCACGGCGCGCCGCTACGGGTCGAGGCGTCGGGGCTCGAGGCGAGGGTGATCCAGCACGAGCTCGATCACCTCGACGGAGTGCTGATGCTCGATCGCGCGAGCCGCGAGCAGCGGCGCGAGGCGATGCGGGCGATGCGCGAGGCCGCGGAGCCGCCGCCCGGCGTGTGAGCCGCACCGTCTACCTGGGCACGTCGGAGTTCGCCGCGGTCGTGCTGCGCTTCCTCGCGGCCTCGGCGCATCGTCCGCAGCTTGTACTCACGCGGCCCGATCGCCCGCGCGGACGCGGGCGCAGGGAGGCGGCGCCGCCGGTGGCGCGGGTTGCCCGCGAGTTGGAAATTGCGCTCGTTCAGCCGGCCGATCCAAACGACGCGCTCGACAAGGTGCTGGCTGCCGCGCCGGAGACGATCTGCGTCTGCGCCTACGGAGCAATCGTGCGTGAGCCGCTGCTGTCAGCCGCGCCGATTCTCAACGTTCATCCGTCGCTGCTGCCGCGCTGGCGGGGGGCGGCGCCGATCGAGCGCGCGATCATCGCCGGCGACGCCGAGAGCGGCGTATCGATCATGCGCCTGTCAGCCGGCCTCGACAGCGGGCCCGTGTGCCTGCGCGAGCGCACTGTCATCGGACCGTCCGACAGCTACGGCTCGCTCGCCCCGCGGCTCGAGCAGATCGGCGGCCGACTGCTCGTGCAAGCGCTCGAGGAGCGCCCGCGCTGCGAGCCGCAGGACGAGAGCGCTGTCACCTACGCCGCGAAGATCGACGCCGCCGATCGGATTCTCGCCGCCAGCGAGCAACCCGAGCAGCTCGAGCGGATCGTACGCGCGCTTCACCCGCATATCGGAGCGCGCACCCCGTCGGGCCTGCGGGTGCTCGAGGCTCGCCTAGGCCAGGGCGGCCCGGCGCCCGGTGATCTGGCCAACGTCGACGGAGAGCTGTTCTATGGCCCGAGCCTGCACCTGCTCCGCGTTCAGCCCCCCGGGGGGCGGCCGATGGATGGGGCTGACTACCTGCGCGGCCATGCGCTCTGAAGCCCGTGCGTGCGCCTACGATGCCGTCCGTCGCACGTTCGAGCAGGGCGCCTACACCGACCGCGTGATCCATGCCGCAGCGGATCTCGAGCCGCGCGAGCGCGCGCTGGCGGTCCGCCTCGCCTACGGCACCGTCCAGCGCCGCGGTACGCTCGACCACCTGATCGGGCTGTGGAGCGACCGGCGGCTGGACCCGCCGCTCCAGGCCGCCCTGCGGCTGGGCATCTACGAGCTGCTGTGGACCGCGAGCGCACCACACGCGATTCTGAACGACGTCGTGGAGCTCGCCAAGGAGCAGGGGGGCGGACCGGGCTACAAGCTGGTCAACGCCGTGCTGCGGCGCGCAACCCGCGACGGTGAGCGGATGCTCGGCGGGCTGAGCGACGAGGATCCGCGGTCAGCTTCGGTGAAGCACTCGATGCCGGAGTGGATCACGCAAATGTGGTGGGAGAGACTCGGGGGCGAGCGCACCCGGGCCTTGCTCGTCCGTTGCAACGAGCCCGCGGAGCGCTCGCTGCGGGCCAACACGCTGCGCACGGACGCGCTGAGCCTGGCGGCCGCACTGCCGGTTGACGCGCACGCGGCCGGCGACCCGCCCGAGGCCGTGATCGTCGAGCAGGCGTTCGACGCGCACGCCGACCCGCGCTGGCGTGCCGGCGATTTCACGCCCCAGTCGCGCGCGGCGATGCTCGTGGCGCGGGCGCTGGACCCGCAGCCCGGGGAGCGCGTGCTCGACATGTGCGCGGCGCCGGGGGCCAAGACCACGCACCTCGCGGCGCTGATGGGTGGGCGGGGGGAGATCGTTGCGGTCGAGCGCCACACGGGCCGGGCGCGCGCGCTCGAGCGGACCGCGGCGCGGATGGGCGCCGGCAATGTGCGCGTGGTCGTCGGCGACGCCGGCGAGCATCGCGGCCGCTACGAGCGCATCCTGCTCGATCCGCCGTGCACTGGCCTTGGCACACTGCAGTCCCGCCCCGACCTGCGCTGGCGCGCGACGCCGGAGTCGCAGACAGCGCTCGTCGGCATCCAGGCACGCCTGCTGTCCGCCGCGGCTGAGATGCTCACTCCTGGCGGGACGCTCGTATATTCGACCTGTACGATTTCGCCTCCGGAGAACGAGGAGCAGATGCAACGCTGTCTAGAGGAACACCCGGACCTGACCGCGCGCAGCCTCGCACCCCGTTTCCCGGCCTGGGCGGACCCGGGCCCGTTCATCCAATCGCTCCCCAGCGTGCAGGGAAGCGACGGGTTTTTCATCGCCGCCCTGGAGCGCACGCGATGAGCTCCTCCTCCAGGGAGACCGTCGACCTTGGTCCACGCTGCCCCGACTGCGGCGAGCCCTGGTTGCGGCCGACCAACCTGCCAGGGCGCTACCGCTGCGTCTACTGCCTGCATCGCTTCGAACTCGTCAGCGTGTGTCCGAACTGCGGCGAGCACTCGACGATCGTGCGGATGTCGAGCACCCAGATCACGCGCTGTAACTCCTGCGGCGATGACATGTTGATGGCGATATGAAGCTCACTGGCGTCGCTCCATCGGTCCTGGCCGCCGACCACGGCCGCCTACGCGAGCAGGTTCGCGACGTCCTCGCGGCCGGTGCCGGCGTGATCCACGTCGACATCATGGACGGGCACTTCGTGCCGCCGCTCACGTTCGGGCCCGGCGTCGTCTCGGCGATTCGCGAGCTGGGAGCAGAGTTTGCGATCGACGTCCATTTGATGGTTGAGCGTCCCGAGCGACACATCGAGGCGTTTGCGAGCGCCGGGGCGAACGTGATCACACTCCACGCCGAGGCCACGCCGCACCTCAACTACGCGCTGGCTGCGGTGCGCGAGGCTGGCGCGCGTGCCGGGCTCGCCGTGTGCCCGGGTACGCCGCTCGGTGTCTACAAGGAGCTGCGCGGGGCCGTCGACGTCGCGTTGTGCATGACCGTCAACCCCGGCTGGGGGGGACAGAAATTCATCCCCAGCTCGATCGAGAAGCTGAGGCGCCTGTCAGAGCTTGTCGACGACGACGCGGTGATCGAGGTGGACGGGGGGGTTGACGAGCAGACCGCCGGCCCCTGCGCCGCAGCCGGCGCGGGCCTGTTTGTCGCCGGGAGCGCATTGTTTGGGGCGCCGGATCCGGTGGAGGCATACCGACGGATTGCCGCCGCCGCCGCGCGCGAGTAGCGCGCACGACAATCTCGGGCGAGCTGCATCGGCCACCACCCCGCCACGAGGCGACCGCGACGGCAAGGGCAGGCTCACCGCGCCGCCCCTACGCTCCCACGCCGGTAGACCCTCCACAGCGCTCCCGTCAGCACGGCCGCAGCAGCGGAATAGCCGAGCTCTACCCGCAGCAGCTGATCGGCGATCAGCGGCAGGAGCATCCACACCACGAACAGCGCCGCTGCTCCGAGCCACGCAAGCGCCGCTGCGCCGGCGCGGCCGCGCGCCAGGGCAGCCTGGTTGAGCGCGCCGCTCGAGAGGTGAAGCCCCATCCCGATCGCGATCAGCGCGAGGCCGACGCGGTCATAGGCAAAGTGCTGTCCAAACACGTGGCGCATCACGAACGGCCCGACCGCAAGCAGCCCAGCGGCGACGGCGCCGGCAAACGCTGCGATCGCCAGCAGCGTGGTGCGGATCGCGCGGGCGAACGCGGCAGCGCCTGCCGTTGCCTCCAGGCCCGCAAGGTGCGGCAGCAGCGAGGTCTGGATCGCCTGAAAGAGTTGGAGCGGCGCCCGCGTGATCAGCAGCACGTTGAAGACGATGCCCGCCAGGGCATGATTCGGGGAGGTCGCATCGACCGTCAGGACCGCGGCATTGAGCAACGTCTGCTCGGCGAGCTGGATGCCGGACACCGATAGCGCAAAGGCGCTGCTGCCGCGGACGGATAGCTCGCGCACCTCCACAGCTTCCTCGACGCCCTCCGCGGCGGGCCCCTCCAGCGCGGCGTCGCTGAGGTGCGGCGTTGCGGCGGCGGCTGTCCCGGGTGCTGTCGCCACGGGCACGGAACGGGCGCGCGCAAAGGCCGCAGGGACCACGACGAGCGAAACGAAGGGGGCCGCGGCAATCCCGAGCGCCACCGCGGACTGTCCGCTCGCCAGGCCCAGCGCAACGGCGATTGCGAACGCTATCCGGGACGTCGATTCCATCAGCACCAGGGCGCCGTAGAGCCCGAACATCTGCTGGCCGGCGAGCCAGCCGCGGGCAAAATAGCTTGCCGCATAGGCGAGGATGCCGACCACGAGCACCCAGTACAGCGTCGTGTAGCCGTCGAACACGTGGCTAACCAGCGTGGAGCGCAAAGGCAGCACGACTGCAAGAAAGACGAGCGCGAACGTGCCCTGGATCGCAAGCGGCGCCCGCAGCGAGTCGGATCGCAGTCCGCGTGCGAGCCGGTCGGCGATCGTGCGGGAGAGCAACTGCTCGATTGGCCGGTAGATCACCGAGATGACCACGAACATCACCGACCACAGCAAGTCGACACGCTTGGCTGCAACCTCGCCGAGCACGTGGCTGGCGATCGAGAAATACGCAAACGTGAGAACGCCGGTTGCGGCGATCCCGATCGAGAGCACGCGGGCGCCCCTGGCGTAGCTCTGTGCCGGCGCCGCGCGATCGGGCGCGGCCGGCTGCCCCTTGCCGCCGTCCAGTCCCCCCCTGGCCACGACTACAGGCGCACGAGCAGCATCGTCCACGGGAACGGCGAGCGCGTCTCCACGACCGTGCCGTGGCGCGCGAGCAGGCGAGCAAACGAGCGCCTGGAGAAGTGGTTGAGGTGACCCGGCGTGTTGCCCAGCTCGCGAAGGTAGGCGCCGCGGGCGATGTTGAGCATCCGCCACAGCGGCTCGCGGGGGACCGAGACGAGCAGGTGCTCCGACGCGCAGCGCGCCATCTCTGCAACGGTGTGCTCGGGGTCCGGCACGTGCTCGAGCACCTCGATCGCCGTCGCGAGGGCGAATTCGTCGTCGGCAAACGGCAGGTGCTGTGCCTTCATCACGCGGTATTCGAGGTTTGGCGCTGTGCAGCGCTCCCAGTGAGCGCGCAGCGTGGGGTCCTCCAGGTCGATGCCAACGACGCGGCGTCCCGCGAGCTGCTGAGCCCATTTGTGGGTCAACACGCCCTCACCGCAGCCGATGTCGAGCAGCGAGCCGGGGTCCGTCCTCGCGAAGAGCTCCGCGAGCGTGGACTCGAAGGAGCCCATCAGGCGGCGGGCCACGGGGTTCTTCGAGCCGTACTTGTCGTACGTGTTGCCTGTGACGATGCCCTCGACGCTCCGAGTCGGGCCCCCCGGGGCGCTCACAGGATCGAGGCCGCCTGACGCTTGCCAGTGGCGCCGGCGCTTTCGGCGCCGGTGGTCGCGGCGATTCCCGTGTCGTGGGAGCCCGGCTCGTAATGCGAGGGTGCGACGCCGACCTCGAGCTCGATTCGGCGCACGCGCTCGAACGTGCGCTGGATCATCACGCGCTGTGCCGACAGCAGATCGCCGATCACACCCAGCGCCGCGAGCACCACAGCGGCGTTGAACAGGACGGCACCGAGGATCAGCGACTGGACGTGGCCCTTGCCGTTGCCGGCGAAAAGGTAGAAGTAGCTGAAGCGTCCCCAAACGACCAGCGCAACAAACAACACAAGCGCCGCCGCGCCCCAGAAGACCCGCAGCGGCTCGTACTGCGAGTAGACACGGAAGATCGAGATGCCGTTGCGGCGAACGTAGGCGCCCATGGACGGGAACAAGCGCGATTCACGGGTCTTGGGGTTCGTGCGGACCGGCACGTGATCGACCGCGACAAGCAGCTTGCCGGCCTGGATGATCGTCTCGAGCGTGTAGGTGAACTTGGAGACGACCATCATCTGAATCGCCGCCTCGCGGTTGTAGGCGCGAAAGCCAGACGTGGTGTCAGGAACGGTTGTCGAGGAGGCCTGGCGGACAACCCAGGAGCCGAGCCGCTGGAGCGACTTCTTGAGCGGTGAGAAGTGGTCGATGTTCTCGACCTCGCGGTCGCCAACAACCATGTCGGCCCGGCCCTGGAGAACCGGCGCCACAAGCTTGTCGATGTCGCCACCGTGGTACTGGTTGTCGGCATCGGTGTTGACGATCACGTCGGCGCCGAGTTTCAGGCAGGCGTCCAGACCGGCCTGGAACGCCGTGGCCAAGCCCTTGTTGTTGGTCAGCCGGACGATGTGATCAACGCCATGGGAGCGGGCCACGGCGATCGTGTCGTCAGTCGAGCCATCGTCAATCACGAGCCACTCCACCGTCTCGAAGCCCTCAAGCGAGCGCGGGAGGTCGGCGAGCGTGCCAGGCAGCTGCTCGGCCTCGTCCTTACACGGGATTTGGATGATCAGCTTCACGGAGGGAGGACCGGCGCGTTTCGTGTGAGTTGCGCGCGCGCACGTCGCGCCTGGCGCGTCAGTCGCTGCGAGCGTCTCCAGCGGCGATGCGCATCGACGGTGGTGCCGTAGACTCGCCTGCAAGTATCCCAGAGAAGCGCCAGGGCGCAAAATCGGCTCTCTGCGGGATCATCTCCCCGATGCAAGGTGCAACGCTCACCCGGCGGCTGGCCGGACCGTCCTGGCTCGAGCCGCTGCGCGAGGTGCCCGAGCGCGCATGGGCGCGCGGGGCGTTCGCCGTGCTGTGTCTGGTCGCGCTGATCGGGTTCTTTGTCTATCCGACGTACCCGATCTACGACTCCTACTACTCGCTGATCTGGGGGCGGGAGGCGCTTCACCTGCACGCGCTCTCCTTTCACGTCTACCGCGCGCCCACCGAGCATCCCGCTGCGATTGCCTTCGGCGGGCTGCTGTCGCTCGCCGGCAACCATGCAGATCGCCTGTTGGTCGGCGCGACGATCGGATCGTTCATGGTGCTGTCCGCCGGGCTGTACCGGCTCGCGCGACTTGCCTTCACGCCGATCGTCGGCGCACTCGCCGTGGTGCTCCTGATCACGCGCTTCAACCTCTCCTTTCTCGCCGTGCGCGGATACGTCGACATTCCCTACCTCGCAGTCGTGGTGTGGGCAGCAGCGCTCGAGGCGGAGCGTCCACGGCGCGGATTGCCGGTGTTCGCCCTGCTCTTCGTCGCAGAGCTGCTGCGCCCCGAGGCGTGGCTGCTGGGAGGTCTGTACTTCCTGTGGTGCGCCTACGCCGCGCCCTGGCGCGAGCGCTTCCGGTTCGCTGCGATCACCGCCGCGGGGCCGCTGATCTGGGCGAGCGTGGACCTGGTGGAAACCGGGGATCCGCTCTTCTCCCTGCATTCGACCAGCGGACTGGCGGCCACGCTGGGGCGCTCGAAGGGGCTCGGCGCGGTGCCGACCGCGACCTGGCAGTACCTCGTGCGGCTGGACAAGCTGCCGGTGATCGTCGCCGCGATCGCCGGGCTCCTGATCTGCGTCTCGCTCGTGCCGAAGCGCGTCCGGATGCCGGGGATCCTGCTCGCAGTGGGGCTCGGCACGTTTGTGTTGATCGGCGCAGCAGGGCTGTCGGTGATCGATCGGTATCTGCTCGTTCCTTCGCTGATGGTGATCGTGTTCGGCGCAGCTGGGCTCGGCGGCTGGACGATGCTCGCCGCGGGTGGTCGGCTGAGGCGGGCCTGGGCGAGCGCAGCGGCGCTGCTGTTGGCCTACGGCGTGCTCGCGGCAGTATCGACCGTCAGCGTGCAGAAGATCCAGACCGAACTCGGCTTTCGCGGCGACTCGCACACTGCGCTCGCGGCGATCCTCAGCAACCGCCGCGTGCGCTCCGGCCTGCGCTGCGGGCCCCTATCCGTGCCCAACCACAAGCTCGTGCCCGACGCGCGTTGGGAGCTTCACCGCGGGCCTGCCGGCGTGATCGCCCGCAGCGACGCGCGGCTTCAGGCGCAGCACGGTCACATCGCGCTGCTCGGGCGCACGATGCGCGGCGTCGCGCTGTATCCGACGGGGCTTGCCGTCGAGCGCCAGGCACTCGTCGACACAAGCGACGATCCGCGCGACCAGGTGCCGCTGGCCGGCTTTCAACGCGTCGCGACAACCCAGTATTACGGCGCCTATGTTCGCTGCTAGAGGCGGCGACTCGCCGCGAGCAGGCGATCTTGGCATCCTGTTCCCTATCGCCCGATCCAGCCCCCGAGTGATCGCTTGACCGCCATCGCGCCTCCGCCGCCAACGAGCGTGCCCTACGCGCCGGGTGACGTCGATGCACGCCCAGCCGCGCGACGGGGGCGCTGGGGGCTGGCGATCGGCGGCGTGCTCGTGCTCGCCCTGGTGCTGCGACTTTGGGGCGTCAAGCACGGTCTGCCGTTTGCCTACAACTCTGACGAGAACGCACATTTCGTGCCGAAGGCAATCGGGATCTTCGGCCACGACTGGAACCCGCACTACTTCAACAACCCCCCGGCCTTCACATATCTGCTGCACATCGTTCTGTCGGTGTGGTTCGGCGGCGGGGCCGCCGTAGCCACGTCGTTCCGCTCGAACCCGACCGAAGTATTTGTGATCGCGCGGATCACCGCCGGAGTGCTCGGGACGGTGTCGGTGTGGCTGCTGTACGTGGCGGGGAGCAGGTTGATCGACCGCCGCACGGGACTGCTTGCGGCGGGGCTGATGGCCGTCGCCTTCCTGCCCGTCTTCTATTCACACCTCGCGCTCAACGACGTCCCAACGCTCGCGCCGCTGACGCTGTCGCTGTGGGGGGTGGCGGGCATCCTGCGGCTCGGGCGCCTGCGCGACTATGCGATCGCGGGGATCGGGCTCGGCGTTGCCTGTGCGACGAAGTACACAGGCGGAATTGTGCTGCTGCCGCTGCTCGTCGCAGCCGGGGTCCAGTTCATGCAGCCCGGCGGGCGCGTGCTCGCGACGCGCGGCCTGTTGCTTGCTGGCGGCCTTGCGCTCGCCGGCTTCCTCGCGACAGACCCCTACTCGCTGCTCGACTTCAGCGCGTTTCGCGATGGCCTCAGGCATCAATCGTCGGTGACCGACGAGGCGACCGGCAAACTGGGCCTGACGCACGGTAGCGGCATCACCTACTACCTGTGGACGATGACCTGGGGGCTCGGCTGGATCCCCGCGCTCGCGGCGCTCGCTGGCAGCGTGATGCTGTGGCGCGACGAGCGACGCCTGGCGCTTCTGTGCGCCCCCGCGATCGTCGTGTTCCTCATCTTCATGGGCTCCCAGGGGCGCTATTTCGGGCGCTGGCTGATCCCGGTGCTGCCGATCATCTGTCTGCTCGCGGCGTTCGCCGGGCTCCAGATTGCCGAGGTGGTTGCCCGCCGCAGACCCCAACTGCGCCCGACGCTGATCGCTCTCGCCGTGCTCGCGCTGTGCGGTCAGGCGCTTGTGCACAGCGTGCACTCCGGGCTCGTGCTCTCGCGCTCGGACACCCGCAACGACACCCGAGCCTGGCTGGTCGGCCACGTGCCCGGCGCGTCGCGCATCGTCGTCGAGCCCGTCGTTCCCGACGCCTGGGCGCAGGACATCGGCCGGATCTTCCCGGGCACCACCAACGGCTACCGCTGGTACAAGTATCCGGCGACGAAATCGCAGGTCGCCAGCGACGGCACCCTGCAGGTGGGCGCAGGCCCCGCAGTCAACATCGAAGACTACGAGCGCACGCTGCGGCCGGAGCTGATCGACCTATACGTCCAGCACGGCTACTGCTGGGTGGTCACCGGCTCCACGCAGTCCGGGCGCGCGACCGCGGCCCCGAGTGAGGTGCCGCAGGCAATCGCCTACTACGACGCGCTCAGCACGCAGGGACAGCTGGTCTACGAAGCGTCCCCGTACGCGGCGGGGCGGGGGCCCGTCAAGTTCAACTTCGACTGGGCGTTCGACTACTACCCGCTGGACTACGCCCACCCCGGGCCTGTGATGCAGGTTTACCACCTTTCAGGTGGCCTCTGCGACACGCCGCAGTAGCCTTGAGCTGAATGGCACTGTGCACCGAGACCGACAAGGTCTACCTTCACCGCGCGATCGAGCTCGCCTCCCGCGGCCTGGGTCGCGTCAACCCCAACCCGGTGGTTGGGGCGCTCGTGGTGCGCGATCAGGAGGTGCTCGGCGAGGGTTGGCACGCTGAGTTCGGCGGGCGCCACGCGGAGGTCAACGCGATCCGCGCATGCGGCGAGGCTGACTTGCATGGCACCACGTTGTACGTCTCGCTCGAGCCCTGTGCCCACCAGGGCAAGACCCCCCCTTGTACAGAGGCGATCGTCGCTGCGGGCATCGGGCGGGTCGTGGTGGCGAGCGATGACCCGAGCGAGAAGGCATGTGGTCGCGGTCTCGGCATGCTGCGCGACGAGGGCATCGAGGTGCTCTCCTGCGAGGAGCCGGAGATCGTGGCGCAGGCACGGCTCGCCAACCAGGGCTTTCGCAAACACGCGCGCACGGGCCGGCCGTGGGTGCTGTTCAAGTCGGCGATGACGCTCGACGGAAAGGTCGCCACGCAGGCCGGCGACTCGAAGTGGATCTCCGGCGAACACAGCCGCGAGCTGGCGCATCGCTGGCGCGCCGAGGTCGATGCGGTGGTCGTAGGGATCGGGACCGCGATCGCCGATGACCCGATGCTGACCGCGCGCGTGGAGGGCGTTCACCGCCAGCCGCGCCGCGTGGTATTCGACTCGCTTGCACGGCTGTCTTCGCGCTCCAAGCTCGTCGCGGCCGCGAGCGACGTGCCGCTGACCGTGGTGGTGAGCCGCGCGGCGCCGCGCACCGACACCGATGCGCTTGAGGCCGCTGGGGTGGAGGTGATCGTGGCGACCGGACAGAACGAGCCGGCCCGCGTCCGCTCGGCGCTCGACCAGCTCGGCGCGATGGATATCGCAGCGGTGCTGCTCGAAGGGGGGCCACATCTCGCGGGCGCCTTCCTCGACGCGGGAGAAATCGACGAGATCAGGCTGTTCCTGGCGCCACTGCTGCTCGGTGGGCGCAGCGCGCGCGATCCGCTGGAGGGCGAAGGAGTGGAGCGGATCTCCCAGGCCCTGCATGCGCTGACGCTCGACTGCGAGAGGATCTCCGAGGATCTCCTGATCTCCGCGCGCCTGAAGGAATGGTGATGTTCACCGGGCTGGTATCTGATCTTGGGACCGTGCTGTCGATATCGCGCGATCAGGGGATGGCGCATGGCCGCCTGCGCATCGGGACGCCGCTCGCCGAAAATTTGACGGCAGGCGATTCGATCGCGGTCAACGGCGTCTGCCTGACGGCGATCGAGCCGTCGACCGCGGACTTCGAGGCGGACGTGGTCGCCGAGACTTTGCAGCGCTCCTCGCTGGCGGCGCTGGAGTCGGGCTCGCGGGTCAACCTCGAGCTTCCGCTGCGCGCCGCTGATCGGCTGGGCGGCCACATCGTCCAGGGACACGTCGACGGAGTGGCATCGGTCGAGCAGCTTGACGCGGCCGGGCAGCTTCGTCTGACGCTGGATTCCGGGTTGCTGCGGTTCGTGGTCGAAAAGGGGTCGATCGCGCTGGACGGCGTGTCGCTGACCGTGGCGGCGGTCGACGAGCGCTCGCTGACCGTCTGCCTGATACCCGAGACGCTGCGGACGACGACGCTTGGCGACGCTGTGCAGGGAGCGCCGGTCAATGTCGAGGTCGACATCATGGCCAAGCACCTGGAGAAACTGGTCGCCACGTCTGGGGCGGGCGCGTGAGCCCGTTCGCATCGATCGAGGAGGCCATCGAGCAGATCCGCCAGGGCAGGATGGTCGTGGTCTGCGACGATGAGGACCGCGAGAACGAGGGTGACCTCGTGATGGCAGCGCAGTTCGTGACTCCGGAGGCGATCAATTTCATGGCCAAGGAGGCGCGCGGCTGGATCTGCCTTGCGCTCACGCCCGAGCGCTGCGACGAGCTTGGGCTGGATCTGATGACCGCGAAGAACGAGTCGCCGCTTCAGACGCCCTTTACGATCACGATCGAAGCTCGCGAGGGGGTTACCACCGGCGTCTCTGCGCACGACCGCGCGCACACCATGCAGGTCGCGATCGACGCCCGCATGGGACCGTCGGATCTCACGCAGCCGGGCCACGTGAACCCCTTGAAGGCCAAGCCGGGTGGCGTCCTGGAGCGCACGGGCCACACCGAGGCAAGCGTCGATCTCGCGCGCCTGGCGGGTCTAACGCCCGCTGGCGTGATCTGCGAGGTGATGAACGACGACGGGTCGATGGCGCGCGTTGCCGACCTCATCTCCTATTGCGCACGACACGACTTGAAGCTGGTCACGATCAAGGATCTGATCGCCTATCGTCGCCGGCACGACAAGCTGGTCGAGCGTGTCGTCTCGACGGCTCTGCCGACCGAGTTCGGTGACTTCGAAGCGGTCGGCTACCGCTCGCTGGTCGATGACAAGCACCACGTCGCGCTCGTCAAGGGCGAGGTGATCGGGCGGTCTGACGTGTTGGTGCGTGTGCACTCGGAGTGCCTCACGGGCGATGTCTTCCATTCGCTTCGTTGTGACTGCGGCGAGCAGCTCGGCAGCGCCCTGGCGATGATCGAGCACGAGGGCGAGGGGGTGCTGTTGTACCTCTCTCAGGAGGGGCGCGGGATTGGCTTGCTGAACAAGCTTCGTGCCTACCGCCTGCAGGAGGACGGCTACGACACGGTTGAGGCCAATGAGCGCCTCGGCCTGCCCGCCGACCTGCGCGACTATGGGATCGGGGCGCAGATCCTGGCTGATCTCGGGTTGAGCTCGATCCGCATCCTCACGAACAACCCGAAGAAGATTCGCGGACTGGAGGGCTACGGGCTGTCGGTTTCTGCGCAGATCCCGATCGAACACGAGCCGAACGTCCACAACGAGGCCTACCTACGCACGAAACGCGAGCGGATGGGCCACACGCTGCACCATCAGGGCCTGAATCTCGACGCGGAGCTGCTGCACGCCGAGCGCGAGCACGATCGTGCGACGGAACGGCAAGGCGATGGCTGAGCGACGCTACGCGATTGTGGTTGCGACGTTCTATCGCGAGCTCGCCGACTCGCTGGTGCGCTCGGCGCATGAGGCGCTGCCGGGTGAGCCCGAGGTATTCGAGGTGCCGGGCGCGTTCGAGTTGCCGCTGGCGGCTTCCTACGCGGCGCTGAGTGGGCGTTTTGCAGGAGTCGTCTGCCTCGGAGCGGTGATCCGCGGTGAGACTGACCACTACGACTGGGTCTGCGCCGAATGCGCGCGCGGCATTCAGGACGTGCAGCTGCGCACCGGCGTGCCCTGCTCCTTTGGCGTGCTCACGGTGGACTCGATGCAGCAGGCGATCGCGCGTGCGGGCGGCGATCAGCGCGACAGCGCGCGCAACGCGGCGGAGGCGGTGCTGGCGCTGGCCGCGCTGCGCGAGCAGCTCGCGTGCGGCTAGACTGCGCGCTGTATGGCAAAGGTATGTCACTCCTGCGGCAAGGGCCCGGCGTTCGGCCAGAGCCGCAGCCACTCGATGGTTGCGACGAAGCGGCGCTTCAACCCAAACCTGCAGAAAGTTCGGATTCTCGAAAACGCCGCGCCGCGCCGCGTCTACGTCTGCACGCGGTGCCTGAAGGCCGGCAAGGTCACCAAGGCTCGCTGAGTCGGGGCCCCGTGGCCGCGTCCTCTTGACCGACCCCAACCTTCTTCGGTTTCGCAACGTCGTTGCTGGTGCGCTGGCGCACCTGGAGTCCCGGCGCGAGGAGGTCAACGATCTGAACGTGTTCCCGGTCGCTGATGGTGACACCGGAGACAACATGGCGCTGACGCTGCGCGCCGTGCTCGAGGAGATCGACCGGCTGGCCGCTGACGAGGACCGCACGATCGATGAGATCGGACGTGAGGAGATCGTTGACGCGGTCGCGCGCGCAGCGCTGCTTGGTGCGCGCGGAAACAGCGGTGTGATTCTCTCGCAGCTGATTCGCGGCGCCGCGGAGGAGCTCGTCAGTCGACCAGGCGAGCTCGTCGACCCGATGCTTGTCGGTGCTGCGCTTGCGCGCGGATCTGACCGCGCGTACGCCTCGGTGCGCGAGCCGGCGGAGGGCACGATCCTGACGGTGGTGCGCGAGATGGCGCACCGAATCGCGACGGAGCTCGCCCACATGCAAGCCCCGGCCCTGGGCGCGGAGGTCGACGCCGTGCAGCAGGACGACGCGATTGCCCAGGTGCTGGAGCGCGCTGTCGAGGCGGGCCAGATATCGGTCAAGCGAGGGCCGGACCTGCTGCCTGTACTGCGGGAGGCGGGGGTCGTGGACGCCGGCGGCTACGCGCTCTGCGTCATCTTCGCTGGCATCGTTGCGGCGCTGCGGGGGGACCAGCCGCCGCCGCTGGATCATCACGCTCCCGCGCGGATCACGCATCCTCATCACGCGTCCTCGACGTACCGCTACTGCACGAACTTTGCCGTAACGGGCGACAACCTGCAGGCGGGCGGCCATGCGGCGGCGCTCGATGCGATTGGCGACTCGGTGCTCGTGGTTGGTGACGAGCACACGCTCAAGGTGCATGTGCATACCGACGATCCCGAGCACGCGACCGCGGTGTTCGACGGCTTGGGCGAGGTTTCGCGGCTCGACGTGGCGGACATGCGCGTGCAGGTCGCGGAGCGGATCGCGCGGATCGAAGGTCGCTGCGGCGTGCTCGCAGTGGTGTCCGGAGCGGGCATCGCGGAGCTGTACGCCAGCCTTGGCGTATCGGTGCTCGACGGGGGACCGACGCTGAACCCTTCGACCTTCGAGTTGCTCGCGGGGATTCACGAGGTGCCGGCCGAGGAGGTGATCGTGCTGCCAAACAGCCCGAACGTCTTCATGGCGGCGGAGCGCGCGGCAGAGCTGTCGGACAAGCAGGTGCGTGTGCTGGCGTCTCGCTCGCAGCAGGCCGGCCTGTCTGCGGCGTTGGCGTTGGAGCCGAGCCGCGGCTGTGAGGAGAACGCGAAGGCGCTGTCGGCCGTGCTGGAACTGGTGCGCACCGGTTCGGTGGCCGAGGCGGCGCGCGATGACGGCGACGGGCGATTTGCGGCAGGCGAAGCGGTCGGGTTCGTCGACGAGCAGATCGTCGCCTGGGGGGAGCCGCGCGCCACACTCGCTGCGGTGCTCGAGGGTCTGGCCGACGGTGCGGAGCTGATCACGTGCCTCGATGGAGCTGGGGCGCCGCTCGACGGTGCTGCAGTGGCGGCGATGGCACCCGCGGGCGTTGAGCTGGAATTGACCACGGGGGGACAGTCGAGCTATTGGTGGCTGTTGGCGGCTGAGTAGGTGGCCGGTGCGGACGGGGACGACCGCAGCGGGGTTCATGATTGGCCAATGCGCAGCTTTGCGGGGCTTCCGGTGGACCACGGTGCGCTCCGTGCTGCGCCGGTCCGCTGGCCGGTGCCCGCGCGGTTGGAGGCTCCACTGGAGTTGACCGGGAAGGCAGCTGACGGGGCGCTGGCGCTCGGGCTGAGTTGCGTCGGTGAGCTGCTCGAACATCTTCCGCGTGCACGGCGCGAGGCTCGTGCGGTCGCAGCGCTCCAGAGCGGCGAGAGCGCGACGGTGATCGTCGAGGTGCGCTCGATTGCCAAACGGGCGGTCCGTCGGCGCGGGATGCGTCCCCTGGTCGAGGCGACCGTCGCTGACGGATCGGGCCCGATGAAGGCCTGTTTCTTCAACCAACCGTGGCTAGCGGATCGATACCGCCCCGGCGCGCGGCTGGTGCTCCACGGCAAGTATGAGGGTCGCAACCGCTTCCGCGTTTCACACCATGCTGAGACCGATGAGGCCGTCGGCTCGGCTGCCGGCGCGGTGTCTCATTACGCGGCGACGGAAGGCCTATCCTCGACGCAGATCTTGGCGCTGATGCGTCGCGCGAGACCGGCGCTGGCCGACGTCGTCGAGCCGCTTCCGGGCAGCCTGCGCG
This sequence comes from Solirubrobacteraceae bacterium, assembly GCA_050997675.1. Taxonomy (GTDB): domain Bacteria; phylum Actinomycetota; class Thermoleophilia; order Solirubrobacterales; family Solirubrobacteraceae; genus Palsa-513. The sequence continues at coordinate 76,682 of JBPCQX010000094.1, forward strand.
CGGCCGCTGCCTTACCGGATCGCGCAGCCGCGCTGGCAGCGATGCATTTCGCCGAGGCGCCGGCGCAAGCAGAGGTGGGACGTCGGCGGTTGGCATTCGAAGAGCTGCTGTTTGCGCAGCTGGCATTGCTCTGCCGACGCGCTCGACGGGAGGCTGGTGCGCGCGCCCCGGCGCTCGACGCGCCGCGGGTGCTGACCCAGCGCTGGGCCGACCGCGGCCTGCCGTTCGTGCTGACCGGCGATCAGCGGGCGGCGATCGAGGAGATCGCGGCTGAGCTGGCCGGCACGCGTCCGATGCAACGGCTGCTGATGGGGGAGGTGGGGTCCGGGAAGACCGTGGTGGCGTTGTTTGCGATGTTGCGCGCGGCGGAACACGGTCGCCAGTCGGCGTTGATGGCACCGACAGAGACGCTGGCCGAGCAGCACTTCGCGACGATCCAGGCGCTGCTCGGCGCCGAGCCGCTGTCACTCGCGCTGTTGACCGGCTCGACGCCGGCCAAGCGCCGCGGGGCCATCCTCGCCAAACTCGCCAGCGGCGAGCTTGACCTAGTCGTGGGCACGCATGCCCTGATCGAACCTGTGGTGCGGTTCGCGGACCTTGCGGTTGTGGTGGTCGACGAGCAGCACCGCTTCGGTGTTCGGCAGCGAGCTGCGCTGGACGCGAAAGGTGGACCCGGGCTAGTGCCGCACGTGCTGCACATGACGGCGACGCCGATCCCGCGTACGCTTGCCCTCGCGGCGCACGGCGACCTGGACCAGACTCGACTGCGCGAGCTCCCGAGGGGGCGGCAAGCCATCGCGACACACGTAGCCAGCGGCGAGCGCGCGCGCGCCCGGGCGTACGAGCGGATCCGCGAAGAGCTCCGGGCCGGGCGCCAGGCGTTCGTGGTCTGTCCGCTCGTGGAGGAAGCCACCGCTGACTCCGCAGCGGCGGCGGCCGAGGCGCGGGCCGCGACGGTCGAATACGAGCGTTTGGCGACGGGCGAGTTTGCTGACTTCCAGCTCGCGCTGCTGCACGGCCAGATGCCGCACGCTGAGAAGCAGGCTGCGATGGCCCTGTTTGCCACGGGAGCCGCTGATGTGCTGGTCTCAACCTCGGTAATCGAAGTCGGCATCGACGTGCCGAACGCGACGGTGATGCTGGTCGAGAACGCTGAACGTTTCGGAATCTCTCAACTGCACCAGTTGCGCGGACGTGTGGGGCGCGGTCAGCATGCCTCGCTTTGCGTGCTGCTGGGTCCGGCCGGCGCCCCGCGCCTGCGCGCGCTGGCGGAGCACTCCGATGGCTTTGAACTCGCGGAGATCGACCTCGAGCTGCGCAAGGAGGGCGAGTTGACCGGAACGCGCCAGTCGGGCGTCGGCCAGTTTCGCGTGGCGCAGCTTCCCGAGGACGAGCCGTTGCTGCTCGCAGCGCGCGCATGGGCGCGCGCTGCCATGGCGCGAGATCCGCTGCTGGAGGTGCCCGAACACGTCCTGCTCGGCGACGCGCTGGGGCGCGGCGATGCGTCGGGTGCGGCGATCGCCGCGTGAGCGAGGGCAGCTGGGCATGCGCGTGATCGCCGGAGCTTGGCGGGGACGACGGCTGGTGGCGCCCGCGGGGAGCGAGACGCGACCGACGGGGGATCGCGCGCGCGAAGCGCTGTTCTCGATCCTCGGCGCAGCCGTCAAGGACGCTGACGTGTTGGATCTCTACGCGGGCTCCGGGGCGCTTGGCCTGGAGGCGCTGTCCAGGGGAGCTGCGCGAGCCACGTTCGTGGAACGCGCAGCGGCGGCGCTGGCGGCAATCAGGGCGAACTGCGAGCACCTGGACGTCGAAGCATCGCGGGTGGAGCTTCAATCGCGCGACTGCGCTGCGTTCGTGCACGATGCGGCTGCCCGCGCCGAAAAATACGATCTCATCTTCATCGACCCGCCTTATGCCACGCCGCTCGGGGCCCTGCTCACGCGCGAGCTGCCGGCGCTGCTCGCGCCGGACGCTCGGCTGGTGTGCGAGAGTGACCGTGCGGCTGGAGCGCAGTTTGCCCTGCCGGTGGTGCGCGAGCGCCGATACGGCAACACACTGATCCGGATCCACAGCCCATGACTCCCTCCAATCGCATCGCGGTCTGCCCCGGGTCCTACGACCCGATCACGAATGGCCACGTCGACGTGATCACGCGCGCAGCGGGATTGTTCGACGAGGTGGTCGTCGCTGTCGTCAACCTGTCGGTGCGCAAGTCGAAGACTCTGTTTGCGCTCCAAGAGCGGGTGCAGTTCATCGAAGATGGCACTGCGCACCTGCCCAATGTGCGCGTCGAAGCATTCGACACGCTGATCGTGATGTTTGCGCAGAGGATCGGCGCGAAGGCGATCGTCAAGGGCCTGCGGGCGATTTCCGACTTCGAGTACGAACTGGAGATGAATCAGCTCAACCGCCTGCAGGCACCGGAGATCGAATCCGTCTACCTGATGTCCAGCCCCGAGTACAGCTTCCTCTCCTCCAGCGGCGTCAAGGAGCTCGTGACGTTTGGCGGCAGCATCGAGAATCTCGTGCCCGGCCGTGTCGCCGAGCGCCTCCGCGAAGAGCTGAGTCGCTAGCCGTCACTTGCAGGAACTCTTGCGCGCCCAGCGAAACTAGCGCTTGCCTTCCGCGCTCGACCGCTACCGTCTAGGCTTCCCGCAATGGACGTCCTCGTTCTCATAGACAAACTCGACGACTTGGTGCACAACGCCAAGCCCGTGCCGCTGACCGAAACCGTTCGCGTCGACAAGGAGGAGATCTACGACATCCTCGATCAGATGCGCGCGACGATCCCGGAAGAAATCAAGCAGGCCCGCTGGATCGTCAAGGAGCGCCAGGAGATGCTCGCCGAAGCCAAGCGCGAAGCCGAGCGGATCGTCAAGGAAGCGCGCGAGAAGCAGAATCGACTGATCTCCGATGAGGAGGTCACAAAATCCGCCGAGCGCGGAGCCGAGGACATCATCGAGGACGCACGCGCCCGCGAGCGCGAGATCCGCCTCGGCGCCGAAGACTACGCGGACGAGATCCTCAACACCCTCGAAGTCAACCTCTCGAAGTTCATCGCCGCCGTGCAACGAGGACGTGACCGGTTGCAAGGCAAAGACGAACCCGCCGAAGTCGCCTGACGCGCGATCGGCGGCGCGTGGCGCCGTCCCAGCCTATTTCCGCGGGGTGGGGCGGGTTGCTGTCAGGACTAACCCATACAACAGGTGGTCGGCGGCAAGCGCCAGACGGTCGACGAGTCGCAGGCGCTTGACTTGGCTGAGGCCCAGGACAGGAGCGATCCCCAGCTCAAAGCCCAACCAGACCAGGAGGCCGTAGAGCGGTCCTGCCCAAGGATTGCGCCGCAGTTCGCGGGGCAGCGCGCCGAATGCCGCGCCGCCACCCGCACCGAATGTCCAATGGGCGACCTCGACAAGCCCCCGGCGGCGCTGGCGTGGCGCCCGGCTCAGCAGAGCGCGGAGGCCGCGCGCCCGCTGGCGGCTGACGGCCTGCGGCGGGGGTTCCTCCACCAGCCCGAGCTCGGTTGTGAGCACCCGCATCCCGGTCATCGCCATCGCGCCGACAACCCCGGCCGCAGCACCGCTGAGCACGTCCCCTGCACGGGGGTCAACCTTCATCTCTGCGAGCCGCGTGGTCGGCTGATTCTCGCCAGCTCCATGCGGCGAGGATACCCGATCCGTGGGCGACCAAAAGTCGCTTCTGAGCGCGTGTCGACGGCTGCAGAAGCGCTCGGCCCGGCGAGAATTTCGTGGTCGCACAGCTTGCCTGTCTCGACCTCGCTGCGGCCGAGATCCTCGCCGGTCCCCCCGAGCGGACTTTGATCCTCCTCAGCCAGGGAACGACGGTGCGCAAGAAATCGTTCTTCGCAGGTGCGGCGAGGAGCGGGTCGAGCTGGCTGTAGCTGCGGCTGTCATCGACCAGCCGGCGACGCGGCGCTCCTCGTGGGTCGCCCGCCCTCAGTCGCCCAGCTGCTCGCGCAGGAACCCCATCGTGCGCGTCCACGAGCGCTCGGCGGCGTCCTTGTCGTAGGTGCCGAGCCGATTGGTGTCGTTGAAGAACGCGTGCCCCGCGCCCTCGTAGAACTCGAACTGCACGTCCACGCCGGCGCTGAGCATCTCCTGCTCGAGCGACTTCGCGTCGTCGACGGAGACGAAATCGTCGGCCGTGCCGAAATGGCCGAGCACCGGCGCCTCGATCTTCGCGAAATCGGGCTTTCCATGCGCCATCACGTAGTAGTAGGTGACCGCGGCTGCGATCTGCGGGTTGACGCTTGCTGCCCACACCGACAGGCCGCCACCGAGACAGAAGCCGACCGATCCAACCTTCTCGCCAGCCGTGTTGGCTTCGTGCGCACAAAGGTAGGACACCGCCCCACTCATCTCCGCGACTGCTCGGTCCATGTCGAGCGCCATCATCAGCTGCTTCGCCTCGTCGGGCTCGGTTGTCGTCTCACCGTGGAAGAGGTCTGGCGCGAGCGCGACGAAACCCTCGCTGGCGAGGCGGTCGCAGACGCTGCGGATGTGATCCTCCAGGCCCCACCACTCCTGCAGCACGATCGTTGTCGGGCCCGAACCCGAGGAGGGCACCGCGAGGTAACCGCTGGCAGTCGCGCCGTTTGAGGAAAAGTCGACGTTCGGCATGCAGGTCTCCGTGTTCTCTAGCCAGGGGTGGATGAATGCGAGCAGGGATTATCGCTGCGCGGCGATCTCGCCGCCGCTGCCGAGATCTGGAGCCTGCTCGCCGGCGGCCGCACCGAGCAGCAGTTCGATCTGCTCGAGATGACCGCGCACCCCGGCGGCCAGTGCGTCGAGCAGGTCGCGTGCCTGCTCGATTCCGGTCGAGGCATTCGTCAGCTGACTCTTGATTCGCCGCACAGCTTCCATCGCGCCGCGGGCGCGGTCCAGCTCCCCGCGCACCGCTCCGGCATCGATGCCCTCTGCATCCGAGCCGCTCATCAGCACCCGCGCCCGCGCCAGTCCGTAGGCCACCTCCAGCGCCAGCGTCGAGCCATCCTCGGGATCGAAGGAGACAAACAGCTTGTCGCCGCCGTACTCGCGCAGCGGGTGCGTGCGCGCTGGCAGCTTCTCGTCCCCCGGCACGACCAGCACCGCGTACTGCGCGTCGCGCGTTCGCAGCGCGCCGTCCAGCTGGGCGATCGCCTCGTTGCGCGAGAGGCGCGAATGTTTGACCTCGAACACGATCCGTCCCCGCGATGGGCCGCTCGCGCCGTCGACCGCCACGACCACGTCGCCCTTGCGCCCGCCCTCGCCGCGGAGGTCCCCGACCGCCTCGCAGTCGTCCCCGCGTGCGCAGGCAAGGGCCTCGAGCGTTTCGGCAACGGCATCCTCGTAGCTGCGGCCCTTCGCCGTGCCCCGCTCGCGCTCGGCGTCGAGCGCTGCCCTCGCCTCGCGCTCGGAGCGCAGTTCGGCCACCTCCACTTTCATCGCCTCGAGCTTGTCGGCCATCGCGCGCAGGTGCAGGGCCTGCTGGTCGGACGTCTGCTTGATCACGGCGAGCGACGCGCGTTGAAAGCCCGCGAGCGGGTTGCTGTCCGAATCGGAGGTGAACTGGCGTTGCAGGTCCTCACGCATCTTCGCCGCGGCCTCGGTCAGCATCGCCTGAAGCCGATTCTGCACCGCCGCGGCCGAGTCGTCGTCGAAGTGGCGCCGCATCAACTGTGTGACGTGGCCGCTCTCTGGACCGAAGACCTCGGCGATCTTGGCGTCCATCCGCTCGGCGGCGACGCGCGCGCGCTCGCCGAACTCGCCTTCCAGCTCTCGCGCTGCGCGATCGAACTCCGCGCGCACGAAGTCAGCGTTCACGCCAGTCTGCTCACGATCCAGTACACGAGCGCCGATTGCGATTGCCTCGAGCACGAACCGTGAGGGATCGTCGCGCTCGCGCGCGATTCGCACTGCACACGCGTCGTCGACGACGAGCCCGTCGATCAACAGCCGCTCGCCACGGACGCGAACCTGGGAGAAAGGGAGGGTTGTCGCAGCTTCGATCAGTCCAAGATAGGTGGCGTGCCGGACGGACACTCGGCGGAAGTGCTTGGATAGACCCGACACATGGATGCCCGGCTGAACAAGCTCCTTGGCGCGCTCCCGGTGAACAGGGTGCTGAACACGGCCCACACCGTCCGCACGCTTGCCGGCACCGGCATCGTCCGGCTCGAGCGGCCCGACACCGTGCTGCGCACGGGTGTTGCGCTCGCGCGGTGGGGCCCCACGCCGGCGGCGGGCTACACCGCCTCGGCGATCCGCATGCCTGACGCGGTTGCGCTGCACGACGAAACGGGCGAGCTCAGCTTCAGACAGGTGCACGAGCGCTCCAACGCGATCGCGCGCGGGCTCGCTGCGAACGGGGTCAAGGAAGGTGACGCAGTCGGCATCCTCTGCCGCAACCACCGCGGCTTCATCCTGGCCACCGTTGCCTGCTCGAAGCTCGGCGCCCATGCGCTGTACCTCAACACGGCCTTTGCCGGCCCCCAGATCACCGACGTGTGTGAGCGCGAAAAGCCAATCGCGCTGATCTACGATCAGGAGTTCAGCGAGCTGTGCGCGGATGCTGCGAAGCATCGCAAGGTGTTTGTCGCGTGGTACGACGACGATGACGGACAGCTCGACGGCCACACGCTCGACGAGCTCTGCTCTCAGAACTCCTCTGACGACGTCAAGCCTCCGTCGGAACGCGGCCGCGTCGTGATCCTCACCTCAGGTACGACGGGCACGCCGAAGGGAGCCTCGCGCAAACAACCGGATACCCTGGACCCAGCCGCGGCGCTGTTCTCGAAGATCCCGCTCAAGGCCCGCGAGCAGACGGTCATCGCCGCGCCGATGTTCCACTCCTGGGGCTTTGCCCACTTCACGCTCGGCCTCGCGCTCTCCTCGACGCTGATCGTGCGCCGCAAGTTCGATCCCGAGCACACGCTGGAGGACGTCTCAGGCCATGGCGCGAGCGCGCTGGCCGTGGTGCCGGTGATGCTCAGCCGGATCATGGAGCTCGGCGAGCAGAAGCTCGGGGAGTACGACCTCAGCTCGCTGCGGGTGATCGCCGCGAGCGGCTCTGCGCTCCCGGGCGAGCTGGCGACAAAGGTGATGGATGCGTTCGGCGATGTCCTCTACAACCTCTACGGCTCGACGGAGGTTGCCTGGGCCACAATCGCCACGCCCGCAGATCTCCGCGCCGCGCCCGGCACCGCGGGCAGGCCACCCCGCGGCACGGTCGTCAAGCTCTACGACACGGACGGCCAGGAGGTGCCCGCGGGGGAGACCGGGCGGATCTTCGTGGCCAACGAGATGCTGTTCGAGGGCTACGCCGGGGGTGGCAAGAAGGATCTGATCGATGGCCTGATGTCGACTGGCGATGTCGGGCATTTCGACGAGGCAGGCAGGCTGTTCGTCGCTGGCCGCGACGACGACATGATCGTCTCCGGCGGCGAGAACGTGTTCCCGCGCGAGGTCGAGGACCTCCTGTCGGGCCACGAGGCGATCGACGAGGCCGCGGTCATCGGCATCGACGATGAGAAGTTCGGCCAGCGGCTCAAGGCTTTCGTCGTCGTCCGACAGGGCGCGCAGCTCAGTGAGGAGGACGTGAAGGCTCACGTGAAGGGTCATCTCGCTCGCTACAAGGTTCCGCGGGAGGTCGTCCTGCTCGACGAGTTGCCGCGCAACGCCACGGGCAAGGTGTTGAAGCGCGAGCTGCGTGAGCAGTGAGCCGCGCCCGGCGGAGCACGTGCCCACGGTAGCCCACTCGTTTGACCTCGGCGCGCTTGCGCTGTCGGCCGGCGAAGGCAGGCGGCTCGAGCTGAGTTGCGAGATCGCGCCGCTTGCGCTAGGCGGTGAGCGCTACGAGGCCTTGCCGGCCCAGGTCGAGATGATCCTCGACGTTTCGCGGATGAGCAACAACGGCTACGCGCTGCGGCTGCGCCTCGCGGCCCGGATCGCCGGGGCATGCATGCGCTGCCTGGAGCCGGCTTCGCCGCGCGTTCGGGTCGACTCGCGGGAGGTTGATCAGCCCGGCGGGGGAGAGGATCTCTCGAGCCCGTACGTCAACGGCGACACGCTCGATCTCGCCGGCTGGGCACGTGATGCATTTGCGCTCGCGGCGCCTGACCAGGTGCTCTGCCGGCCCGGGTGCGCTGGCCTGTGCCCGATCTGCGCGGT
>JBPCQX010000137.1:0-29752 GCA_050997675.1 Solirubrobacteraceae bacterium
TCTGAGCAGCTCGCTCCTTCGGGGGTGTGGCTCTCCCAATCGGTGGGCGTCCCTCACCGCCTCTCCCAGCAACCCCAGCAACAGCAGCGCCCCAACGACCTGCGTCGCCTCAGCCGCCACGACTCCCACGAGCGCGAGAAACACCACGGATAGCCCCCGCACCGGAACGCCGCGCGCGGCTGCAACACGCGGATCGATGCTCGCAAACAGCAGCGGCCGCGCAACCATCAGCAGCAGCAGCGCAGTCGCAAGCCCCAGCAGCGCGGCGAGACGCGCCTCGCCGGAGCTGACGCCGAAGATCCCGCCGAACAGGGTTCGCACGCCGATCTCGCCGCCCGCACCGGTGGCGAGCAGCAGCACGCCGAGTCCGAGGATCCAGACAAACGCCGTGCCGATCGCCGCATCGTCAGCCTCGGCGCTGCGGCCCGCGGCGCCGAGCAGCGCGCCCGCGAGCAGCGTCCCCACGAACAAGCCGAAACGCGAGTCGAGGCCAGCCGCCGCCGCCGCCAGGGCCCCGGTGAACGCGACGTGACTCAGCGCGTCGCCGGCGAACACCGCCCTGCGCAGGACGACGAAGTAGCCGACGAGCCCGCAGGCGAGCGCGACGAACGTCCCGGCGAATAGCGCGTTGCGCACGAACTCGTGGGAGAGCATCAGGCGCGCTCTCTGCTCGCGCGCCCGACCCGAGCCAGCGCGTACGCAGCGAACGCAAGCGTCGCCACGGGGGCGCCGATCGGCAGGTCATAGAAATAGGCAGTGGCGAGGCCGATCCAGACGATCGCCACGCCCAGGAGCGCCGCAAGCGCGATGCCCGCGCCGATCCGCGGGGTGATCTCGCGCGCCGCCGCAGCAGGAGCCACGAGCAGCGCGAACACCAGCAGGACACCAGTGATCTGCGCAGTCGCCGCAACCGTGAGCGCAAGAATCAGCAGGAACAACACCCCGAGCGCGCGCACGGGGAGGCCGCGAGCGAGCGCGATCTGCGGGTCGATGCTCGCCAGAAGCAGCGGTCGGGCGATCGCCGCCAACGCCGCGAGCGCAGCCACGCAGACCACTGCAAGCAGCAATACCTGGCCCCGCGTGACGCCTAGAAAGCTCCCGAACAGCAGGGTCTCGTAGTCGCCAAGGACGCCGCGATAGAGGCGCAGCAAGACGAACCCGGCGGCGAGCGCAACGGCCTGCACCGTTCCGGTCAGCGCCGAATTCCCCCGCGCCCCTCCGCCCGCACCGATCGCGCCCGCGCCCGCCGCACAGAAAGCAAAGTAGCCAGCGCCCGCCGGTAGACCCAGCAGCGCCGCCGCCGCAGCTCCCGGAAACGCCATCACCGACAGCGTGTGGCCCACGAAGCTCTCGCGCCGCAGCACCATGAACCATCCGACGCACGCGGCGCAGAGGGCAACCACGGCGCCCGCTTCGAGCGCCGAGACCATGAAGCGAAACTCCAACAGGCGCCGGACGTCCTCGACCGGGTTCGGCGACAGCGATCGAGCCGTGTCGAAGCTAGAGATCATGGCGGGGGTGGTGCAGCGCCGGCGCTTCGGGCTGGCCCACGACGACCAGGCGTCCGTCAGAGCTCTCGAGCACCTCCACCGGCGAGCCGTAGAGCCGCGTCAGATTGGCGGTCGTGATGACCTCCCGCGGAGCACCCACGATTGCCTTTCCGCCCGCGAGGTAGACGACGCGGTCGAGCAGCCCCAGCATCGGGTTGACGTCATGGGCGACGAGCACCACGCTGACGGCGCTCGTCGCGCACAGCCCATGGAGCAGGCATGCGATCGCGCCCTGACTGGGGAGGTCAAGGCTGTCGAGCGGCTCGTCGAGAACGAGCATCCGGGGTTGGGCGACCAGGGCCTGCGCGATCAGCAGACGTTGCTGCTCCCCGCCCGATAAACGGCCGATCGGACGCTCCGCAAACGAGCTCGCGCCGACGTCCCGCACAGCCCGCGCGACCAGCTCGCCGCCGCGACGCCCGAGCGGCAGTGGCAATCCCCACCGCGTGCCGTCCAGCCCGAGCCGCACGAGGTCGATCCCCCGCACCCGCGTGTGCGGGTCGAAATGCCGCCGCTGCGGCAGGTAGCCGATCTCCGTGCGGGCGCTGCCGAGCGGGCCACCGAGCACCTCCCCCCACCCCTGACTGAGCGCCTGCTCGCCGAGCATCGCCTCGAGCAACGTCGTCTTGCCCGCCCCATTCGGGCCCAACACCGCCACGAACTCGCCCGGCGCAACGCGCAAGGAAAGCTCGCTCCAGATCGCGCGGCCGCCCAGTCGGACCTCGGCGCCCAACAGCTCGAGCGTGGACTGCGCGCTCATCGGTGAGTCGCCTCGGCAAGCGCGCCCAGCAATGAGCGCAGCTGCGAGGTCTGCCAATCCTGGAAACTCGCACCGCGCGGCGAGAGGGTTTCGCTCACATCCACCACCGGGATCCCCCGCGCTCTGGCCGCCGCCGACAGCCGCGCCACATCCGGGGTCTCGTTCTGCGTGTTGAGCACCCACACCGCGATCTCGCGGCGGGCAATCTGCCGGTCAGCGAGCTGCTTGTCAGACGCGCTGACGTCCGTCCCCTCGCCCACCGCCTTCATGAAGTCCGCCGGCGTGATCAGATCCAGCCCGAGGTCCGCGGCCAGCGGGGCGAAGACATTCTCCGATGCGCCTACCCGCACGCCGCGGAAGCGAGCTCGGATCTGTGACCTGAGGCGATCGAACGGCGCCAGCGACCGGGTCTCGAAGTCCCGAGCGCGCGCCGCGAAGTAGGAGCCGCCCGCGGGATCGAGCCGCCGCAGGCCCGCGACGAGCGCGCCAATCACCCGATCGACCGACGCCGGCGAATACCACTGATGCTGGTTGGCGCCACCGCTGAGGCCGAGCACCTGGCCGGCGTTCAGCACCACGCGCGAGGACAACGGGCTTGCAGCCAGGCCCTGCGACGCCCAGGCGTCGTAGCCGATTCCGCTGAGAATCGCCAGCTGCGACTCGGCTAGCGTGCGCGCATCCGACGGGGTCGACTGGTAGGAGTGCGGATCGACCCCCGGATCAGCCACCAGGCTGCGCACATCGATTCGGGCGCCCCCGACCTGCGCCGCGATACTGCCCCACACGCTTTCGGCAGCTACGACGCGGAGCGTGGAGTGCGGGCTCGTCGTGCCGTTACCGTCGCAGCCCGCCAGCAGCAGCGCGCAGGCTAGGAGCCCGGGGATCGTGGGACGCATGTGGCCCAACGATAGCAAGACTCGTTCTTATAAACGGCACGGCGCCGACTGTCGGCGCAGGGCCGCATGGGAACTGAGCTCCGGGGTCGTGAGCAGTGCGATGCAGTGCTTCAGGGGCGCGTGGCCGCCGTACTTCAGGCGGAACGCCTGCGGGCCGGTGGCCTTGCGCTCGGCGCGACACTGAGCCGCAGCGGCGCGGTCACTGGGGAGGTGCGAGCGAACGCAGTTGCGGTAGGCGTTCGGGCTGCCGTACTTGGCGCGGAACTGCGCAACGCCGATCGCGCGGCGCTCCTGGTTGCACTGCAGCCGGGCCACGGCGCGCGGCTTGTGATGGGGGTGGAACGGAAATGCAACAGCGGCCGCCGGGCTTGCGAGCGTGCCGACGGCGAGCATGAGCGTGACTACCTTGCGCATCTACTGCCTCCTCTAGGGGCCGGAATGGACTTCCTACAGATGGAAACACAGCTCCGCCGGAAACGAAGCGCCCTGCCGTGTTAGCGCTTCTTTGGCGATTGGAAAGATCGCGAGCCGGGTAGCGGCCGCCCGGCGAGGTGAACACAAGCGAGGAGGCGAGATGCTCAGAGGACTAGTCGGGCTGCTGATCGTGGTCGCGATCGTGCTGTTCCTGTTGAAGGTCGCGGTGGCAGGGGGCGTGATCGGGCTGATCGCGCTCGTCCTGCTGATCCTGCTGCTATTGGGTCGGATCTAGCGCAGAGGCCCGCGCGGCAGCGGCAGCGGCAGCGAGCCGCTGCCGCTCGGGTTGGGGTCGGGCTCGACCAGCGCCTCAGTGGCGTCGTCGAACACCAGCACGCCCCCGTGCGGCAACCACGCACGGGCGCCGGCGGGACCGGAGAGCAGCGCCGCCTTGCTTCGCGCCTCGGCCTCAGTGGCCGTCGGGGCGAGCGCAGTCGCCTGCACCACCCCGGTATAGGCGGGGCGTCCGCTGCAGGGATCGAGCAGGTGATGCGCCGGAGCCCCCGCGGCGTCGAGCCAGCTCCGCTTAGCGATGCCGCTGGTCGCAACGGCGCCGTCGCACAGCTCGAACGCATGGACCACGCGCCCTCCGGTCGGCGCGAGCACCTCAACCCGACGCCGCAGCAGCCCTTGACCGCCGACACGCACGTCCCCGCCGCAGTCAACGGCGTAGCTGTGCGCTGCGGCCAGAGCATCACCGAGCAGGTCAGCAAACATCCCCTTGGCGATCCCGCCGGAGTCGAATTTCACGCCAACCGGACGGTGGAGCGTACGGCCCGCGAGTCGCACGCCGCGCCACCGCGCGTCGGGATGCGGTGCAGCAGCTGCCCGCGCCGGGGCGAGACGGAGGGCTTCGGCGAGCGGCAGCGACGCGTCGAGGTCCGTGCGGTAGCCCGCCCTTTCGATCTCGCCAAGCAACGTGGCGTCGACCAGGCCGCCCGTGAGCTCCGCCGCCTCCAGCACAGCAGCGATGAAGCGAGCCATCATCGAGCTGACCTCGATTGTCTCTCGCGGGTCATCGTTGAGCATGCTCAGCTCGCTGCGGGGGTCAAAGCGCGTGAAACGCCGGTGCCAGCGCAGCAGGCAGCGCTCGACCATCTCCGTCCCCTGCTCAGCGCTGCCAGCGGCGCTGTCGCCGATCACCCAGGCTCCGCATTCAGAGCCCAACGCCTGGAACATCCTGATCGCCTCATCGCGCGCCATGGCCCAGAGCCTGACGAGTTGGCGTCCCGATCGCGCAGCCGCCGGACGAGCGGGGATTCACCCGGTTTGCATTCTGCTAAGCTACTTACTATTCGTAACTACATACGGAGTTGATACCTGTGAGTGCATTGAGATTGATCCCCTTGGATGACGCCGTCGTGTTCCCCGCGATGGGCATCACGCTCACGGTCGATGTGAGCGACGACGAGCGCGTGGTGCTGGTCCCCAGACACGGTGGCGAGTTCGTCGAAGTCGGCGTCGTGGCCGAGGTCAGCGAGCAAGTACGCCTGCCCGGCGGCGGACGCGCGGTGACCGTCTCCGGCGAGCATCGCGCGCTGATCGGCGCTGCCCAGGCAGGCGTCGGCGGCGAGCTACGCGTCGAAGTCGACGAGCGACCCGACGACGTTCCGGTCGACGGCCGCACGCGCGAGCTCGAACGTGAGTATCGCGTGGTCGTCGAGGAGATCCTCGAGCTGCGCGGCGCAGACGACCGGATCCGCGCCTTCCTGCGCGCGATCGACACCCCGGGGGCGCTGGCCGACTCGGCCGGATACTCGCCTGACCTCACGTTCGCTCAGAAGATCGAGCTGCTGCGCACGCTCGACGTCCGCGACCGACTCGCGCTCGCCGTCAAGCTGCAGCGCGAGCGCCTGGCCGAACTCCAGATCCGTCGACGTATCCGCGAAGACGTCCAGAACGGCGCCGAAGAGCAGCAGCGCGAGTACTTCCTGCGCAAGCAGATGGACTCGATTCGCAAAGAGCTGGGCGAGGACGACGCCTCCGTAGCCGACGAGTACCGCACGAAGATCGAGGCTGCTGCAATGCCCGAGAAGGCCAACGAGCAGGCGCTCAAGGAGCTCTCGAGGCTCGAGCGCATGGGCGATCAGTCAGGCGAGTCGAGCATGATCCGCACCTATCTCGACTGGTTGATTTCCGTGCCGTGGAGCAAGCTGAGCGAGGAGCGCCTGGACCCAATCGGCGCTCGCGAGGTGCTCGATGCCGACCACGCCGGACTCGACGAGGTCAAGACGCGAATCACGGAATATCTCGCCGTGCGCAAGCTGCGCCAGGACCGCGGGATCGAGGCCGATCCGAAGTCCGGCGCGATCCTCACACTGATCGGCCCTCCGGGCACCGGCAAGACGTCGATCGGCGAGTCAATCGCGCGCGCCACGGGACGCGAGTTCGTGCGCATGTCGCTCGGCGGGGTGCGCGACGAGGCCGAGATTCGCGGCCATCGACGCACCTACATCGGCGCGCTGCCCGGGCGGCTGGTCCGCGCCCTGCGCGATGCGGGCTCGATGAACCCAGTGATTCTGCTCGACGAGATCGACAAGGTAGGGGCGGACTGGCGCGGCGACCCATCCGCGGCCTTGCTGGAGGTGCTCGACCCAGCCCAGAACCACTCCTTCCGCGACCACTACCTGGACCTGGAGCTCGACCTCTCGGGCGTGCTCTTCATCGCCACGGCAAACCAGGCGGACACGATCCCCGGTCCGCTGCTCGACCGCATGGAGACAATCGCGTTCGACGGCTACACGACGGAGGAGAAGCTCGCGATCGCGCGCGGCTACCTGTGGCCGCGCCAGCGCGATCGCAACGGCCTGCGCGAGGACGAGGTCGGCATTTCCGATGAAGTGCTGCGGACGCTGCTTACCGAATACACCCGCGAGGCAGGAGTGCGAAACCTCGAGCGCGAGATCGGAACCGTACTGCGCAAGAGCGCCACGAGCATCGCCGCAGGCAGCGCGAAGGCGCCGATCGCGATCGACGCCGAAGCGGTGCGCAAGGCGCTTGGACGCCAGAAGTTCTTTCAGGAGTCCGCCGTTCGCACCGCTGTGCCCGGCGTCGCGACCGGACTGGCGGTGACCGGCGCCGGCGGAGACGTGCTGTTTGTCGAGGCGACCAGCATGAAGGGATCCGCAGGCCTCGTGTTGACCGGCCAGCTCGGCGACGTGATGAAGGAGTCGACGCGCATCGCACTGTCCTACGTGCGCGGTCATGCGGGCGAGATCGGCGCCGAGCAGGATGCCTTCGAGGAGCGAGAGTTTCACATCCACGTTCCAGCCGGAGCGATCCCCAAGGACGGGCCGAGCGCCGGCGTGACGATGGTCACGGCACTCGCCTCGCTGCTTTCGGGCAGACCCGTCAAGCACACGGTGGGGATGACCGGCGAGGTGACGCTGCAAGGCCGCGTGCTGCCAATCGGCGGCCTCAAGCAGAAGGTGCTCGCGGCGCATGCAGCGGGGTTGACAGATGTCGTGCTGCCCGAGCGCAACCGCGGCGACCTGGACGAGATCCCGCAGGAGGTCCGCGACGCGATGACGTTCCATCCGGTGATGAGCGTGCACGAGGTGCTGGAACTCGCGCTGGAGCCCGCGCGCAATGTCGCGCTGTCGTAGCTGCCCGCCCGTGCCCGAGCAGCTCCGCGTCGCCGCGGAGCTGCTCGAACGGCGCTGGCTGCTGTCGATCATCTTTGCCGCGCTGAGCGGCGCGATTCGCTTCAACGAGTTTGCCTCGGCAGTCGAGGGCATCTCGGCGCGAATGCTTGCCGAGCGTCTGCGCGACCTCGAACGCGCAGGGCTGCTGGAGCGGCGGGTGCTGCCGAGCAGTCCCCCCACCGTCGAATACCGCCTGACCAGGCGCGGGCGCTCGCTGCGACCGTTGATCGAGGCTTTGCAGACCTACGCAGAGGCAAGCATCGCCGCGCCGAGCGCACCGCCGAGGTCACCCAGAGCGCTCACGTGAACGTCCGGCGGGCGGCCGTCTGAGAACAGGTGGGGCATCATCGCGTGCTTGATCCGGTCAGCGTACGGGCGCCCGAGCCGGTCACCGAGGCCGCCGCCGATCACCACGGCCTGCACGTCGAGCAGGTTCACGGCCGATGCGATGCCGGCGCCGAGCGCTGCGACCGCTCGATCGATCAGGTGCACGGCGAGCTTGTCGTCCGCGTCCAGCGCGCGCTCCCAGATGCCGCTTGTGAGCCTCTCCTTGCCGTGCTCCTCCATCAATTCAAACAGCTTCGTCTTGCCCGGCTTGCGCCTGGCCTTGGCTTCCATCGCCGCGCGCCCCGCATAGGCCTCGAGGCAGCCGCGCCGCCCGCAGGGGCACCGCGCGCCGCCGAGCTTGACGACGGTGTGTCCGATCTCCCCCGCGGCGCCTCGCCCGTGCCAGGGTTTGCCGTCGAGGATCAGGCCGCCGCCGACTCCGGTGCCCCAGAAGACGCCGAGCAGCGAGCTGTAGGGCCGGCCCGCGCCGAGCGCTGCCTCCGCCTGGATCGCGACAGCAACGTCGTTGCCGACCCGCACACGCGCGCCTTCGAGCGCCTGCGAGAGCGCCGGGCCCAGAGCGTACGCGCCCTCCCAGTCCGGAAGATTTTTGGCCTGCGAAACGGTGCCCGAGTCGGCGTCGATCTCGCCCGGCGAACCGACGCCGACGGCGTCCGGCAGACCTGACTCCCGCGCGGCCTCGCGCAGGCATTCGGCGAGCGCCGCGATCACGTCCGCAGGGCCCCCAACGTGCGGTGTCGGCCGCCTCGCCTGCCCACGCACCTCGCCGTCCTCGTCGAGGATGACCGCCTGGATCTTCGTGCCGCCGAGATCGATGCCGCCGCGCAGGCTCACGAGCGCAGCCTAGAGGAGCCGTGCGCGAGGCTGTAGCCTGGGTGTCGATGGAGCGGGCAGTCACACGCAGGAGCGCCTTGCGCACGGCGGCTGGGGCTGGCGCAGGCATTGCACTGGGCAGCGGCGCGCTGCCGGCATGGGCAAAGCCCATCGCTGACGCAGCCGGACGGGTGCGCAGGCCCGGGGCGCTGCCATACCCGAACCTCCCCGAGGGCACACCCACGCTGCCGCACATCGAGCACATCGTCGTGCTGATGCTCGAGAACCACTCGTTCGACAACGTGCTCGGCATGCTTCCGCACCGGGTCCGGGCGCGGCGGGGCGTCGATGGGCTGCCGGTCAACACCCGTGGGGTCGTCGACGCCTGGAATCCCGACGCGCTTGGGCGGCGGGTCTATGCGACCCACTTTCCAAGCCCGTGCCAACTGCACGAGCGGCCAAGCCAGAACTGGAACCAGAGCCACACTGCGTATGCGAACGGCCGCATGAGCGGCTTCGTGCGCGCCAGCGGCCGCGTCGCGATGCGCTTCTACGACGAGCGCGAGCTGCCTTTCACCTACGGGCTGGCGGCCCATTTCCCGATCGGACAGCGCTACTTCCAGTCGTGCCTGGGGCAGACCTACCCGAACCGGCGCTTCCTCTACGCGGGCACCGCGAGCGGCACGCTCCACACGTTGACGAGCGAGCTCGGCAAGTATCCGCCGCCCAACGGCACGATCTTCGACCGTCTCGACGCGCACGGGATCTCCTCGATCAGCTTCTACCAGGACGTCCCGGCGCCGTTGATCGTGCCGGGCACCGGTCGCCCCGGGCGCTTTGAGAAGCTCGACCGCTTCTATGCGCGGGCCGCTGCCGGTGCGCTGCCGGCGGTCTCATTCGTCGATGCCAACTTCACCAACACCTCCGAGGAGAACCCGCAGGACGTGGAGATCGGCGAGACGTTCCTTCACGACGTCGCAATGGCGCTCATGCGCTCGCCGACCTGGGGCTCGACAGCCCTGTTCGTGACCTACGACGAGCACGGCGGCTACTACGACCACGTGCGCCCGCCGAGGGCTATCGCCCCTGACTCGACGCCGCCGCGGCTCGCCCCCGGCGACGTCCCCGGGGCGTATGACCGCTACGGCTTTCGCGTGCCACTGCTCGTGGTCTCACCGTGGGCGCGCAGGCGCTACGTCTCGAAGATCGTCCAGGACCACACGTCGATCCTGCGCTTCATCGAGCGCAAGTACAACATCGGCGCGCTCACGCTGCGTGACGCAAATGCGGCGGACATGACGGACTACTTCGACTTCTCGCGCCCGCATTTTGCCACGCCGCCCACGCTGCCCGGCCCCCCGGACATCGGCCTCGGGTTGGCATTCTGCCAGGCGCAGGGCCTGACGCCGCCGCTGCCCGGACCCTGACCAGGCTCACGTGAGCTACGCAGTCGTGGGCCACGTCGAATGGGTGCAATTCGCGCGCGTCGCGCAGGTCCCGCGCGCAGGGGAGATCGTGCACTCCACGGACTGCTGGGAAGAGGCTGCAGGGGGCGGCGCCGTTGCAGCCGTTCAGCTCGCGCGGCTCGCCGGGAGCGCTCTGCTCTTTTGCGCGCTCGGGACAGACGAGCTCGGAGACCGCGCCCTCGCGCGCTTGCGCCAGCTCGGCGTCACGGTCCATGCTGCCCGTCGGCAGGCGCCGACACGCCGCGCCTGGGTCCACCTCGACGCGCGCCACGAGCGCACGATCACGACGCTGGGCGAGCGCCTGACTCCGTCGGGCGAGGACGCGTTGCCGTGGGAGGAGCTGCGCGACATGCGGGCCGTCTACGTCACCGCCGGCGACGCCGCCGCGATACGGGCGGCCCGCGCCGCGCCGCTGCTCGTTGCCAGCCCCCGCTCCCAGCCGCAGTGCCCCGTCGACGCGCTGGTCCTGAGCGCCGGAGACAGCACCGAGGAGCACGCCGCGGCCAGCATCGAGACACGCCTGCGCGTGGAGACGAACGGGGCGCACGGCGGCATCTTCAGCGGCGGGGGCTCGTGGCAGGTCGCGCCGCTGCAACGGCCGCCGCAGGACACCTACGGCTGCGGCGACTCGTTCGCCGCCGGCCTCACTTACGCGCTCGGCACGGGCATCGAGCCCCGGGCTGCTGTCGCGCTCGCGGCGCGCTGCGGCGCCGCGTGCCTCACGGGCGCGGGTCCGTACGAGGCTCAGCTGCGCGCGGCTCAGCTGCGCGCGGAATCCTGAAGATCCCGGGGAAGCGAACGGCAAGAAGCTTCGAGCCGTCGATCCGCAGGCGCCCGCGCAGCCACAGGTCGAGCCAGCCCGTCGAGCCGGCGGTCAGCCGAAGGAACGCCACGGGCTCGATGGTGATGGCGACGTCCGGCACGAGCACGCCGTCGCGCCGGACCCTCGCGCGCGCGGATGCCACCGCCACCTGGTAGCGATCGCTCGTGCCGGCGCCGGAGATCCGAAATTCGAGCACAGCCCGCACGCCGGCCGCGCGGCGCGGATCCACGCGCCGGGACATCGTGAGAAAGATCTGCCGCAGCAGTGGACGCCGCAGCGGGCCGCGCATCAGGCGCGCCAACTGTTCGTCCGTGGCCCGGGCCACAAGGTCGGCGTAGATCTGGGTCTTTCGGTCGCTCCAGCTCACTCGGGCGGAGACGGCGCGACGGTCGCGAGCGTTGCCGCGAGACAACCGCTGCGAACCTGGGCGGCGGAGATCGGGAAGACCTCGGGCCCGCCGCCAGCACTGCGCGTGACCCCGATCCCGATCCGCGCGAGATGCAGCGCCCCAATTGTCTGCGCGTAGAGCTGACTCGCGGTGTAGTTGGCATCGGCCACGCTGAACTCGCCGCTGCGCTCGCCCTCCTCGAGCAGCGCCGCGAGCGGGCCAAGCAGCTTTGCCATACCCAGACCGAGCCGCATCCACACGCCCTCGGAGACGTTGCCCTCCAGTTCGGCTGCCGGGCGGCGCATCAGCGAAAGTGAGCAGTCGAGGAAGGCCGGGTAGGCGAGGCAGAAATCGATGAACCTGCTCCAGCTCCAGCGCAGGCGCTCGCGCGGCGTGCCGGGCGGAACCTGCTCGAGCAGCCCGGCGAGCTGCGCGAGGTAGTCGATCATCGTCGCCATGAACAGCTCCTCCTTGGAGGCGAAGTGGCGGTAGATCAGGGCCTTGTTGATACCGACCGCAGCGGCGACGTCTTCGATCGGAGCGTCCTGCAGACCACGCTCGTCGAACAGCCCGCGAGTTGCCGCGACGATCTCACTCTCGCGCTCGCGCCGCGCCGCCGCGCGGCTGATCCCTGGTGCCATTGCGGCCTAGTATAAACACAAGTTTGACACGCGTTTACAGACACTGCTACGCTTGCTCCAGAATGGTTGCCGCGCACACGCGTCCGGACGGCGGGCACGCCCCGACTGTCGAGTTCACCCCCCGCGTGCTGCGTGGCCTCGCCGCCACCACCCGACCCGCTTCAGCCGCGCAACTCGAGCACAGCCACAGGGCCGCCCTGGTGGGCGCCGGGTCATAGCGAAAGGACGTTGACGAGGATGGAAGCAGCAGCCGCAGCAGCGCTCGAAGCCGCCGCAGCTCAGACGAGCAGCGAGGAAGCGCCGTTTTCGCTCGACCTCACGCAGGATCAGAAGGACATCCGCGACTGGGTCCACGGCTTTGCCGAGGGCGTCGTGCGGCCGGCCGCCCACGAATGGGACGAGCGGGAGGAGACGCCGTGGCCGGTGATCCAGGAGGCCGCGAAGATCGGCCTCTACGGCTTCGAGGCAATCGCGCAGTTCTTCGGCGATCCGACTGGGCTGACAATGCCCGTCGTCAACGAGGAGCTGTTTTGGGGGGACGCCGGAATCGGCATGGCGATCATGGGTACCGGTCTTGCCGTGGCGGGCATCTTCGCCAATGGCACACCCGAGCAGCTGATGGAGTGGGTGCCGCAGTGCTTTGGCACCCCCGAGGAGCCGAAGGTTGGCTCGTTCTGCGTCTCCGAACCCGACGCGGGCTCGGACGTGTCCTCGCTGCGAACCCGCGCCAAGTACGACGAGAAGACCGATGAGTGGGTACTCAACGGCCAGAAGGCCTGGGCGACCAACGGTGGCATCGCCAACGTCCACGTCGTCGTGGCCTCGGTCGAAAAGGAGCTCGGCTCGCGTGGGCAGGCCTCGTTTGTGATCGGACCCGACACGAAGGGTCTCGAGATGGGCACCAAGGTCAAGAAGCACGGCCTACGCGCATCGCACACCGCGGACGTGTTCCTCGACGACTGCCGCATCCCGGGCTCCTGCCTGCTCGGTGGCAAGGAGAAGCTCGACGAGCGACTGGCACGCGCACGCGAAGGCAAAAAGTCTCGCTCGCAGGCCGCGATGGCGACGTTCGAGGCCTCACGCCCGACCGTCGGCGCGCAGGCACTGGGGATCGCCCGTGCCGCGTATGAATACTCGCTCGAATACGCCAAGGAGCGCAGCCAGTTCGGCCGTCCGATCATCGAGAACCAGGCGATCGCGTTCGCGCTCGCCGACATGAAGCTCGAGATCGACGCCGCGCGGCTGCTCGTCTGGCGCGCTTCCTGGATGGGCAAGACCGGCAAGCGGTTCGAGGCCGCCGAGGGCTCGATGAGCAAGCTCAAGGCCGGCGAGGTCGCGGTGTGGGTGACCGAGCGCGCGATCCAGATCCTCGGCGGCAACGGCTACACGCGCGAGTTTCCGGTCGAGCGCTGGCACCGCGACGCGAAGATCTACACGATCTTCGAAGGCACCAGCGAAATCCAGCGCCTGGTGATCGCGCGGGCGATTTCAGGTGTGCACATCAAGTAGCGCGGGTGGTGCGCCCCTGGCCCTGAGCGCCCGTGGCAGGGGCCGGGGCCCCTGCCGGCGGACACAACACACGACGCCGCCCCGAGCGGACAGCGCCGTGTGTGTCCGATCAACCGTTGAGCTGCTTCTTCAGCGCGCTCGCAGCCGAGAACTTGGCCGCCTTGCTGGCAGCGATCTGGATCGTCGCGCCGGTCGCGGGGTTGCGACCGCTGCGCGCGGCGCGGTGACTGACGGCGAACTTGCCAAAGCCGGCAACGGCCACCTCTCCGCCCGCGGCCAGCTCCGATGCGATCGCATCAAAAGCCGCGTCGACCGCATCCTTGGCCTGACCGGCCCCAATTCCGGACTTCTCAGCGACCTTGCCAGCGAGCTCGTTCTTCGTCATGACGCTCCTCTCTGATGGGCATATCGTTGGAAACGCTAGCGCCTGCGGCGGACATCAGCCGCCCCGCGACGGGGCCGCAGCCTGCAACGAGCGGGATTCGGCCGCCGGCGTGCGCTCTCGCGGGACCGCCGAATGGTGTTCGAGGCTGCCCGCCCCGGCCGCCGCCCAGAGCACGCACACCCACGTCAGCGACGCCAGCACAACGTGAACCCAAACGATTTCGGCGGGCAGATGGGTTGCGTACTGGAGTGATCCGACAACACCCTGAGCAGCCAGCGCGATGCACAGAGCCGTCAGCGCACGGGCGTGCTCGCCGGAGCGCTGTTCGCCGCCGCGAACACGCAAGAACAGCGCGAGCGCGCCGACCCCGAGCGCAAACGCGAGCGCCCCATGGCTGTGAATGCTGAAGTTGAGCGTGCCCGCACCGCGGAAATGGAGCCGGTGGATCACCTGCCCCGGCTTGCCACCGGCGTGCGGTCCAGCAGCGGTCGCGACGGTGCCCGCGAAGATCACCACCGCGGCGAGCGGGACCAGGGCCCGCGTGCCCCACACGAGCGCCCGGTCAGCCGACGGGCGACGTGAGCCAGGCTCGAAGCGCGCGCGCCATGTGAGCGCCGTCGCGGCGACCAGGATCAGCATCGACA
Organism: Solirubrobacteraceae bacterium; assembly: GCA_050997675.1. Lineage (GTDB taxonomy): Bacteria > Actinomycetota > Thermoleophilia > Solirubrobacterales > Solirubrobacteraceae > Palsa-513. Next base: position 14,342 of record JBPCQX010000137.1, read on the forward strand.
GCCCGAAGTGCGCCATCACGTAGCCCGGAGCAAGCTCGTGACGAACGGTGAAGCCGCCCAGCACGGCCTGGGCGACGACCCCAAACGGCAGCAGCAGCGAGAGCAGCGCCAGGTCGCGACGAAAGGGGCGCCGGCGCCACGCGAGCAGCGCAGCGCCAATCGCAGCGATCCCGACCAAGCCCGAGATCACCCGGTTGGAAAACTCGATCAACGCGTGCGTGTCAAGCGGCGGGTAGGCCTTGCCGTAGCAGCGCGGCCAGTCAGGACAGCCCAGGCCCGAGCCCGTGAGCCGAACTGCTGCGCCCGTCATCACGATCAGTGTCAGCGCGCCCAGCGCGATCAGGCAGGCGCGCTCATATGACTTTGCGGAGATCGTCACGGGGAGAGCGAATCATGCCACGGCTTCAGCCCGGCGAGCGACACCGCGCCGCCCACCGCCAGCAGCAGCGCCGCGCCCCCGATGCCGAAGCGAAACGCGCTCTGCGAAGCCGCGAGACTCGAGCGCGCCAGCGTCGCGGGCACCCCTTCGGGGCGGGTCAGCGGTCTCGTGCGCACGCTCGCCGGAGCACCCGGGGCACGCGCGTGGAGGACCTGCGTGTAGCGCGTCGAGACGACAACGCCGACAAGCGCCACCGCGAGCAGGCCGGCGACGCGCGCGAGGGCGTTGTTGACGCCGGAGGCGATGCCCGCCCGAGCCGGCTCGACCGATGAAAGCACCGTGGCGGTGAGCGGAGCGACCGTCGCAGACAGGCCGAGCCCGAACAGCGCCGAAGCCGGCAGCACCTCCGCAAAGTAGTCCGCGCGCTCTCCGAGCCGCAGAAACAGGAGCGCACCCGCTGCAGCGACGAGCGGCCCGAACCCCATCAGCGGCCTTGGGCCGATTCTTGCCGCAAGAGCTCCGAAGCGACGCGAGAAGAAGATCATCATCACCGTCACTGGTGTCAACGTCAGGCCGGCCTCGAGCGCGCTGTAGCCCGAAACCTGCTGCACGTACAGCGCGACGAGGAAGGTCAGCGCGCCGAGCCCCGCGTAGAACGCAACGGTCGCTGCGTTGGCGACCGAGAACGGCCGCCTGGCAAAGAGCTCGAGCGGCAGCATCGGCTCCGCGACGTGCTCCTCAAGCACCACGAACAGCGCGAGCAGGAGGATGCCAGCCGCAATCGGCCCGAACACGATCGCGCCCGCCCAGCCGTGCGCTGGTTGCTCGATCAAGCCAAACACCGGTCCTGCCAGGCCAAACGCACACAACAGGCCGCCCCGCAGGTCGAGTTTGCGCGGGCGGCGCTCGAACGACGGCACGCAGCGCCTGCCCATCCACAGCGCCGCCCCCACCAACGGCACGTTGATTGCAAACACCGCGCGCCAGGACACCGCATCGACCAGCGCGCCCCCCAGCGGTGGGCCAAACGCGATCGCGCCCGACGTCCACGCCGTCCACGACCCGATCGCCGCACCGCGGGCGCGCGGGTCCGGGAACACCTCGGTGATGATCGCAAGCGAACTCGGCACCAGCAGCGCGCCCGCAGCGCCCTGAAGCGCTCGCAGGACGATCAAAGCGTCCACCGTAGGCGCCAGCGCGCACAGAGCCGAAGCCGCGCCGAAGCCCGCCAGGCCCGCGAGAAAGACGCGCTTGCGTCCGAGCAGGTCACCCAGCGAGCCGCCGAGCAGCACCAACGACCCCAGCATCAACAGATACGCATCGACCGTCCACTGCTGACCCGACAGCCCCGCTCCGAGATCCGCGCGCAACGCCGGCAGCGCAACGTTGACGACCGTGGTGTCGACGAACACCACTGCAGAGCCCAGGATGCACGCGATCAGCGTGCCGCGCTGAGCTGAGGCCTTCACACGGCCAAGGGTACGTCTTCCTTTGCGCCGCCACCGGGCGATGCGCCGTAGCGTGCCGGGCTCGGCGCTCGGAGCTAACGGACGAGGTCTGCGAGCGGCGGCGCGGCTGCATCCTTCGGTGAGAGGATGATCTCGACCTCGTGCGGCCAGTCGATCCCGACCTGCGGGTCTGCGTGGTGCACGGCGCGCTCGAGCTCGGGCGCCCAGTAGCCATCCTGCTTGTAAAGCACGTCGGCGACCTCGGACAACGTCAGGAAGCCATGGGCGAAGCCCGCCGGCACGAACACCTGGTGCAGGTTGCGGTCGTCGAGCTCAAATCCCTCCCATTGACCGAACGTCGCCGAGCCCTCGCGGACGTCGATGACGACGTCATAGATCGCGCCACGTGCGCAGCGGACAAGCTTCTGCAGGCCGTCGATCTGGAAATGCATGCCTCTTAGGACGCCTCGCGCCGAGCGCGAATGATTGTCCTGCACAAAGACCGCGTGCACGCCGAGTCGGGTCAGCGCGTCGCCGCGGAAGCTCTCGTGGAAGAACCCGCGCTCGTCGCCGTGAACCGTGGGTTCGATCAGAACCGGACCGTCCAATCTCGTCGGCAGTCGCTTCATCGCAGATCGCGAAAGCTACAGGCTGGACGGCGGTGAACGTCCGCCCGCTGGCCATCCGAGCGACCACAACTCGGGTTGCAGCTCGGCCGCAACAACGTCGCCGCAGCTCAGCGCGGGATACTCTCTAGCCGATGAACTCACCCGCGCCCGAGGGCTCTCATGTGGTCGTCGCAGAGGGACTGCAGAAGACCTTCCAAATACCCGAGGAGGCAACGCACACGCTCAAAGAGCATGCGATGCACCCGTTCAGGCGGACCCGCCACGAGCGCTTTGAGGCGCTTCGCGACGTCTCGTTCGGCGTGCGCGACGGCGAGTTCTTCGGCATCGTCGGCCGCAACGGCAGCGGCAAGAGCACACTGCTGAAATGCCTCGCCGGCATCTATCGCGCCGACGAGGGACGGATCTGGATCGACGGTCGTGTGTCGACGTTCATTGAACTCGGGGTCGGCTTCAACCCCGACCTGGCTGCCTTCGACAACGTCGTACTGAACGGGATCATGCTCGGGCTCTCGCCGAAGGAGGCACGCGCGCGTTACGAGCGCGTGATCGAGTTCTCAGAGCTCGAGGAGTTCCAGGATCTCAAGCTGAAGAACTACTCCTCCGGTATGCACGTCCGGCTCGCGTTCTCCGTTGCAATCCAGGTCGATGCAGACATCCTGCTGATCGACGAGGTACTCGCGGTAGGCGACGCCGCGTTCCAGCAGAAGTGCTTCGACGTCTTCAACAAGATGCGCGACGAGGGCAAGACGATCGTCTTCGTCACTCACGACATGGCCGCCGTGACACGCTTCTGCCATCGCGCGCTGCTGCTCGAGCGCGGACGGATCGTCGAGGAGGGGGACCCCGAAAAGGTCGCCTCGCGCTACCTCGCGCTGAACTTCGACCACGTCGCAACGAGCGAGGAGGCCCCGGAGCAGCCGCCCGAGGATGCTCGCGAAGGAAACGGCAAGGCGCGCGTGCTCGACGTCTGGCTCGAGGACGAAAACGGCCAGCGGCCGGCATCGACGGCACAGGGCGAAAACATCGTCATCCGCGCACACGTCGAGTTCGAAGAGCGCCTCGACGATCCCGAGGTGCGCCTCTCGCTCGAGAACCAACTGCAGACCCCCGTCGCGGTCCTGTCGACAGCCAGGCAGGACGAGCGGACGGGTGTCTTCGCGGCCGGCGAGCGAGCCGTGTTTGCCTTTTCGATGCTCAACGTGCTGGCACCGGGGCGCTACCACACGACTGTCACGCTCGCCACGCGAGGCAGCGGGCTCGAGCTGATCGACAAATACGAGCAGCAGTTCTCGTTCATCGTCACCGGCGCACACCCCTCGGGCGGGCTCGTCGACCTACCGTTCCAGCAGTCAACGCTGCGTACCGACAGTGAGCGCGTGTCCGCGTGAGCGCCAGCGTCGAGACGCCGCGCGGCAAGCCGATCCAGGGGCCGCGCGCGCTATCCGACGACCCGCGGCGATTCTGGAACCTGACGCTGACGATTGCCAAGAACGACTTCAAGCTCAAGTTCTTCGGCTCCGCGCTCGGCTACCTGTGGCAGCTGATGCGCCCATTGCTGCTGTTCGGGGTGCTCGCCGTTGTCTTTACCAAGCTATTTACACCGTCGAAGCACGTCAAAAACTTCCCGGCGTTCCTGCTCGGCGACATCGTCCTTTTTACGTTCTTCGCCGAGTCCACGGCGGGCTCCGTCCGCAGCGTGCTCGACCGCGAGAACCTGGTGCGTAAGATTCAGTTCCCGCGTCTTGTGATCCCGCTGTCGATCGTGCTTACGGCGTTCTTCAACCTGTGCCTGAACATGATCGCGGTCACCGTCCTGATCCTCGCGATCGGCGTGCAACCACACTGGACCTGGTTTGAGGTGCCGCTGCTGTTGATCTTTCTAGGGATCCTGTGCACAGGGGTCGCGATGCTGCTCTCATCGATGTTCGTGCGCTTCCGCGACGTCGCGCCGATCTGGGACGTCTTTTCCCAGATGCTGTTCTACGGCTCGCCGATCATCTACGCGACCGACACGGTCGTCGAGAAGCTCGGCCACAGCGCTCTGCACCTCTACATGATCAATCCGTTGGCTGTTGTGATGCAGCAGTTTCGCCACGCCGTGGTCGACCCGACGGCGCAGACAGCGGCCCAGGCGGCTGGCGGCTGGCTCGGTTTGCTACCCGCGGGCGCGATCGTGTTCGGGACGCTGGTGCTCGGCTTCGTCGTCTTCAACCGCTCGGCGCCGCGCATCGCCGAATACCTGTAGCGCTCAGCGCTCGCGCCAGGTCTCGACGCGAAAGCGCACGAGCGCGACCAGGGCGTAGATACCGTCGCGCCAAGTGATCTTCTTGCCCTCCGCAAACGTGCGGCCGTAGTAGGAGATCGGCACCTCGTAGATCCGCAGGGCAGGATTAGAGAGCAGCCGTGCCGTGATTTCGGGCTCGATCCGGAAGTCCTCCGAAACGAGCCTGAGCGCGCGGGCGATGTCCCCGCGCACGGCCTTATAGCCGACCTCCATGTCCGACAGCGTGGTGTTGAAGAGCATCCCCGTGAGCGTGCTCAGCACCCGGTTGCCGGCGTAATGCCAAAACAGATGCGCACGCTGGGCCTGCCCCCCGCGCATGCGGCTGCCGTAGACGACGTCCGCGGTGCCGGCCAGGATCAAATCGACGAGGCTGGGGATGTCCTTGGGGTCGTACTCGAGGTCGGCGTCCTGCACGATCACGACATCGCCGCGCGACGCGGCGATCGCGGTGCGCAGCCCGGCGCCCTTGCCGCGGTTGCGCTCGTGCACCGACAGCCTGATGCGATCGTCCGCGGCGGCCCGCGCGCGGACGATCGAAGCTGTCTCGTCCTGCGATCCGTCGTCGACCACGATGATCTCGAACGAGTAGGGAAGCGCGTCGAGCGCCGTGAGGACTTCGCCGATCGTGGCTGCCTCGTTGTATGCCGGCACGAGCACGCTGAGTTGTGGTGTGGACGAGGAGTTCATCGTGCCGGGGCGGGCGAAGGCTACCCGGAACGCCCGCGATACGCCGCGCACGAGCGCATATGATCAGCGCGTGTTTCGTGCGGCCATGCCTGCCCGGTGGCTCCTGCTGGCCTCCGGATACGTACTGCTGCTAGCGGCCTGGACGTTCTCCACGCACCCGTTCGACGCGCCGGATGAGACCGCTCATTATTTGCGCGCGTACGGGCTCTCGCAAGGCCATCTGCTCGGCCCGCACGCGCGCTACTCGGCGGTCACGCTCCCGCCGCTGCAGGACGCGTGGGTCCAGCAGGACACGCGCGGCATCGACGTGCCGGCGGCTTACGCCCCGCCGGGAGTCACTTGCGTCGACGGCAGGCCTGATCTCGGTCACTGCATCGAGGCGAGCAGCACGGGCGACTACCAGCCGTTTGCCTACCTGGTGCCAGCACTCGCCCTGCACGCCTCCAGCAAGCTTGGCGACGCGCTCTGGCTCGCTCGTGCGGCCAGCGCAGTCGAGGTCGCGGCGTTCTTCGCCCTGGCCGCAGCGCTGCTTTGGGACGGGACGCTGCCGTCACTGCTCGGCCTCCTTGTCGCGCTGACGCCGATGACGCTGTTCGTCGGTTCGGTGTTGAACCCCAACGGGCTCGAGCTCGCAGCGAGTCTCGCCCTCACCGCCGCAGTCGTGCGACTCTCACGCAGCCCGCTCGACTCCCCTGCATGGGTCTGGACGGCGTTGACCGCGAGCGCGATCGCGACGCTGGTGTCGTGGCAGCTGGGGCCGGTCTACCTCGCGCTGAATCTCGCGCTGCTGTGCGGACTGCTCGGCCGCCGTGATCTGACCGCGCTCGTGCGCGCGCGGCGCCGGCGGCTCGCTGCCGCCGCGCTCCTGGTCACGCTCGCCGCCGCGCTGTTTCTGGCGTACGCCCTCCACGCCGGCGCGATCCACTCGAGCTTCCACCTCTCGCCGGTGCGTCACAGCCTGCAGGTCGGGATCGACCAGCTTGGCGGGGTACTGCGCCAGTCGATCGGACTGTTCGGTCACGTGTCGGTGCGGCTCGACAACGTGCTCTACGACGTCTGGTGTGCCCTGTTCGCCGGTGTCGTGATATGGGGTCTGCGCGTCGCCGAGCGCCGGCGCCGTAGGCTGATCGCCCTCACCGGGCTATTCGCGATCGTCTTCCCGGTGCTGTTCCACGGCTTCATCTATCGCTACAGCGGATTCGGGCTGCAGGGCCGCTATGTACTTCCGATCGTGTTCGTGCCCGCTCTGCTCAGCGGCGAGGCGATCTGTCGCTCCGCGCCCCGCAGCCGTGCCGCGTTAAGCGGGGTTGGCGGGTGCGCGCTGCTGGTCGCCGCGGTGCAGCTGGCGGCGTGGTGGAAGAACGCCCAGGTCAACGCGGGATTTCCTGGCCCGTCGCTGCCCTCTCCGCTCAGCGGTGCCCGCTGGCTTCCGCCCGGAGGCTGGCTCCCGTGGTCGCTCTGCGCGGCGTTGGGCGCGCTGGCCGTTGCGCTCGCGCTCGCGCCCGTGCGGCTGGCGCCGGGTCGCTGGCTCAGATCTTCAGCGTGACTAGCTGGCGCGACGTCGTTCCGGCGACCGTGACCGACAGTGTCGCCGTCAGCTTACGGTGGTGCCTTCGAATCATGGCAATACCCGCGCGGCGGAGCCTGAGCGGGACTTTGCTCGTCCTCCTGCCCCCGATCCTGAACGAGTGTGACGCGAGCACTGCGGCAGCACTTGTCCCCGGGGCCCCGGTGGAGAGCGACGCGATACCCCGACAGCCGCGGGCGAGTTCACAGAAGATCGCCACCTTGACGACGCCCCTGCGATTGACGCCGTCGCGCTGGGGTCGAAGGCGCACGGCTGTGCGGCCACCGCTGGGCGGCCCCACGGCCGGAGCCCCGGCCCCACCCCCGCGCGTCCCGCCCGCGCAGAGGCCGGTGCCGTCGGGCCCATCTGCCACCGTTGCCTGGAGCAGCAACTCGATGTTGGGATTTGCGTAGAAGCCACCGCCCGATCCCGGTGGAGCATCGCTGGGCCTGAACGTCGACTTCTGTCCGTCCGCGTTCACGATGAACGAGTCGACGTTGGAGCCGGGCACCCGCCCGAAGACCTGGTAGGGCACGCCGTTCGGGTAGTTGACCGGGTCGAACCCGCCGTTGTCGGCCAAGTTGATGTAGTGGCCCTGGTTGGTGCACAGATTGACAGGCTGGAAGTCAGTGACCGTACTCGCCGTCGCCGCGCCGCCCGCGGTGTCGCACAACGGCAGCTCGAAATGCTGGCCGGCGGCGTTGCCGGTCGCGGTGCGCGAGGACGGGGTGACGAGGGAGCCGTCTGGCTGCGGCGCCAGGTCCTGAAACTCGATGCCCGTGTCGTCGAACCCAGGCACAGGTCCCCTACTGGCGTTGGTGCACCCCTTGAGCTTGATGTCGGTGACCTGGCCATCGGCGGGCGAGCGTGGATCGCCGCGGCTCGCGAGCTGTGTGTTCCATACGAACGTGTCAGAGCCGTTGTGACCCGGTGGCTGCAGGATGCTTGTGTCAAGCGTCGCCGGGGCGCTTAGGTCACTGCCGTAGGTCCGCGTGGCGGCCGCCGACGGCGCGTTGGGCGCTGCGAGCGCAGCCGCAGCCGCGAGCGCGAGCCCGATTTGCAGTTGCGGTCGCATCCGTGCCTCCTCCTCCTACTGCTGCTGCTGCTGTGGTTGTTGCTCGCGAGCACACATCCTAGCGCGCCGATCCGGCCTCCGCGACCGAGCGTCACGCCGGCCTCGGCTTGACCGCTCGAGGAAAATCATGAGGCAACATTCAGGCGGAAGGCGTGCGCGTCCAACCCGACGTGGGCGAGCCTGATGCGGGTACTCTGTGCAGCCGACGGATAGCAATCGTCGGGCTACAGGTCAAACCGGCGTGGGTGCTCGTGCATAGTGTGATGGCTTTTATCGGGCTGCCCGTGGCGGTCTTTGCGACCTGTTCAGGGCTCGGGCTGCTGGCCGATCGCGTGACGCGCGCCCGGCTGCCGAACGAGTTGCTTGCGCCGGTCGGGTTCTGCGTCGCGGTTTCACTCATGTTGAGCGTCTTCACGCTCGGTGGACACAGTGAGGCCGCCGTGGTCGTGCTCGTTGCCTCAAGTGCGGCTGGCTTCGCGTTGGCGGGCGCCTCGGCACGGCGCGCGATCCAGCTCGGCTGGTGCGCCGTCGCCGCACTGGCCGTCTACATCCTCTACATCCTGCCGGAGGTCGGTACCGGAAGCTGGAATTGGCTGGGGTACAACTTCCTCAACGACACGTCCGTTCAGTTCGGACTGATAGAGCACCTCAAGCAGTTTGGGACCGACGCCGCGCGACTGCCGATGAGCACCGGGGGTGAGTCGCTGCGCACCTACTTCGCCAGCGGGTATCCGCTGGGCACGCACGCCTATGCGGCTTCACTGAGCGGGTTGCTCGGGCAGCCCATCGAGGTGCTCTATCAATCGTTCCTGGCCGCCTTGGCTGCGATCGCCGCGATGGCACTTTCGGTGGTTGCGCGAAGCCTCACCGGAGCCCGGACCTCAGCGGCGCTCGCGGCCGTCGCACTCGGCTCAAACCTCACATATCAATACGCGCTGCAGGGCAGCATCAAAGAGATCGGCGTGATCGCAGCGGTTTGCGCGGCCGCGGGGGTTCTCACAGCGTTGGCGCGCGCCAGCTCTCCGGTGGGCCTCGCCGCAGTGCTGGGCCTCTGCCTCAGCGCCGTTCTCGCGGTCTACAACGCCGCTGGGATTCCTTACGTGGGAGCCCTCGGCGCAACGGCCATCGTGACCGTGCTGCTGACGCAGGGACGGGTTGCGCTGGGGCGGCGGTGGCTGCTGGCAGCGGTACTCGCAATCGGGGTGACAGTCGCTGCGTCGACCGCAGCAATCCTGACCCTGCGCCAGTTCTACGATGCGGCCGTCAACACCGTCTCGTCCAACTCTCCGATGGGCTCATCGCTCGGGCAGCTCGCTCATCCCCTGGGGGTTCTGCAGGTCGCCGGCGTGTGGCTGAAGGGCCGCTACTTTGAGCCGATCGAGCCGAATACGTTGCGCGACACCCTGACCGTGGTGGCGGCTTGGCTGATCATGGCGCTCGTGGTACTCGCCGCTGTCGGAATGGCTCGCCGTCGACGGCCCGAGGCGGCGGCGGCGGTCGCTCCGCTGCTGATCACGGCAATCGTCGTCGCGCCACGGGTTTCGCCCTACGCACAAGCGAAACTGCTCGCCATCCTCAGTCCGGCGATTGTCCTTACGGCTGGGCTCGGCTTGACGTTCGTGTGGCGTCGTGCCAGACCGATCGCGATTGTTGTCGGGGCGGGGCTGCTGACGGCGATCGGGGTCTCGGACGGATTTGCCTACCACGACGACAAGCCCGCCCCGCAGGCTCGTTTGGTCGCGATCAAGGACGCGGTGGAGCACACACCAGGGACGGGACTCATCCTGTTCAACGAGTTCGAGGAGTTTGCCAAGTACTTCGATCCCACCGGGCGCGTCAACGTCACCTCGGAGTCCATTACGCCGCGCCCCGTGCTGCTGCTCCGGCCAGTCGCCCGCTTCGGCCAGTTCTTCGACCTCGACCTCCAACGGCTGGACTACGTACAGAGCTTCGACAACATCATCCTGCGGCGCTCCCCGGTCGCGAGTCGGCCTCCTGGCTCATTTCGGCGCGTCTTTGAAAACCGCTTCTACGAAGTCTGGAGTCGAGACCGAGCCCAGCCTGCGGCCTTGCTTCAGCTGCCGTTGGGTAACAGCGTCACCTCCGCTGCCGGCACCGCCTCGTGCCCAGCCGTCAAGCAGCTCGTGGCAAAGGCGCGCGGCATCGGTCGGCAGACCAGCCTCCTCGCCGCGCAACCGCCGGAAACGATCGTGTTCGATGTTGCCCACGCGCAAAACCGCTCACCCGGCTGGCCTCCCAATGGCGGGGTACCCGGGACGCTGACCGTACCCGGGTCAGGTCAAGCCCAAGGCGTGATCAACGTGGCACACCCGGGCCGCTTCTTCGTGTGGGTGCGCGGCGACCTGCCCCATCCGGTTCGGGTGCAGATCGATGGCCGCGACATAGGCAAAGCGTCCGGCGTCAACACCCCAGGCCAGTGGCTCCCCGTGGGCAGCGTGAGTCTGGGGCAGGGTCGCAAGGTGGTGCGCGCATATGCCGGCGGAGGGACGCTGCGGCCGGGTGATGGCGCGTTGGGTCTGATCGGACCCGTGGCCCTGGTCCGTGAGGAGCCGGCGAAACTGTTGCGTGTCAGCCTCGGCAACGCACCGTCGCTCTGCGGCAAGCAGCTGGACTGGATCGAGGTGGTGCCCTAACTGGCTAGCGCGCTTGCTTGCGAATCTGCGGGACCGCGGCGCTGGCAAGAGGCTGCTCGCGCGGCTTGGCGACCTCGTTTAGGAAGGCCTCCAGCGCGTCGATCCGCTTGGGCCATGCATACTCCTGAGCAGTGCGGATGCCCGCCTCACCGAGCCTTTCGCGCAGCTCGCGGTCCTCGAGAACCCGCGCGAGCCCAGCGCTGACCGCCTCGCGCGTGGGCTCCACAAGCAGGCAGTTTTCAGCGTCGATGCAAAAGTCGCGATTTCCGTGCGCATCGGTGCACACGACCGCCCCGCCAGTCGCCATCGCCTCGAGCGGCGGAAGGCAGAAACCCTCGTGGGTCGAGGTCTGGACGAACACGCTGGCCTGCGCGAGTAGCTCGGCAACGCGCTCGTCACTTGGCGCCTCTTCATAACTCGCCCGCCCGACCGGGAGCAGCTCCGGCTCGATGCCGAACAGCCGCAGCTCAGGCCGCCCGGCCTGCGGCAGCGCATCCCATGCAGCCAGCGTGAGCGACAGGTTTTTCAGCGGATTCGAGCGCCCGATTGCCAGCACCACATCGTCCGCCCGTACGATCTCCCTGCGCGGGCGGAACGTCTCTAGGTCGATGCCTGGCGGGATCAGCTCGGCCTCAAGGCCAAGCTCGCGCAGGCGGTCGCGGTTCCAGCTCGAGATCGTCATGTAGCGAAACTCGTGCCGGTAGGAGGCAAGCACGTGAAACCGGACGTACTCATCGTCGGGGTAGTAGCTCGTTTCGATGTCCTGGACGAAGTACACCGGGAGGCCGTGGAGCACGCTGGCCTGCCAGACCGGCGCGGCCGTGTTCCACCAGGTCGCAACCTTGATCGCCTCGACCGGCGCGAGTGCCTCCACGAGATCCGCGTAGAGCTCGAACGTGTGCACTGGGACTCGCAGCTCAAACCACTCCGGTGCGTCGCCCAGGGTGTAGAGGGCGACCTCGTGGCCGCGCTCGGCGAGACGGTTGAGATGCTCAAACACGTCACGGTGGCCGCCGCCCACACCGGTGCCCTCGGTCACGTAGATAATCCGCAGCGCACCGTTTGCCGTCCGCACGTTGCGCGCATCAAAAAACGGGTGCCAGCGCTCCCAGAACAGCTCCTGCGAGGCGCGCTCACGCGCCCCGACGTCCGTCCCGCGGGTCTCAGACTCAAAGTGGATCAGTTGCGCCGCGGGGTGGTAGAGCACCGTGTAGCCGGCCTGCCAGGCACGCAGACAGAGGTCGACATCCTCGTAGGCCATCGCGTAGGCCTCGTCGAACAAGCCAACCCGGGTGAGCACTTCGCGCCGGATGTACATGCAGGCCCCGGTGACGGCCAGCGCACCGCCGATCACGTTCGACGGTCCGTAGTTGGCCGCGCGGAAGCGGAACCGGTGGTCGAACCACTCCGGGGCCCCGAGGTTCCGTACCGTGCCCCCGAACTGGATCCGGTGGTCCGGGTACAGCAGCTTGCCGCCGACGATGCCGACGTCGCGTCCGTCTGCGCCGTGCTGCAGACAGGCCAGCCAGCCCGGCAGCGCCTCCATGTCGGAGTTCAGGATCACGACGTCGCGGTCTGGGTCGGTCGCACGCACGCCGCGGTTGACGTTGGCTGCAAAGCCCTCGTTGCATTCCCCGAGGATCAGCTCGTCGATCCCGCCGATGGCTCGCAACGCTGCCACGTGCTCCGGACCGCTCGCGTCATCGGCCACGACAATCCGCGCGAGCTCGCGCACGGTCGTACGCCGCAGGCTCGCGACGAGCACCGCGATCCGCTCGGCGTCGCGGTAGGAGGGAATCACGATGTCAACAGGCGCAGCATTCTTCGCGTACCACACCAATGCCCGGTCGCGGTCCCAGCGGGGCTGCTGGCGCGGCATCACAAATCTCCGCAACGGCGTGAAGCGCAGCGGGAAGGAGATCACACGTAAGATCACGGCCAGCGGGCCGTGATGGTGCCACGTCAGGACGACGCGTCGCCAGAGCCCGGCCAGCGGCCCGCGCGGATCGCCGTCGAGCGCGTTCTTGTCCAAGTTCCGGCTCACGTTGATGGCTCGAAGCTGGATCTCCGCTCGAGCGAACACCTGCGGCGCACCGCGGGCGGCAGGCGATCCGCTCGCGAGCCGAGCAGTGCCCCGGCGAGGCGCACGAGATGATGCCTGGCGGCCGCTGGGAGCGTCGACGTGCCCGAACGATGCACGACGCCAAGCTCACCGCGTAACTGGCGCAGAAGGTGCCGCGGGCTCGCGGACTCAACCCAGCCGTAGACCTCGCGAAGCCCACGCCACTCGTCAAAGCAGCGGCGAAAGTACTCAACATCGCTGTAGTTGTGGGAATGCAGCACGGCGGCCTGCGGTACGTACGCCTTGCCGTAGCCCGCGCGCAGCATGTCGAGCGCGAGCGCGCGATCCTCGGCATAGGGAATCTGCTCGCGAAACGGTACGTGGGCCCACGCCGCGCGGCTGACGCAAGCGTTGGCGTCGGTGAAGAAGCCCCGGCGCCCGAGCAGCGCACTCGGCGACACCGAATCACGCTCGCCTTCAGCGAGGCGCTCAACACCAGCCGGGAGCGAGCCGAACCAGGCCTCCAGCTCGTGGCGTGTCGCCGGGTCGGCGTCCGGCCGAGGTATGTATGGCCCGTAGGCAATGGCGACGTCGCCCGCGACGGCCTCGAGCAGCTGCTCCAACCAGCGGTTCGTCGCGGGCTCGGCGTCCTGCGTTAGTAGCGCGACACGCTCCCCGCGAGACTCGCGCATCAACAGATTGCGCGCACCCCCGTGCGTGAAGCTCGCGAGTCGCACGACGCGTGCACCGAACTCCTCGCGTGCGAGCTCGGACGAGCCATCGGTCGAGCCTGAGTCACAGATCAACAGCTCGGCCTCGACGCTCTGTCGGCGCACGGCCGCCAGGGTCGCGCGCAGTGCAGCACCGCCGTTCAACACCGGTATCGCGACGGTGGCGCTCACGTGTGATCGGGCGCGGGACAACGGACCATCGTGAGGCTGCCCACTAGGAGGCTCGCCGCAGGCCGAGGATACTCAGCAGGAAGGAGGAGAAAAAGACCTGGATGCCGACGATCAGCAGCTCGGCAGCGACGATCGCGAGGCGCTCCTCCGACAGTGCGCCGAACCCGCGATCGATCCAGCGGACGACGATCACGAGCCCGATCGCCAACCCCGCAAGCATCACGCCGCCGCCGATCGCGAGTCCGTGCTCGAGCCTGAAGCGCGCGCGCATGCGATCAAACCAGGCGTCCTTCTCGCCCATGAAATAGGTGCCGTAGGCGTGGGCGGCAAGCCCAAGGGCGAGCACCTGCGTGCCGACGATCGTGAGCATCGTGCCGGCGATCTCGGCGTGCAGGTCCCAGCGCCGACCGAGAATGTCGATCTGAGCGACGACCGTGAGCGAGATCAGCGCACCGATCGCCGCAAGGACCGCGCCGGGAGCGATGAACAGGTGCGTCGGGCTGTGCACGAGCAGGAAGCGCAGGTGGCGCCAGCCGTCGCGGAAGCTGGAGAGCTTGGACTCGCCCCCGCGCGGGTGGTATTCGATCGCCACCTCCTCGATCCGCAAACCCTCCTTGGCGGCGCGAATCACCATCTCGGAGGCAAACTCCATCCCTGTCGTGCGCAGGTCCAGCGTCGCCAGCACGTCGCGGCGGAGCGCCCTCATGCCGCAATGGGCGTCCTTGACGCCGGTGCGGAACATGACGTTCAGGATCCCGGTCAGCACGGGGTTTCCGACATAGCGGTGAAGCCACGGCATCGCTCCGGGCTTGATGTTGTCCATTCGATCGCCCATCACCAGCTGAGCGCCGCCCTGAAGGTGCTCGACGAACCGCGGAATTTCGCCGAAGTCGTAGGTCAGATCGGCGTCCGCCATCACGATGTACTGGCCGCGAGCTGCGGCGAACCCGGCGAGATACGCGCTTCCATAGCCGCGCCGAGGCTCGGATACGACGCGGGCGCCGGCCGCGGCGGCAACTTGGGCGCTGTGATCCTCTGAAGCATTGTCGACGACGATCACCTCGCCCTCGAGGCCGGCACGCGCAAGCGCCGCGCGCGCAGCCTGCACGCACCGGTCGATGTTTCCCTCCTCGTTGAGGCAGGGAATCACGACCGACACGGACAGGGTGTCCGCGCCGGGAGGGGCGGTTGGTGTCTTCTGGAGCGTGCTCACGCCACTGAAATGACGCTGGCAGCAGGAGGGAGTAGCGCAGCGTGCTGTATCCATCCTACCTGGGATGCGCATCTGCCTGATCTACGACTGCCTTTTCCCCTGGACGGTGGGCGGCGCCGAGCGTTGGTACCGCAACCTCGCCGAGCGGCTCGCAGCTGAGGGCCACACAGTCGACTACCTGACCCTGCGCCAGTGGCAGAAGGGCGCGGAGCCGAAGATCCCCGGCGTCCGCGTGATCGCGGTCGGCCCGCAACTGGCTCTCTACAGCGCGAGGTCAGGGCGCCGGCGCATCGGGCCGCCGCTGCGCTTCGGCTCCGGCGTGCTGCTTCATCTGCTGCGCCACGGCCGCAACTACGACGCCGTGCACACCGCGTCATTTCCCTACTTCTCGCTGCTCGCCGCCGCGGCGGCGCACCCACTTCACCGCTCCACTCTCATCTTCGACTGGGTCGAATACTGGAGTGAAAGCTCCTAGCGCGAATAACTCAGGGCGGTCGGCAGGCGAATCAGA
>JBPCQX010000006.1:0-19006 GCA_050997675.1 Solirubrobacteraceae bacterium
AACAGGAGCAATGGTGGCCGTTGTTTTGGCCGGCGGGCGCTTCTCTCCCCCCCCCCCGCCGCTGCTGCCGCGGCTGTGGAGCGCGCTCGCTCCGTCGCTGCGGGGCGCCGAACTGCTGCTCAAGGACAACTGGGCCGCGCGGGCCGTGGGCGCACGCACACGCGCTGGCGGAAGCTATGTGTTCGAGCGTGCGGTGCAGCGACCGGAGCGCGCACTGCTGCTCGCGGGCGTACTCGCGGTGCTCGGCTGGGTGGGGGGGACTCAGACCCATGTGGAGTCCGACGTGCAGAAGCTCGTGCCCCAGAGTCTGCCCGCGCTGCGCGACCTGTCGACGCTACAGCGCTCAACGCACGTCGGCGGCGAAATCGACGTGCTCGTTCGCGCGGCGGATCTGACTCAGCCCGCTGTGGTGTCCTGGATGACCGCCTATCAGCAACGCGTCGAGGCGCGTTTCGGGGGTCTGGGGTGCGGGCAGGCGCAGCTCTGTCCGGCGTTCTCGCTGCCTGATCTGTTCCAGAACCAAGGGGCGCCCCAGCAGCCCACGCAGGCCGATATTCGCACGCTGCTCGATGCGGTTCCGCCGTATTTCGCCCAGGGTGTGATCAGCAGCGACCGGCGCACGGCGACGCTTGCGTTCGGCATCCGGCTGATGGCGCTGGACCAGCAGAAGCGCGTCATCGACGGCCTGCGCGCCGAGCTCCACACGCCGCCCGGCGTCTCCGCGCAGCTGGTCGGGCTGCCGGTGCTGGTGGCTGATGCCAATGCCCAGATCGCCTCGCCGTGGCGCCGCCTCGGAGGGCTGCTGTTCGGCCTGCTCGCCGTCGCCACGGTGCTGCTCGGGACGCTGCGCTCGCGTCGCCGGGCGCTCGTGCCGCTGATCCCGATCGCGTTTGCGACGGGCTGGTCCTCGCTTGTGCTGTGGGCGATCCAGGTGCCGCTCAACCCAATGTCCGTGACGCTCGGAGCGCTGGTGATCGCGATTTCCACCGAGTTCAGCGTGCTGCTGTCCGAGCGCTACCGCCAGGAGCGGTCCGGGGGCCTGGCGCCACGCGCAGCGCTGGAGCGCACCTACCGCTCGACGGGGGCCGCGGTGCTCGCCTCGGGCGCGACCGCGATCGCTGGCTTTGCGGTGCTGACGTTGTCGGATATCAGCATGCTGCGCAACTTCGGCGTCTCCACCGTTGTCGATCTCGGCGTGTCGTTGCTCGGCGTCCTGGCGCTGCTGCCGGCTGTTCTGTTGCTCGCGGAGCGCGAGCGCTCCTTCGCCTGGCGGACGATCCTTCGGCCGTTGGCGACGTGAGCCCGCCGCGCGGCGACGGGGGCGTTATCAGCACGAACCGGTACGTGCGCGCCGTTGGCGTGCTCGGCATCATGATCGTGCTCGCGATCTCCGTCAACACGCTCTTCTCGACGCCGAAGAGCTCGATCGGCCCGGATCCGGGCCGGCCGATTCCGCCGTTTGCCGTGCCGCTTGCCGCGGGCACGTTGAGCGGCGATGCCAACGTCGCCACTGCGGCGCATCAGGGGAGCGCGGGAAATCTCCCGGCCTGCTCGGTGCGTGGCCCGCAGATTCTCAACATCTGTCAGCTGTACGAGCGCGGTCCGGTTGCGCTTGCGCTGATCGTGAACGATCCGCAGTGCGACGGCGTGCTCGCCACGCTCCACCTCGCGCTGCCCTCCTACCCCGGACTCCAGGCCGCGGCGGTGGTGATCCGCGGCAGCCGCGCCGGTGCGCGCCGGCTCGCGCTGTCGCCGGCGGGTGCCGGGGTCCAGCTCGGCTACGATCGCGACGGGGCGCTGCGCGCCGGCTTTCGTCTCGCGACATGCCCGCAGATCACGTTCATCCTCCCTGGCGGCGCGGTTGACGGCCGCCCGCTGCTCAAGACCCCAACACGGGCGCAGCTCGACGCGCGGCTCAGCGCCCTGTACGCGGGCGCGCGCGCCCGCGGATGGAAGCCGCCGCCTCCGGCCGCCACGGCGAGGCGATGAGCGAGCGCGGCTGGGTGCAGCGGGAGCTAGCCGAGGAGTTCCCCGAGCTGGCGCTGCACACCCATACGCTGGATGCTCGCCCGGGGGCCAGTCCCCCAGAGCTGCGCGAGCGCCTGCGGGTCCTCTCGAGCCGGTTTCGCGGGATGCATGCGATCGCGCTGCGGCGCAACCCGATCCCGCGCGCCTACCGCGTGTTCTTCCGCCAGATCGGGCTCGACCCCGACACCCATCGCACGCCGATCGAGCAGGCTGCCGTCAAACGTTTGCTGGATGGTGAGTTCGCCTCGCAAAACCTGCTGGACGATGGCCTGTTGATCGCGCTGGTGGAAACCGGCGTGCCGGTCTGGGCGCTCGACGCGGCGAAGGTTGAGGGGCCGCTGGGGGTGCGGGTCGGCGTCGCTGAGCACAGGGAAGGGAGCCCGGGACGGCTCCCGGCCGGCCGCATCCTCGTCGCGGACGCCGAACGGCCGCTCGCTTCGCTGTTCGGGGAGTTGGCGCCCGGGCGCGGCGTCCAGGACCACACGAGCCGCATGACGCTGTTCGCGGTGCAGGTCGCTGGGGTCCCCCAGATCCATGTCGATGAGGCACTGTGGCAGGTGATTTCGGCGCTCGGCGCCGCCTGACGGTTGCGGTTTGAGTGCCGCACGAAGCGCTGCTAGACTCCGTTGTAAGCGAGGAGGTGGTGCCGATGAGAGAGATGGTTGAACCGCGGCAGTTTGATGATCAGTTCCGGGTGGACAGAGTTGTCGCCCCGGACGAGCGCTCAGCGCGTCGTGCGCTGCGCACGCAGATCGCCCGCCTCGAGCGCGACCTCGGCGAGGCGTTCATCTCGGCGTTCCCGCGTGTGGAACTCGATGTCTCGATCCCCGCCTCGGGTGGGCCACGTCTGCTCTCGATCGGCGAGCTCGAGCACGTTCGCGACGCCCTTGTGGAGCGCCTTGCCGAGGCACGCGCGAGGCTCGACGAGCGCGGCCTTGTGGAAGAGAAGAACCGCGAGCTGCTGGAGCGGATGTTGCTCGAGCCCGGTCGCTACCGCTACGTGCGGATCAAGCGATCCGATCTTGGCGAGGAGGGCTGCGGCGAGTGGCACGTCAAGCCACGACTCGGCTTGATCGGCATGCTCGCCGGGTGGTGGCACGTCAAGCTCTCCTCCGGTTGCCCGTTAGCCGGGGGGCCGCGCGCGAGCGCGGTCCCGCCCCAACTGCACACTGAAGGTGGGCAAGCGCTCGCGTAAACGAGGCGGCTCGAATGCGTCGACGCCACGCTCGCCCGCTTCTGAGCGAGCCCCTGCCGATCTCGCGGCGCCCCCGGCCGCGGCGCGGCGCAGGCCCCGAATCGCCGAGGCTCCCGCAGCGCCGTGGGCACCGTTCCCGCTCGTCGAGCTCTGCATCCTGCTGGCGCTGATCCTGATCGGGCTCGGCTTCTTCAGCTCGGGTGCGCGCGGACGTGCGCTGTTCGGCGCCGGGCTGACGCTCGTCAGCCTGGCTGCGCTGGAGCTCACGATCCGCGAGCACTTCGGCGGCTACCGCTCGCACTCGGCGTTGCTGGCCGGGGCGGGAGCCGTGGTTTCAGGAGCGCTGCTCTATTTTTTGGTTGGGGCGCCCCGCGGATGGGTGATCGTTGCCGGCGCCGGGGTCTTCGCGGCGCTCTGGCGCCTGCTGAGGGCGGCATTCATCGCTCGCGCCGGGGTTGGGTTTCGCGCCTGAGCAGCGTGAACTAACCTTCTGCGGACGTGCGAAATCTGTTGCGGATATCCGGGACGGCGCTCGTGCTCCTGATGATCATGTTCGGGGCGGGATTCATGCTGTGGCTCGGGATCCCGGTCGGTTGGCTATGGGTCGGCTCGCAGGTGCAAACGCAAACCGGCTCGCTCGGCGCGGCCGTCGCGGTGATGATGGTCGGCGTGGGCATCTCGATCGCGCTGATGATTCCCGTGCTTGGCTGGCTCAGCGAACGCCACCGCGCCAGCCGCATATCCCGCGGCCTCGACGATACCGGCCACCTCGCGCTGGAGATGGTCCTTGTCACCAGCGCAACGATCACGATCGTGGTCTTTGCTGCCTGGTTCCTGTTTATCGCGGGCGGGAGTCCGATCCCGTTCGCCAACGGCTCCTGACAGCGGGAGCCTGAGGCGTCGCGAGCGGTCGCTGCTGAGAGAACTCGCCGCTCCGGCGCAGCCTCTCCCTAGGCTGCGCTCAACGCCAGCTCCTCGCGCGGCTGGTGTCGCGGGCCCAGCGCCGCCCCGTTCAGCATCGCCGCCAGGGCGTTGCGTTGGCGGTCGGTCATCGAGCCGACGGTCTTGGTCTCCGACATCGGCACACTGGCGAGGAACTTCCGGCAGCGGGTGCGGCCCCAGCGTCGCTGGCTCATCAGCAGGTCGGCGACTGACATGCTTGCGGCTTCCCAGCGGGAGTCGAGGATCACGTCGGCGACCCTGACCTCGCCGGACGCAACAGATCGCTTGAGCCCGGCCCGGGCTAGGCGCACTTCGTTGGCGCGGTTCAGCGCGCGCATGTGCTGGGGTCCGGGAACGATCATTGCGGCCGTATTCATGTAGCTCTCCTCGCTGCCGTCACGCGGGTGGCGGCGTCCGTGGGGTTTATTCGCATGTCAGCGCTGGTGCCGCAAAATGGCGCGCGAGAGCAGTCGGCCGATGACCGTGGACAACCCCTCCCGCCCGACGGGACCCTCGCTCCTGACCCCGTCAACTAGTCGCTGAGCGTGAGCCTGAAGCTATGCGAATTCCTCCCGGCCGGTCAACCGCCAACCGCTCGCTACGTTCGCTCAGAGCGATGTTTTCGTGATTGGGGCCGGCAGCGGACCGTGCTCGGCTTCGAACGAGCGCTTGACGGACTCGAAGCATCCGAGCGCGCGCTCCAGCGTCGCCTCGTCGTGGGTTGCCATCACGCTGGTGCGGAGCAGAGCGCCCCCGGGCGGGACCGCCGGATGCACCGCGACGTTGGTGAACACGCCGGCGTCGTACAGCTCCCGCCACAGCTGCGCGGCCTTCCAGTCATCGCCGACGCGAACGGGCACGATCGGGGTCAGCAGCGACTCCTCGCCTGCGGATGTCGTCACTGGCGACGGCTCGACGACGCTGAAGCCAAGCTCGTGCAGCCCTCGGTTCAGAAGCCGAGCGTTCTCCAGCACCGCGGCGAGCAGCTCGCGGCCCTCGTCGGAGCGCACTATGCGAAGCGCGGCGAGCGCTGCGCCGACGGCGGCCGGTACGCCGGATGCGGTGAACAGGAAGGCGCGGCTCTGCACACGCAAGAACTCGATCACCTCCGCGGATCCGACGACGAACCCGCCGCACGAGGCGAGCGACTTGGAGAACGTCCCCATGCGCAGGTCGATGCGGTTCTCGACTCCGAGTAGCTCTGCGGTCCCGGCGCCGCGCGCGCCGAGCACGCCTGCTGCGTGGGCCTCATCGACCATCAGCCGTGCCTCGAAGCGCTCGCACAGCTCGCAGATCTCGCGCAGCGGAGCGATGTCCCCCTCCATCGAGAAGACGCCGTCGACGACGACGAGGATGCCGCCGCCGTCAGTCGTGGCGCGCTCCAGCGCACGCTCGAGCTTGTCGAGCCGGTTGTGGCGGAACGCGCGCAGCTTTGCGCGCGAGAGGATTGCGCCGTCGAGCAGCGAGGCGTGGTCGCCGGAGTCGACGATCACGGTGTCGCCGGGTCCTAGCAGCGTGCCGATCGTCCCGACGTTGGCCTGGTGGCCCGTGGTGAAGACGATCGCGTCCTCCGTCCCCATCCACTCGGCGAGCTCGCGCTCCAGATCCAGGTGCAGCGAGGTTGTGCCGTTGAGCAGCCGCGAGCCGGTCAGACCGGTGCCGAGCCGCTCGAGCGCGTCGCGCGCCCCATTGATCACCCGCTCGTCGCTGGTGAGCCCGAGGTAGTTGTTCGAGCCGAGCATGATCCGCGGCTTTCCCTCCATCTCCACCACGGGCATGGCTGGGGAGCTGACCTCGCGGAAGTAGGGCAGCAGCCCGGCTTCGCGTGTCGCGCGCAGCAACGCGAGCCGCTCGTTGCCAGAGATCTTTGCGAACACGTCGGTCATATAAGGTGGCCCCCCGTGAGCGCCGCTGAGATCAAGCCCGTCCGCGGCAAACGCGAGCTGAAGCGGTTCGTCGAGCTGCCGTTCGAGCTCTATCGTAACGAGCCGCGGTGGATCGGTCCGCTGCGGAGCGACGTCGCCAAGCGACTGGACCGGGCTGCGAATCCGTTCTTCGAGCATGCTGAGGCTGAGTACTTTCTCGCATGGCGCGGGGAGCGCGTGGTGGGCCGCATCTGCGCCCATGTCGACCGCGCATTCAACGAGTTCCAGGGCAACGACTGGGGTCTGTTCGGCTTCTTTGAGTGCGAGGACGACGCTGGCACGGCGCGGGCGCTGCTCGATGCGGCTGAGGCTTGGCTTCGCGAGCGCGGGCGCGACCGCATGGTCGGACCGATGGATTTCACGACCAACGATGAGTGCGGCCTGCTGATCGAGGGCCACGAGTTGTCGCCGATCATCCTCGCACCCTGGCATCACCCCTACTACCAGGGGCTGTTCGAGCAGGGGGCGGGCCTGCAGAAAGCGATGGATCTGCTGATGTGGAGCCTGTGGGTGAACAACCGCGACAAGGTGCACCCTGCGATCTGGGAGGCCGCGGCAAAGGTCGAATCCGAGCACGGAATCGTCTGCCGTCCGATGCGCAAGAAAGACCTACACGCAGAAATCGGACGCTTCCTCGAGGTCTACAACGCTGCCTGGGAGGACAACTGGGCCGCGGTGCCGTTGAACGAGGAGGAGGTCCGTCACATGGCGAAGGACCTCAAACCGATCCTTGACGAGAACTGGGCGATGATCGCTGAGCGTAAGGACACGGGCGAAGTTGTCGGCGCCGCGCTGACGCTACCGGACTACAACCAGGTGCTTGCCCACCTCAATGGGCGTCTGCTCCCGTTCGGCTGGGCCAAGGCGCTGTACTGGCGGCGTAAGATCGACAAGGTCCGGGTGTTTGCGCTGGGCGTCAAACCCGAGTACCAGCACACGGGGGTTGCGGCGAAGTTCTACGAGATGCATTTCGACGCTGCGGAGCGCACACCGCAGAAGGGGGGCGAGATGGGCTGGATTCTCGAGGTGAACACGGCGATGAACCGGGCGATGGAGGGCATGGGCGGCGAGGTGGTGAGGCGCTTTCGCTGTTACGAGCGGGTCTTTTGAGAGGCTGCCGCAGGCGGAGCTAAGATGCTTTCGATGGAGGCCGCTGCACTCTCCCTGCCAATCGGCCACGCTCGCGTGGCGGGCGAATCGATCTGGCTGCGCTCGCGGCGCTGGGACCTATCGTTTCTGATTCTCAGTGCGGCCCTGGTGCCGATTCCGCTGCTGATGTACCACGCGCTCGGGGTGGGCCAGACGGCGATCGGCCTGATCGTCGCGGGTGTGATTGGCGGCCCGCATCTGTACTCGACGTTTACCTACACCTTCCTCGAGCCGAACTTTCGCGCCCGTCACCGGCGCTTCCTGCTCGGCTCGCTTGCGCTCCCGGTGATCGTCTGCGCGCTGGCGTTCGCCGACCTCCAGGTCCTGCTGACGATCTTCTACACCTGGGCTTCGATACACGTGCTGCACCAGATCTCCTACATCAACGATTCCTACGCGGCAAAGCGACCCTCGCCGCGCCCGCTGCGCGAGAAGGTCATCGACTACGGGGTCGTCTTCACCTGTCTGTACCCGCTGGCGACGCCGCAGATCCTGCACCATCGCTTCCAACTCGGCGGCCAAGAGATCTATGTTCCGCGGTGGGCTGACCATGGGCTCGTCGCGGACGCGCAGATCGCCGCGGTGTGCGCAGCGTTCGGTGTGTTCTTCGTGCTGTGGGTGGCGCGCAACATCCGTGATGCCCGCGCGGGCGAGCTCAACGTGCCGAGCGCGCTGCTGATCGGGATGACGATTCTGGTCGGCTTCACGCTGCCGCTGGCACCGAACATCGACGTGGCGTTCCAGGGGTTCAACTGCTGGCACTCGCTCCAGTACCTGGCGTTGATCTGGTTTTTGAACTCCATGCGCAAGGAGCGCGGTGAGATCGACAACCACTTCATCGCCGAGATCAACGGCGCTGACAAGCCGCTGCAGTTCTATGGCGTCAACGTGGCGCTGACCTTGTTTGCCGGCTCGCTGGTGTTGTTGATCCACTACGCCGGCGGCGTCGCCCTGCAGCAGGCCTATTACATGGTGATCCTCTCCACGCTGCTGCAGCACTACTACCTCGACCACATGCAGTTCACGAAGCTCGGTGACATCGTTGGGCGCGGCTCGCACATGGTCGAGCCCGCAGGGGTGCGGGCGTGAGCGATCCTCTGGGCCCGGAGGAGGACCACGAGGGCGAGGCGGAGATCGTCGACGCGCTGCCCGTGCTCGTCGGCGTCCAGGAACTCGAGCCCACCGCTCGCAGCCAGGGCGCGGCGATCGCCCAGACCGCTGCCGTCGCCGCGACGGGCTTTGCGTTCGGGGTAGCGGCGAGCGCGGTGCTCGGCCGGCGCCTTCAGCGACAGGCTGGCCGGATCGCTCGCTCCCGCGCGGCGAGCGCGGCGCTGGAGTCCCCCTCCACGCGCACGTTTCTCGTCACCGTTCACATGCTCGGCCGTCGCGGGGACTGACGCACCGTGGCTTATGCCGCTCCCGGCGAGGTCGAGCGGCGCATCGAGCTCGCGCCATGCTCCCCGCTGCGCCTGCCCGGCAGCGGCATGGACGGGGTCCTGCGCCGCCGCGGGGGCGTGATCGAGCGCCTGCTGCACGTCGAGGGCGCGCCGGTTGTGGTGCGCGCGGCGCACACCGGCGGCGGCTCGCGTGTGCTGCTCGGCGCGCGCGGGGGCAGCCGCGGGGCCTGCGCTGAGGCGCTGGATCGAATGCGTTTCGCGCTTGGCATAGATGATGACCTGAGGCCGTTTCATCGTCGCTTTCGCGACGACCCTCTGATCGGCCGCGCGATTCGCGCGGCGCCGTGGACGCGGCCGGGGCGCCGGCCCGAACCGTTCGAGGCGCTCGCCTGGGCGATCTGCGAGCAGCTGATCGAATACACGCGTGCAGCGGCGATCGAGCGGCGAATCGTGCGGGCGCTGGGGCCGGGCTGCGGGCGCACACAGCTGCGCGACGTGCCGAGCGCCGCGCAGCTGGCTGCGGCTGAACCGGCGCTGCTCGAGTCCTTCGATCTCTCTGCCGGACGCGCGAAGTGCCTCGTGCGGGCCGCCCGCGAGGTCGCGCGCGGACGGGTGGACCTGCATGACGGCGATCACGAGCGCGGCTGGCGCAGGCTGCGCGCGATCCCGGGGATCGGCTCCTGGACGCTCGAGATCCTTGCCCTGCACGGGCAAGGCCGCTTCGATCAGGTGCCGGCCGGCGACGTCGGATTGCTCAAGCTCGTCGGTCGCCTCAGAGACGGCAACCCAAGGGCGCGGGCTTGCGAGGGTGAGGTGCGCGCGTTGTTCGCTCCGTATGCCCCCTGGGGGGGCCTCGCCGCGACGTACGCCTTTATTCGCCCTGGCCCGGCAAGAACTCGTTTGTGAGCGCTAGTTCTGCGTGAGCTGGTTTGGCGAGCAGGTGGTGGGTCTGCATCCAGTCGCCGAAGGCGCCCCAGGTATGGGGATCCTGGTAGCCGAAGGGCAGTGAGGCGGAGCTGGGAAGCAGCAGCGTGCGCTGAAGCACGGCGAGCTCGAAGCGCGAATCGAGCCCGGAGCTGGCCGCGAGCAGGGCGGCGAGCGCGGGCTGCGGGTTGACCCTCAGCTGGGCTGTCCCGCGCATCAGTGCCTGCAGGAGCCCGCGCAGGATCGGGCCTTCGTGGCGGGCTTCGGCGACGCGCACGACGAGCGCGAGCTGGGTGAAGGCCGGCACACCGGCGCTCTGGACGCCGATTGCGGTTGGGCGGCGGTGATGTTGCTCGAGCGCGACGGCGTCGTAGTTCCAATAGCCGAGCGCGGCCGCGGCCTTCGGTCCCAGGGCGCTGGTCGGGTCGCTGCCGGCGGGCAGACGGCGCACCGTTGACGGATCGACGCGCGCGGCCGTGAGCATCGTGTCGAGTTCGGCGCCCTGCAATGGCTGTCCGCTGACGGCGACCGTTTGGCCGCGCAGCTGCGCAACTGTGCCAATCGTCCGCGGCGCGATCGAGAGCAGCGCTTCGAGCGGCCCCTGTGTCAGCGCGCCGATCGAGACGAGCCGGTCGCCGCGCTCGCGTGCTGCGAGCAGCTCCGGCTCGGATGCGACCGCCACATCGACCTCGCCGGAGGCGAGGCGCTCCAGCGCGGCTGGGCCAGAGGACGAGGCGGTCGGCGTGAGCGCTAGCTCGCCGCGCGCGAGGTCGCCCGATGCCTGAGCCGCAAAGAGCGGTCCGTAGAGCGCGCTCAGCGGCCCGGGAAGAGCGATCGACAGTTGTTTCTGAGCGCCGGCCGGGATCGCCTTGAGCTCGACTCGCTCGCCGCAGGCGCTGAGCGCCAGCGCTGCGAGCAAAACCGCTGCTGCGCTGGCGCGCTTCACGCAAGGCTCCAGGCGGCGAACCTTCGCTGCGCCGCTCCGAGCAGCGTGAACAGCGCGATCGCGAGCGCAGCCAGCAGCACGACTGCGGCGTAGGCCCGCGCGGTCTCGAGTTGCGGCAGCGCCTGCACGATCAGATGACCGAGCCCGGAGCTCGAGCCTGACTGCTCTGCCAGCACGGCGCCGATGACCGAGATGCTGATCGCGATCCGCAGGCCGCTGAAGAGCGACGGCAGCGCGCTTGGAGCCTCGACGCGGAGGAACGTCTGGCGCCGGCTCCCGCCGAGCGTGCGCATCAGCTTGAGCAGCTCGGGGGGAGTCGAGGCGAGGCCGTCGAGCGCGCTGACGACGATTGGAAAGAAGCACACCAGGGCGACGATTACCAGCTTCGGCGCGAGGTCGTAGCCGAGCCAGACCACGAGCAGCGGCGCGACGAGCACGATCGGCACCGTCTGCGAGGCCACGAGCAGCGGGTACAGCGCGCGGCGCAGCGTTGCTGAGGCGTGGATCGCGGCTGCCAGCAGGCACGCCGCAAGAAGCGCGGCGGACGTCCCGAGCAGCACCTCTTCGGCGGTCACGGCGAGGTTGCTCCAGAGGAGTGCGCGGTCGGCAACCAGCGCGCCGGCGACCTGCGATGGCGCGGGTAGCAGCAGCGAATCGATCGGCCCGAGGTCGGCATAGAGCTCCCACACGCCGATCAGCGCGAGCGCGAGCGCGAGCGGCAGTGTGCGGCGGCGGCTCATCCGGCCCGCAGCGCCTCGAGCGCCTGCGCTCGCAGCTCGACGAGCGCGGGCTGGGTGCGGTTGCGCGGCCTTGGCGCATCGACGTGGAACTCCGCGCGCACGGCACCGGGCCGGCCTGAGAGCACCAGCACGCGGTCGGCGAGCACGATTGCCTCCTCGACATCGTGGCTCACCAGCAGCACGGTGCGCGGCTCGCGCTCGAGTGCGGACTCGAGCCACTCCTGCATCGCTACTCGCGTGATCGCGTCAAGCGCGCCGAACGGTTCGTCGAGACACAGCAGCGGCTTGCCTGACAGCAGCGTCCGCACGAACGCGACGCGCTGGCGCATACCGCCCGAAAGCTCCCCGGGGCGTTCGCGCTCGAAGCCCTCCAGCCCCAGCGCGGCGAGCGAGCGGCCGGCGCGTTGGCGGGCCTCCGTGCGCGCCACCCCCTCTACCCGTAGCGCGAGCGCGGCGTTGTCGAGCGCCGACAGCCATGGCAGCAGCAGGTCGCGCTGCGGCATCAGGGCGGCTGGAGCGGCCGTCACCGTGCCCTCGTCGGGTTGCTGCAAGCCGCACACGAGTTCGAGCAGCGTTGTCTTGCCACAACCGCTGGGGCCGACAACGGCCAGCACCTCGCCGTGGGCGAGCTCCAAGGAGACCTGCTCCAGCGCGAGCAGTGGCTCGCGGCCGCGCCGCGCAAAGCGTCGCGTCACGCCCTCCAGTCGCAACGGGAGCCCGGCGGGCGTCGCTGGGCGCTCGCGGGGCTCGAGTCGCGTCTGCATGTGCGGCGATGCTATCGATCGACGGGTCGCGCGAGCGCTGCGGCGAAGTCTTCGAGCTGGCGGGTCGTCCAGCACTCGAAAGCGTTGCAGTGACGCTCGTGCGCGGCGATCACGGAGTCCCAGTAGTTCCAGTAGAGGCGCGGCTCGGGGTTGAGCCAGAACGTGCGTCCGGCGCGAGCAGCGATCTGGGCAAACAGGTCGTCGCGCGGATCGCGCCCGTTGGTGCGCGCGTCGCCCATCACGATCACAGTCGCGCGCGGATGCAGGTCGTCCTCGACGAGAGCCTTGAACTCCGACCACACGCGCCCGTAGTCCGTGTAGCCGGAGATGTCCGCGACGCCGGCGTCGCGCCCGATCGCCTCGCTGACGGCCTTGAAATTGCGCTCGCGGGCGAACACGTCGGTGACCTCGGAGATGCGCTCGATGAAGACGAATGAGCGCATCTTGCGAAACGAATCGTGGAGTGCGTGCATCACCGAGAGGAAGAACACCGAGGCGGAGGTAACGCTGGTTGAGACGTCGCAGACGACGTAGATCTCGGGTCGTCGGGGTCGGCGTGGGCGGTACTTGATGACAACGGGCACGCCACCGGTCTCGAGCGATGCGCGCATCGTTCGGCGCACATCGACGTGCTGGCGGCGCTGGTGTCCGCGATTCTGGTGGCCCTGCGTGGCGAGCCGGCGCTTGAGTTGCGCGACAACACGGTGGACGGCTGCGAGATCCTGGAGCGGCCCGCTGGGCAGGGCGCGGTCGAGTTCGTTCAGCGGACGTGAGGGCGGTAGCGCCTGGGTGCGCTCGATCTGCCCGCGCTCGAGCTCGCGTCGGAGCAGCGCCTCGAAGCGGCGCAGTCCGTCGCGTGGCAGGCCGTCGCGACGTGGGTCCTCGGGCGGTAGCTCTGGCTGGGGCTCGGTGCGCAGGCCCAGGGCGCGACGAATGCGCTGGACGTCCACGCCGATCACGCCCGAGCCCTCCTGCGCCCGCCCGAACGCTGCGATCGCCAGGCGCGCCAGATCCCGCAGCTTGCCCTCGTCGCCATCTCGCATCGCCTGCGCGATCTGTGCGCGTAGACCCTCGAGGTCGATTTCGGCGCTTTCGCCATCGAGCGCCGAGGCTGCGTCCTCGCCTTCGCGCACCTCCTCGCGCACGGCTGCGGCCTCGACGGCACGGAAGAAGAAGCGGTCGAAGACGAGATCGAACACGCGCCGGTCCTCCTGAGACTTGGCCAACGTGCTCGCGAGGGCGGCGCGGAAGGTCTGCTGGCCTGCCCAGCTGATCTGCTCCAGCGCGGCGAAGCAGTCCAACAGCTCTGAGGTGCCGATCGCGACCCCCTCGCCTCGCAGCTGCTCGGCGAACTCGAGCAGGCTGGCGGCGATGCCGACGGGCGCGCTCGCCGGGGCGCCTGCCTCCATCAGCTGCGCGGCAGCGCGGTCAGCTTCACTCCTACGCGCTCGGCGACGACATCGAGGTCGGTGCGGTGCTTGACGATCACCGACATCGTGTCGCGGAACATCGCGGCGTCGATGTCCTGCGCTCCGAGCAGCAGCAGCGCGCGGGCCCAATCAATCGACTCGGCGATCGAGGGCGGCTTCTTGAGGTCGAGCTCGCGGACCATGCCGACGATCTCCACGAGCCGCCGCGCGACGGTCTCGCTCAACTCCGGGGCGTGCAAACGGACGATCTCGAGTTCGTGCTCGAGTGCCGGGTAGTCGAGCCAGAGGTAGAGGCAGCGTCGCTTCAGCGCCTCGGTCAGCTCGCGCGAGTTGTTTGAGGTCAGCAGCACCACGGGGTGGCTGCTGGCCTCGACGCGCCCCAGCTCGGGAATCGTGATCTGAAAGTCCGATAGGACTTCGAGCAGCATCGCCTCGAATTCCTGGTCGGTCTTGTCGATCTCGTCAATCAGCAGCACCACGGGCGCCTTTGAGGCGATCGCGCGCATCAGGGGCCGCTCGAGCAGGAACTCCGATCCGAAGATGTCGTCTTGCACTTCGCTCCACCCGGCGCCGTCGGCCTCGGCTTGGATTCGAAGCAGTTGCTTTCGGTAGTTCCATTCGTACAGCGCCTTGGCCTCGTCGAGTCCCTCGTAGCATTGGAGGCGCACGAGCTCGCGGTCAAGGTAGCTGGCGAGTGCCTTTGCGAGCTCGGTCTTGCCGACGCCTGCCGGGCCCTCCACAAGCACGGGTTTGCCGAGCTTGGTGGCGAGGTAGGAGACGAGCGCGGTGGACTCCCCGGGCAGGTAGCCAGCCCGGCGCAGGCCGTCCGCGATGTCCTTGACGGAGTCGGGTAGAGCGCTCACTGCCAGCGAATGATAGGAAGTGTGGGGTGTCGGCCACGCTCTTCGTCCTCGCGACCGACCCGGCACCGATCCCCTATCTGGTCGCGATGGGGCTTGGGTTCGTCATCGGTGCGGCGGGCCACGTCTACAAGTCAGCGCTTGTGGTCTCGCTTGGGATTGCGGTGATTGGGATCACGACAGCGCTGTTCATCGGCGCGACCAACCCCTCGCTCGGGGGCTAGCTGCGGTCAGCTGAACGGGTCGCCTCGAGCCGGCTCGTCCTCAAACGAGAGCTGCTCGGTCTGAGCCTGATCGGCGGGCGTCGGCCGGCGCTTGGTCGCTGTGGGCGTTCGCGGCGCACGCGCGACCACGGCGTGAGACACGGTCGGATCCTCGGATAGCGCTGGCTCCGGCTGATGCGACGCGCGCACGCGGGCGCCGGCGTAGGCGAGCGCCCCGGCTGCTGCGAGCGCGATGAAGATGCCCCACTGCAGGCCCACGTCGGAGACCACGTGCGCGGCCTTGACGCTTGCGCTGGGGGTGTCGAGCATCCGGTAGAAGATCAGCGCGCTGCTCCACAGGCCGGCGAGCATGATCACGAACCCGTCGCCCCCGGGAAGGTGGAAGGCCCGTCGCTCGGCGCGCGCAAACAACATCCAGAGTACGCCCGCCGACACCAGCAGCACCGCGGCTTCGACGAACGAAAAGGCGCCGAACGCCGTGAGGCTCTCACGCGCGATCGTGTTTGAGCGGGTCTGCACGATCGTGTCCACGTACCAGGGCAGGAACATCGAAACGCACAGCGCTACGGCGGCGAGCGCGGCGAGGCGCTGCTCGGGAGCAAGCGTGCGTGTCGCCGCGAGCAGCCGCGCGCGGGCCTCGGGGGCGGGACTCATGCGCTCACCGCGCCGGCGCTCGTCATACGTTCGAGCAAGAGCTCGCTGTCGCTCTGCGAGACGGCGCGCAGCTGGCCTTGAAAGGCGAGCTTCCAGTGCTCGCGGGGCCACTTGCGAATGTGATCGAGCTCGTCGACGAGCGATTCGGCGGGCAGCCAGTCCGATTGTTCGAGTTCGAGCTCGGGCTCGAGTTGGAAGCGCCACGGGTAGGCGTCGGCGTCGCCGGGCTTGCCGGGCCAGACCGGCGTGCGCTCCTCCCACAGCTCGCTGGCTATCCGCGCGCTCGCGGCGAAGCACATCACCCGTGTGAGGTAGAACACGATCCGGTCCCCTTCTGCGATCTCGAGCGCCTGGCGGTGGCGGTGCTCCTTGAGCCCGATCAGCGTGAAGCCCAGCTCGCGAGTCTTGTCAAAATTCTCCGGCGAGCCGGTGAGGATCCAGGTCTGCTCCGTCATCCTGATTCGATTGTACGGGGGCTGCCGTCCGGACCTGCTGCCGAGATCTGCGCACCCGATGGGCGCGGGGATCGGACTCGGAGAGAGGTCAGCGGCAGCATTTTCTGAGTCCACGATGCCGCGCTGATTGCGGTCGACACCACCTACTTCGCGATCGTCGCTGATCTCGTCAGGCTCCGGGCCGCTGGCTGAGCCCATGATTCGCGCCGCTGCCGGAGACGCGCCGTCTCAGCCGATCGGTATGTCCTCGACCTCGTGCTCGTGTCCGCGCACGCCGCCGTCGATCTGAACGACCGCCCAGTCGATCAATGCTCGCAGCAGAACGAGCAGCTGGCGCACCAGGCCCGTCGCCTGCTCCTGGAGCTCTGGCGGAAGCAACTCGCGCAGCGTCGCCAGCAAACCGGCGAGCGCCTGAAGCTCGCTCGTGGCTTCGGCCCGCGCGGGCTCCCACCCGGCGCTTGGAATTCCGGGCCCGGCGAACAGCGGCGCGGGCTGCTGCGTCTCGCCCCTGCTCTGCGTTTCGCGCACGAGACGCTCCGCCGCGTCGGTGGCCGAGCGGATCTGCTCTCGCAGCGCGTCGAGCGGGTCGCGCCGGTCGAGCGGGTCGAGCGGGTCGCCTTCAGGCACGAGCCACCTCTGGGGCCTCGAACAGAACCTCGAGCGCGCCGTCCTCGAATCCGGCCCCCGCCGGTCTGAAGTCCGCGAGCGCAGGTGGAAGCATGATCGTGCGTTTGTGCTGGTCAACGCGCACGATCAGCTCCAACCCGATCTTCTTCAGCGAGATTGCGCCCTTCTGTGCAAACGGGAGGTCGAGCCGCACACGGGCCGATCGCTCCTCGACGTGGAGTTCGTGCGCGAGCCGGGAGTGCAGAACATCCGCAGCGGCCTGCTCGGCGAACAGCTCCTCGCCGAGGCGGTCGAGCATCTGGGGGCCGACAACCTCCTGCTCGAAATAGGGGGCGCGAAGCACCGGCACAGGGGCGAAGGCCGCTTCGACGTCCGCGAGCTGCTCCTGCTGGCGCTCGCGCCAAGCCTGAAAATAGGAGCCGACCTGCGGTGGGAACACGCGGTTGACGATTACCGCGTCCGTCAGAAAGCCGTAGAGGTTCAGATAGGTAAACGTGCGACGCGCCTCGTCGATCACCATGCGGTCCGGGTTCATCACCAGCCGGATCGAGACATGCCGGCGGTCGCGCAGGATCTCGTTCATCGCGATCAGGTTTGCGACCAGGCGGTTGACGTCCGCCATCACCTCCTCTCCCGGAAGCGAGATATCGAGCACAGCGCGCGCGAAGGGCCGAGCCGCGGCGATGATCTGGCTCTGCTGGGGGAAGATCTTCTCGAGCCACCAGCGAGCGACGTCCGGGAAGGACAGCAGGCGCAGCGTCTCGCCCGTTGGGGCGCAGTCGACGATCACAACGTCGAACTCCTGTGACTCGTGGTGGCGGCGAAGCGCGAGCAGGCTGAACAGCTCGTCGAGGCCGGGGGGGACGGTGAGCTCCTCAGCGGAGATCCGGTCCACACCACGCTCGACGAGGATCTCGCCGAGCCAGTCCTGCACCGCCGACCAGTTCCGCTCGAGTTCGTCCTGTGCCTGGACCTCCTGCGCCCACAGCAGGTCTTCCAGCTGCACCGCCTCGCCACCGAGCTCCACGCCCAGCGAATCAGACAACGAGTGTGCCGGGTCCGTCGACATGACGACGGTCCGCAGTCCAGCCGCAGCGCAGCGGCGGGCGCTGGCCGCTGCGACCGACGTTTTGCCGACACCGCCCTTGCCGGTGTAGAGAATGGTTCTCGGCACCATGGTGGCCGGCCAGTGTACGTCGAGTCGGCTAGGCGCCGCGCTGCGCCACGGGGACCGTGACCCCGAGCGGTGCCGTGATGCTACGCTCGGCCGGACCCCGCCCTGACCGCGACGGCGGTCCCGCCCTGACCGCAAGGATCAACCGCATGTACCACGCGCTTCGCCTGAGGCTCCCGCTCGCCCTGCTCGCCGGCCTCGCCGCGGCGGGCTCACTTGCCTCCTGCGGCGGCGGCGGCTCCAGCCCCGGCGCGAGTGATGTCAACTCGCTGCTCGCGCAGACCTTCGGCCCCAAGCAGTCGGTGCACTCCGGTCAGCTCGCAACCTCGATCGACCTGAACCTGCAGGGCACCAAGACGCTGTCGGGTCCGATCTCGATCAAGCTCGACGGGCCGTTCCAGGGTCACGGTCCGAAGATCGTGCCCGAGTTCAAACTGAATCTGTTGATTGGATCCGCCGCGCAGAGCTTTACCGCCGGCGTCACCACGACCGCCGGCAAGGCATGGGTGCACTTCGCCGGCGCGGACTATCTCGTGCCCGACTCGCTCTACTCGCAGTTCCGCGACAGCTACCTGAAGGGGCAGAGCTCCAGCGGGGGAACGTCAAACCTCGCGAAGTTTGGCATCGATCCGCGGCACTGGCTCACCGGGGCCCGCAACGTCGGGCACGCCCAGATCGCCGGCACCGACACGATCCACATCACGGCCGGCATCGACGTGGCCAAGCTGCTCGCCGATTTCAACACCCTGCTCGGAAAGACCAGCGCCGCCAATGTGCCAAATGCCCCGAAGGGCATTTCTCCCGCCACGCAGGCCGCGCTCTCGCGCGCCACCAAGACCGCCTCGGTCGATATCTACACCGGCGCCGCCGATCACTCGCTGCGGCGTCTCACGCTCGCGCTCCAGCTCAGCGTCCCCCAAGGCCAGCAGTCCGCGCTGCGCGGGCTCAAGGGCGGCGCGATCGGCTTCGATCTGCAGCTTTCCCAGCTCAACAAGAGCCAGCAGATCTCAGCGCCCGCGAACGCCAAGCCGCTCAGCGGTCTGCTGTCCGGAATTACCGGCGGCTCCGGCGCGTCAGCCACAGGCCCCCAGGGCGGGGCCGGAAGCGGCAGCGGGGCCCGGAGCAGCACGCCCGCGCCCGCCTCCGGCGCCGCAGCTCCGAACGTCAGCGCACCCAAGGCGTATCTCGATTGCGTCAAGCAGGCGGGGAGCAACGTGCCTGCGATCCAGAAGTGCCAGTCGCTCATCAGCGCCGGGAACTGACCGCCGGCGCGTGCTCACAAATCGTCAAGCTTTTGGTTTGGGCTTGCAACTGCGGGTAGGTTGGTGATAGACCATGCAGCGCAAGCAGGACGGCGCGGCGGAGATCGCTGATCACGCCCACAGCGAAGACGGGCAGGAAGCCCATACATAGCCGAGGTAGGGCGCTGAGGGCGCGAGAGGCGGCAGACATGTGCCTGGCAATTCCGGGCAGGATCATAGATGTGGTCGATGAGTCCAACCGGCTCGCCGTGGTCGACGTCGCCGGGGTCAAGCGCAAGATCAACATCGGACTGCTCGACGCGGACGCCGG
>JBPCQX010000012.1:0-3559 GCA_050997675.1 Solirubrobacteraceae bacterium
CCGCTCCAGAACAGGGTCGCTGGCTCGCCCGCGTCCTGGCCGGGCACTACAGCTACTACGCGGTGCCCGACAACATCGATGCGCTCAGCGCCTTCCGCTACCAGATCATCCGTCACTGGCCCAAGTCGCTTCGGCGACGCAGCCAGAAACACTCGATGGACTGGACGCGTATGGAGCGTCTTGCTGATCAACGGCTGCCTCTACTGCGCATTCTGCATCCCTGGCCTGAGCAGCGATGCGTCGCCATCACCCAAGGCAGGAGCCCAGTGCGGTAGTTCCGCACGCTGGGATCTGCGCGGGGGGCGGCCAGCAATGGCCGTCCCTACCGCAACCGCGGCGGTGGTTGGCTCCGTCCGGTGAGCGTGTTTAAGTGACCTCCTAAGCAGGGAAAAAGTGGCTGTATCAGGCAGCCGCGGCCCCGCTCAGGAGGTCACCCACATGGTGAACGACCCGCTGGACGCGATCATGGTCGCTTTTGACGATGAGCGCTCAGTCGCCGACGCGGGGGTGCTGCTCGCAGCGACGCTCGCGCGGCGGCTGGGGATCGAGGCGCTAGTCAACGACTATGTGGACCTGGGCCGCCGCGCGGGATACTTCCGGCCGGGACGCAAGGTGATGTCATTAGTGTCCGCGATGCTGCTCGGCGCTGACAGCATCGATGACTGTGACGTGCTGCGCTCAGGGCGCACGGGCCGGGTGCTGGGGCATCGGGTGATGGCCCCCTCGACGCTGGGAACGTTTTTGCGGGCGTTCACGTTCGGGCACGTGCGCCAGCTTGACCGGGTGCTGGGCGAACTTTTGGGCCGGGCGTGGCGGGCCGGCACCGGCCCGGGCCCCGAGCGTCTCGTGATCGATGTCGACTCGTTTATCCGTGAGGTGCACGGCAAGCAGAAGCAGGGCGCGAGCTACGGCTACACCTCAAAGCTGGGTTATCACCCGCTGATCGCGGCCCGCGCGGGCGCCGGCGAGGTGTTGCACGTGCGGTTTCGCACCGGGAAGGCCAACAGCCAGCGCGGGATCATCCGCTTCGCCGACGAGCTGATCGCCAGGGTCCGTCGCGCGGGCGCGAGCGGGGAGATCCTTTTGCGCGCCGACTCGGGGTTTCATAACCAAAAGCTCCGTGCACGACTCGCCGTCAAGGGCGTGCTGTACTCGATCAGCGTGCGCCTGACCACAACGATCGCCGCCGCGATCGAGCTGATCGACGAGCAGGCGTGGAGCGTGCTTGAGGACTATCCCGTGACCGGAGAGGCACAGATCGCCGAGACAACGGTCAACGGGGAGCGGCTGATCGTGCGCCGCGTGCGTCTGACCGGCGCCCAGGCGCAGCTGTTCCCCAACTGGCGCCACTACGCCGCGCTGACCAACCTGACCGAGACCCTCGCGGTCGTCGAGGCCTCGCATCGCGACCACGCGAACATCGAGCTGGAGATCCGCGATCTCGTTGACCAAGCCCTCGCGCACGCCCCTTCGGGCCAGTTCAACGCCAACGCCGCCTGGACAGTGATCGCCGCGATCGCGCACAACCTCCTGCGCTGGACCGAACGGCTCGGACTGCCCGACACGACACCCCGCCGCGCTCACACCAACCGCAGACGACTGCTTCAAATGCCCGGCCGCCTGACCTGCCACGCCCGTCAGATCACGCTGCACCTCCCCGCCCGCTGGCCCTGGAAAGCCGATTGGCTCGCCGCGCTGACACGCATCCGCGGGCTCCAAGCGCTCACCTGACCATCCCGCAGGCCGCCGAGCCCGCCCAGACCCGAAGTACCCAGCGACCAGCACGCCCGGACCACCCCGGTCGCTCACCGCCGGGCCGAACATCCTCTCAACAGCCGAGATCACCCAAACCGAGCTCCTACAAGCGACCCCACCGGCCGCCCATCAGCCCTACAGGCTCGTCGACGCCGCGATCAGCGCCAAACCCAGGCCGGCCCACACCGCCGCGGTGGATCGAGGCTAAGACCAGCACAGTGGGCCATCGCTCCTGCATTGCCGGGCCGACCAGCAGTCCACGGATCGGTCGTCGCGGCGGCTGCTGCTCGTCCAACTGACGAGAGACGCGAGCGCCTGCGTCGGCGCACGCTTTGGCCAGGAGAGCGACAGCGCCGTGTGCTTGCTGGCGGACGACCATTATGCCGTCGGCAAGCATCCTGGCGAGTGCCGTTCGCCCGGCCTGAGCGGAAGTGTTGGCGCCGACGCTTGGCGACGCTGCCCAGATTGCGGATCGCGATGGCGGCGGGGAGGAAACAGGCCAATATGCGCCGTGCGGCCAGGCGCCTCCCGGCGACCCTACTGACCGGAACCGAGGTTCGGTTCTTCCGGACACGGCTCTCGGACGTTCTTCACGGCCGGCATTCGGCGTCCAGGTCGCCACGGCCCGTTGGGTCGTGGCGCGACGTTTGTCCCACCACGGCTGATCAGTCCCGCGCGTTCGGGGGGCTGATGGACTAACCCACCAGCGCACCGGGCGCTACGCTTGTGACGCTCGGCGACAAAGCCAAGCCCTCTCTGTCGACGTTCCGCAGTCGGCTCGACTACCTAACACCCCCGCGAAGTCCGTCACCCTGACGACGACGCGACAGGAGCACTACACAAGACAAGCGGCCTGACCCGTCAACACCCACGGCGAGTGCCGGCGGGGCGGCAATCAATGGCCACGAACAGTTCGTAGTGCCAGTTCTCCCCATGAGCGAAGGGGTTCGTAGGGGTCATGCTGTTACCTGCTGTGCAGTCTGCGAACGCGAAGCCGAAGCCACCAACCCCGCAAGATGCCGTGCCGCTAAACGTGGAGTAGGACTCGTTTACGGTCCCGGTGCTGATCTGATACTGAAAGCCGCCCCAGAAATTGATCAGGCAGTCGACCTTCCAGGACTCTTGTTGGCCGGGAGCGAGTGCTTGCGGGGCTGGAGTCAGGCGACCGCAGCTTTGCCACTCGTTCGCCAAGGTGAGCGTGACGTGGGTGTAGTTGTGAACCACCAGACAGACGTAGACGTTGTATTGCCCGCTGGCACAAGTGTCCGGTGGAACTGGCTCTCCGAGCCGCCTTGATCGTGGGACCACCGCGACGCCCGCGGTGATGCCAAGCTTTCGAGCGCCGCAGCGCGCGCTGATCACATAGCGTCCCCGGGACCGATCGCCGGGAATTCTCGTGCGAACCAAGAACGCTCCAGCCTCACCGACTACCGCCTTGACCGCGGGTACACCGGCCGTCAGGTGCGAGCCCCGGAACGCCCTCGAGCTAAGGGTGACGGGAGCGCCCTCCGCGCATCGCCCACCGACTTCTCCCGAGGCCTCGAGCCATTTGCCCGCGACCACCTTCTTGGGTATCTCAACAAGCGTGGTGGAAGGGCGACCACCCACGCCACTCAGGCTTGTGGGAATCGAGAAGCGACCATTGCCCAAGTCCAGCTGGTGCCCGGTCGGCATCGACACGTCAACCGTCGTGCCGCGCGGCACCAAGGCGCGCCCGGTGATCGGCGTACCAGGCTGGCTCAGAACCAACTCGATTCTCACCCGAACCACGCTGCGTCCACGCCGACCTCTGAGCGAGAACCCA
>JBPCQX010000015.1:0-7031 GCA_050997675.1 Solirubrobacteraceae bacterium
CGATACCCGAGATCGGAGAGGATCTCGATCAGCCGCTGCGCATGCTCGTACGCGCACGCACGCGGAGCGTAGGTCGGCTCAAGCTGAGCCTCATCCACATCCGCCGCGACAAGCGCCGGCTCGTGACCTGGCGGGCCCAGCCTGAGATGCACGACGTGCGTACGCAGTCCAGGATGCCCCACGAACGTCGAGTGAAGCTCAAGCGCCAGATCCGCTCGGGGGACCGACGTATGGACCGTCAAGACGTGCGCACCCGCCCACGAGCACGTCGTCTCGCTCTCAGCAGACGCGCCATCGATCGTCAGATCGAGATCAATCCGCGGTCGAGAGTCCACAGTCTGCACGGTACCGCCAGCGTCTGTCGCCTGGGCTGGCACCGCTCCAGGCTGATTAGGTCCGACCGCAGCACCCGTGCTGTCACGCGTGCGAGCAGAAGCGGCGAACGGGCGATCGACGCGTTCGCGAGTCCCCCTATCCGCGCGCAAACTGAGACCAGCGCCGCCCTGGCGCTCCACGCAGTCCCCGTATTCGCCACGAGCGGGCCTCGCCGCGGCGCTCGGATCTGGGCGAATCCGATCATCCGCCTCGGCGCCGAAGAGGACCAACCCTCACGAGCCCTGTGTCGCCAATCCAGTCGTCCGGTTCGTGGCTTTGTCGACGCGAAAGCAGCCGGTCGATCGGCTTAAGGGAGCGACGGGGACACCCTGCCGCTACCTTGCATGTGGGATGCAGCGTCTCAGGCCGCAGGGTAGGCGTAGTCAACCGCGTCGGTTCGGCAAGCAAGCCAGAGAGCTGAGCCCGCAATCGGGGCGTTTGAGGGAGAGTGGTTGACGGGCTCCTGGCCCTCTGGAAGACTGCGATTCGGTATGAGGAGGCTCCGGTCAGCGGTGTGCGCAGCCGTCATTGCTCTTCTAACGATGCCCCTAGCGACGGCGGTGGGAGGCGAAAGATCGGCCGCTCGGTCGGCGTCCGGCCCGACCTGTAACCGCCACCAAGCTCGCATCGCCACGTACCGCAGCCCGCTTGGCGACAAGATGCGCAGCGCCGTTGGCAGTCCGCTGAACACGTCTGTCTGGGGGTTCTTCGGCTTCTACTGCACGCACCTCAGGAACGCGCATGAAATAGACATGGTCGCCGAATTCTCATGCTGCACAGCAAATTCGCCAACGCCGATCGGGATCTTCCGCCCGGGGTCCAATGGGCGGTGGCACTTGACCTACTCGTGGGGCGGTGAACCGCCCGTATATGGATTCGCGTTACACGGCAGAACGCTGACTGGGAGGACGCCCGTGTATAACGGAGGCCCGTTGTGCTGTCCGGTCGGGTCCAGAGCATGGTCTGTGCGCTGGAACGGTCATCGCTGGGTCGTGACAGCGTCATACAACGAGCGGCCCTAAACGACACGACCTACAGCAGACGGCGCCGCGGCATGGCCCGGCCGGCCATTATGCAGGGGCTGGGCCCGCGGGCTGGATTTGTCGTGGACGAGCTTCTTGAGTGACCATCACTTCGGCCGGTTTCGGTGCCTCAGCTTCGTTGTAAAACGCGTGCTCCACTCAACCTGCGCGCCAGCGCAATGTGGCGGAACCATTCGTGCACCTGAACGCGTAGCTCGGGCCCGAACCGCCGATGTTCTGAAGCCGGCACGACCAGTCACTTCCGCGGTCGCGGACGTTGAATGGACTGCCGTACGCCGGCGCCTGCGCCCCAGCATTGGTGGGCACTCGATAGCGACCATCCTGAAGACGTCTAGCGATGCGCACAAGCGTCGCGCATGACGCCCCTGACGCCGTCCCGTGCTCTGGTAGTTGGAACTTGGGGTACGCACTGCTGTTGGCGCGCCCGATGATGAAGCGTCCGCATGACGTGCCGGAGCTACTGGTAGAAGCGAACCCGCAACCAGCACCCACGAAGGCGCAAATGGTCGCCAGCGCCGCTAAGCACGTATTAGCGCGGCACCCCATCATCGCTGGTCTCGCCCCTATCTGCGATCTTGAACTGTGAGATGCAGCCCATTACAGGGTCGAGTCTCTTTTGACTTGTGGCCGAGGCCCGGTACGAGAGCGATCAACATGACGAAGGTCGCAATCAGCTGCTCGGAGCTGGATGGATCACAAATCTGCCGGTCATCGCGCCGGCGTGTCGATCGGCGTTGTGGTGGCATGTCTCTCTGGCTCCTCCGTCAGCCTGACTGACGCCGGTGCAGTGAAAGCTGCCGTAGTAGGGGCCGGTCGCGTATCCGATCCATCCGGCCCCCATCCAGCCGCTGTTTCCTGGCCATTTGGTCCACGCTTTCGCTCCGTTCATGGCGATAGAGAAGGCAGCGTCGCACGGCACATCCCGGGCGGCTGGATGGGAGCCTGGAGGCGCGAACTCGTTAGGGCCGACTCTCTGTGCGATGCCCTTGGCGGTCGTGTAGCTCATTCCGATCTGGTAGGGCCCGACGACTTCCCATTTCGGGTCGGGAGTTAGAAACCCGTCTCTGGCGGTTCCGCAGGACCGGTTCCACGGAGATGCTGACGCCGGTGCAGACAACACCGCAAGCGCCAGCAGCACGAGGCCGAGCACGGGGACAAGCGGATGAGAGGTAGGTGCAAAGCCTTTCTTCATTGACTAGCCGTTGTAGGCCTGAGCGGCCCATTCGGGAAACTGGACCAGGTCCGAGCCGTGACTGCACAGCACCACCTGCGTTGAGGAGCTGTAGTTGCAAGCATCCGTGTACGTCTGGCCGGTCGCGGAGCTGTAGGCGTACACGACGACTGACTCCGGGCCGCCCGTTTGCTGCACGTCCTGGGCATACGCCGCGAACACGTTGTCGGCAAACGGGCATGTCGTGGCCGAGTTGACCGAGATGTTCTGATCGCAGCTACTCATGCCCGGAGGCGATGCCGAGGGCTGCGGCGCCGGCGCGGGCGCCACCACGGTGTTGGTCTTGGTGATCGTCTTGACCTTCGGCCTGCCCTGGTTAGGCGAGGTGGTGGCCGACGTAGTGGTGGCCGACGTCACGGCCGCTGGCGTTTGCGTGGCGGTCGGAGTCGGGTTGCTCTTGCCGTTGACGATGATGAATGCCACCACGATGACCGCGACCGCCGCGATCGCCGCGACCGCCACCCATGCCCACGTGGACGTGCTCTGCTTCTGCATGTTCTGCTCCGTTGTTGGCTGGTCGTATCGGTCGCTCATGCGGTGACCAATCCTTCTGCGAGCAGGTCCTTGACGCCCTGCACGTCAGGCGCGTCGCTGACAGCTATTCTAACTCCGGTTTCTAGATCGATGCAGCTTTCTGGGTGATGAGAAAGCCGCCGCGCCCGCCCCCCTTACGTCGCTCATTTTTCTTATCCCTTGGCGTATTCATCGTCGTCTTGGGAGTTGGCGCGATCTTCATCGCGCTCACTTATCAAAGCCTTGCCAAGCGCGCGATCGTCACCCGGAGCGCCGCAAGCGCTGGCGTGGCCGCAGCGAGCCGGACATCGGCAACCTCGACCGCCCCGCCCAAGACCAAGCCGGTCGTACCGCAGCCGCGAGCGCGCGCAAACCCCCGACCGAAGTATGGATCCACCCTGTCCCCTGGTGCCGGTGCGAGCTTCGCAAGACTTACAGCGCGACTCAGCGGTTCGGTCGGCCTCGCGGTCGCTCCCTTGGGTGCTGGACCGATCGTCACCTTCGGGGCGGCTCAGATAGCTCACGCCTGGAGCACCAGCAAGGTCCCAGTCCTCGTGACCCTGCTCTCCAACTACGAAGCCAACCACAAGGTCTTGAGTCCGCAAGAGCAGACAGACGCCAGGCGAGCGCTGACCGAGTCTGACAACGCGGCGATCGAAGCGCTATTCAGCACGCTCTCGCAACTCACCGGGGGCCTTGTCCCGGCGAGCGCGGCGGTGCAACACACGTTCAGGCGAGCGGGCGACAAAACCGCCATCGTCAACACTGCACCTAACGACCAAGGGTTCACGACCTACGGCCAATCCGACTGGTCGTTGCGCGACGAGATCATCTTTTATCGAGCCCTCGCCCGCGGTTGCCTGCTCGCACCTGGCGGTACGAACTACGTGCTGAGGCTGATGCGGGACGTAACCCCGTCACAGCGCTGGGGTGCGGGATCCGCTGGCTACCCGACCAGCATCCCCCTAGCGTTCAAGGGTGGATGGGGCCCCGACAACAGCGGCAACTACCAGATACGTCAGACCGCGATCGTCGGGTCCGGTGACCGGGGCTACGGTGTTCACGACGCTCGCTCTGCCCGCGGGAGGATCGTTCGCCGAAGGAACTAGCATGCTTACCGCGCTCGCTACCTGGGCGCGGCAGCACTCGCACCTAGGAGCGCGGCGGCCTCCGGACGTTTGCGCCGCGGGAACCGGCGGCTAGCGGCAAGTGGGGTCAACCAACGCCAGGGACCCAACAGCGAGCATGATCGTGATCAAGTCGATGGCCGCGACGGGCCGTCGCCGAGCTGGCGGTCCCGAGGCCGGTTCTGGCCGTGCCGGTGGTGGTGGTGGCCAGCCCGTTCCGCCGGCACGACCGTGCACAAAACGCGCGGAGCATAGGGGGAGCCTGGTCCGCCCGGATCGGAATTCCGAGCAGCCAGTGCGTGGCTGCAACAGCGGCGAAGGAGAAGCGACCTGGAGAGCGTGTCGGCCGTCGTGATATGGCTGGTTTCCGCAGCGAGCGGAAGCGTGATCGAGAGTGCCGCTGTGGCGACAATGGGGAAGCGGCGGCCGCGGACGGCGATGAAGTGGACCCACCGTCTGAGCGAAGCCAGATTGACTCGAATTGATCGCCGTCACGTCGCGATGGCTTGCAACCGCGCCCCTGTTCCTCGCCGACGCGGGGTATCAGCGGCGCTCAGCTATCGCCGGGTTCTGGGTCGATCATGATCTGACGCAGGTAACGGTCGGGCGCGTTGAGGAAGCCGCGCATCTGTCGCACGGCTTGGAGGTCGTCGTAGACGGCGCTGTTGATGCCTTCCTCGTCTAGCTCATAAATCTGGGCGGCCGGTGCGGCGAGCAGGACCGGCGAGTGGGTGGCGATGACGAACTGGGCGCCGGAGTTGGCAGCGCGGGTCACGATCGCCAGCAATGCGAGCGCCCCGGTGATCGACAGGGCCGCCTCGGGCTCGTCGAGCAGGTAGAGACCGTCGGCCCCGAATCGGTTGGCGGCCAGCGCCAGGAACGACTCGCCGTGCGACTGCGCGTGCAGCGGGACGTCGCCATATAACGAAAGGTCGGGAGCGAACCGGTCGCCGCTGTCGACAAACTCGGCAACGTCAAAGAAGCTCTCGGCTCGTAGGAAGTAGCCGTTTCGCGGCTTAGTGGCGCTCAGCACTGGCGCCAGCAGCGGCGCGCGGGCATCATCGAGCACGTTGCGAGGCACGGCCGGCAGCTCACCGAGGCGGGCAAGCTCCCCCCCGTGCTCCGCGAAGCCGATCGCCGCTGCGATGGCCTCGAGTATCGTTGACTTGCCGCTGCCGTTCTCGCCGGCCAAGAGCGTCACCGACTCGTTGAGGCCCAGCCGCTCGATTTTCGCGATCGCGGGAACGCTGAACGGGAA
Source organism: Solirubrobacteraceae bacterium (assembly GCA_050997675.1). Taxonomy (GTDB): domain Bacteria; phylum Actinomycetota; class Thermoleophilia; order Solirubrobacterales; family Solirubrobacteraceae; genus Palsa-513. Next base: position 5,548 of record JBPCQX010000015.1, read on the forward strand.
CTCGTCGCCCCAGTTCAAGCGCTGAAATCCGAGCACGTACGGGCCTGGCCCAAACCGTCGCCCATCCTTCCATTTCCCCACCCGACAACCGTAGCCGCGCGGACGGCTCTTCGCCGCGCCGATCACGAACGACCGACCACGAGATCGGCCGGCTTCCGCTCTGAGTCGGGCGTCCACCTCAATGCGCACGTCGCACGCTTGGCAGGTGCGTGACTACTCGGCGTCGGGCAGGAGGATGAACAGCCCGGCGACGGAGTCGTAGCGGTCGAAGGTAACGCGGGCCTTCATCGGCCCGTGCTCGAACACCAGCGGGACATCGGCGATGCGAAAGGGGCCCTTGCGCACGACTGAGGGTCGGCCAATGGCTTGTAGGGCACCGGCCTTGCTAACCATCTGCTGCCACACCTCGGCCAGCTGCTCGACGGGCAGCTGGCTGCGCATCGTTTCATCCCAATCCACGGTGACACGATCCCAGTCGCGATCGCGGAGCTGCTCGATGATCTCCGTCGATCGTTGCGCTAGCGGCGCAAACTCGGTGCTCGTATCGCCCACGGATGTCCTCCGGATCCTCGTCAGCTGGCCCGGAGGTACTCGCCGATCGCGCGCCGGATCGCTTCCGAGACGCTTATCCGCTGCTCTGCGGCACGCAGAAGCAAGTCGCGCTTGAGCTCAGGATCCAGGCGCACCGACTCCACCGAGGATGCCGCCGAGCCCATCGGCGGACGACCACCCCGGCGCCGCCGGATCTCCTCGACGTCGTAGCCGCGCTCGGCCTCATCGGCCATCGCCTCGACCATCTCGTCGGTGATCGGAGTGCCATCGGCCTTAGTCCCGTGCGTCTCGTGCATCACCACGCCCCCGGCAGCAGTGACCGGTACTTCGCTCTCATCGGCATCGCATGCATCACCGCCGGACCCTGAGGCCGATCCAGAACAAGCAGTTCGAGCAGATTCCCTGCCCGATCGGGACCCAAGGCCAGGTAGCGCGTCGGATCTTCGTCGACCTCCACCACGTGAATCGTACTACAGAACTTCTGGTGAGCCGGGCTCGATGTTCTGTCCGTGCCGGAGCATAGAGTCCCGAATTGGACGCATTTCGTGATTCAACACGCTATTAGCAGCTCGTAAGCCTCGGCGGCCTCCTCGTCAACGCGCTTCTCGCCGCGGCGCCGGCAGCGGCCGGAGGGACCTCCGACGAGGCACAGCACCGGCGTCGATGTCCGATCATCAGTGCTGGTTTCACGAGAGGCTGTCGGGTAAAGGTCTGACGGGTTCATGCGGGGTCAGCGACAAGGTCGACGCTCCTGCTTTGGGCTCCTCCAGGTTGTAAGCAGCAGTCGGTCCTTCATGGCTGCAGGGGCGACAAATCAGAACTGTGTGGCTACGTGCTGCGGCTCTCACGGGCCGCCAGCTCAGCTGCACTGGCGGCGTATCGGGCTTTGACCTCCTCCGCGATTACGTGAGCGTCACCGGCCCCGGCATCGG
>JBPCQX010000075.1:0-6067 GCA_050997675.1 Solirubrobacteraceae bacterium
CGGGTTCGGATCGACGGCCACTTGGCGCTGAAAGGAGCGGGCAATGAGCACAGCAACTGTCACCGAACCCCGCCGCCACCCGCAGCCGATCGTCGGCAAGCGCGTTGAGCTCGCGCGGTACACGATCAGCTCCGGCGCGCGCGTCCTCTACGGCCAACGGATTAACGGAAGCGTGCGCTTTCTGGTGGCGAGGCCTGTCGTCTTCACGGTGCCGTCTCGTGGTAGCGACGACAGCAGGTGTCGTGCTCGCAAGGCGCTGCCGGAGGCAGCACCGCACCATCAGGAGGGGTCATGACCGCGACCGCGACGAGCCGACGCGGCCGCACCGGCGTCCGGGTTGAACTCGCCCGGTACAGCGTCAGCGCCGGCGAGAGAGTGGTATACGGCCAACGCGTCTGTGGCGTAGTGCGTCTGACTGACGTCCCGGCTAGCGGCCATGGGAGGTTCTATCTCATCGAGCGCGAGCTAGAACACGAAGGCTCGCACGCCAACGCAGCGCTCCAAGCGCTGATCGCCGACTACCTCCGGCAAGCTCGTCGACTCGACGCGGTCCCAATGTGACGAGGCCCGCCAAAGTGAGCGTTATTGCATCTGGCGCAAGGCCGTTCTTGCGTCGTTGCGCCCCCCGAAGAAGTCAGTCGACGGGTCATGGCACGGTTTCGTCGGCGTCGAGCGGCGGGCTACGTCTGGTCGGCCACGGCAGATGACTGCCCCCCCGCCGCGTCTCAAGCACACGCCTCGTCTGCCGTTCCGAAATGAGACCGCGAGCAGCAGTACCTCGGCGACGTCCACATGCCGTACTTCGCGGCGCACGAGCCGGGAGAGCACGGAATCACGGTCTGCCTCAGCTCAGGTAGCTCGCGGAGACGGTTGAGCTGCTCTAGGCCCTGTTGCCCCCTCACTTCGCCTTGGTGCGTCAGGCGAGCGCCGCTCGCGGCGCGAGCGCTACAGGAAGAGAAGGAACGCGTCTGTCAGATCCCGGTGGAGAAGCACGACTCAAGGATCGACGGGAATACCGTCCGACCATTTGTGTTGAATCGCACGTTCTCTCTATGAAACTTCTCCACGCCGCCGATCTGCATCTCGACAGCCCCATGCGGGGTTTGGTCGCCTATGAGGAGGCGCCCGTGGACGACCTGCGACTGGCCACGCGGGTTGCGCTGGGGAACCTAGTCGACGCCGCGGTCGACGAGGCCGTCGACGCTGTCCTGCTGGCCGGAGACATCTTCGACGGTGACTGGCCGCACTACGGGACAGGCGTGCATTTCGTGGCCGAGATGGGCCGCCTACGAGAGGCCGGCATCCCCGTCGTGCTGGTGACCGGCAACCACGACGCCGAGTCCAAGTTGACGAAGTCCCTCCGGCTCCCCGACAACGTGCGCGTGCTCGACACGCGCAGGCCGGAGACCGTCACGTTTGAGGAGTTGGGCCTGGCGGTCCACGGCCAAGGCTACGCGACGCCGGCGGTCCTCGAGGACTTGTCGGCAAGGTACCCGCCGCCGATCCCCGACCTGATCAACGTCGGCCTCCTGCACACGAGCGCCGACGGCCGGCCCGGCCACGAGCGCTACGCGCCGTGCAGTGTCGGAGCCCTGGCGGCCCGCGGCTACAGCTACTGGGCGCTCGGCCACGTCCACCAGCGCGAGGTGCTCCATGCCGATCCGGCGATCGTCTTCCCCGGCAACCTGCAGGGACGCGGGCTTCGCGAGACCGGGGCCAAAGGCGCGACGCTGATCGAACTCGGGCACGACGGCACGATCAGGTTCGAGCACCGCGTCCTTGACTGCGTCCGCTGGGAGCTGATCTCGATCGACGCCGGGGGGTGTGCGGCGCGCGACGACGTCTGCGAGCGCGTCGCAACCGCGGTGCGCAAGAGTTCACATGACGCGGGGGATCGGCTGCTCGCTGCGCGGGTCGTGATCGCCGGAGTGACGGACGCCCACTCGGCGCTGGTCGCCGACGACGAGCGGCTGCTCTACGACGTGGTTGCCGCCGCCGCTGACGTCGCGGGCGAGCGTGCCTGGATCGAGGGTGTGAAGGTCCAGACGACAGCGTCGCGTGAGCTCGCACACGGCGGAGACGACGCTGTCGGCGAGCTAATTCAAGAGCTTGAGGAGCTGGCCGGCAGCGAGGGATCGATGACCGAGCTCGTGGACGCGCTCGCGCCCCTCGCGAAGGTGCTCCCGGCCGCTGTCTTGGCGGAGTTCGATCCGACTGACCCCGAGACCGTGCGCGCGCTGATGGCCGATGTCAGTCGCTCCCTACCGGTCGCGCTGCTGGCTGGGGCTGATGCGTGATGGCTGATCTGCGGATTGAACGCATCGACTTCTCGCCGTGGGGCTGCTTCGAGGACCTCTCGCTCACGTTCAGCTCCAAGGCGGGGGAAGTCGATCTGATCCACGGGCCCAACGCGGCCGGCAAGTCCACGACGAGTCGCGGCGAGCGCAGCCTCCTCTATGGAATCGAAGCGCGGACACCCGACAATCACACCTACGATTACACCGACCTTCGCATCGGCGCGCGGTTGCAGCTCAATGGGGCCAGCGTCGAGCTCTCGCGACGCAAGCGGCGCGTCGGCTCGCTCGTCGGTCCGGACGGAGAGGCTTTGAACGATGACCCGATCGCTGCGGCGCTGGGCGGTCTGACCGAAGAGGTCTACCGCACGCTGTTTCAGGTCGACCACGAGACCCTCGTCCAGGGCGGGGCCGAGCTCCTGCAGGGCCGGGGCGAGATCGGCGCCAGCCTGTTCGCCGCAGCTGCCGGCATCGCCAGCCTGCACGACACGCTCGCGCAGTTCGACGGCGAGGCCGACCAGATCTTCAGCTCGCGCGGGCGCGCGACGGTTCTGCACCGCGCCCTGAACGAGCTGCGTGACGCTGAGAAGCGGCTACGCGAAGCCATGCTCAGGCCCGCGCGGCACCGCGAGATGACCCGCGCGCTGGAGAACTCCGAGAAGGCGAGTGAGGAGCTCTCCGACCGTATGCGCGACCTGGACCTGCGGGCGCGTGCAATCGAGCGCAAGCGGGCGATCGCCCCCCTGCTTGATGGCCACGCCGAGCGGGTTGCCGAGTTGGAGCATCTCGCCGGCACCCCCGACCTCCCGGACACCACAGCGACCGAGCGCTCCGTTGCGCAGGGTCGCGCGCGCGCCGGAGCGACTCAGCTCAAACGCGCGCAGGACACCGTCAGCAAGCTCGACGATGAGATCGAAGCGATCGCCGTCGACGACGCGATCGTCAGCCGTGCTCAGGAGATCCAAACGCTCAAGGAGAGCATCTCGGTGATCTGCAAGGCCGCTGGCGACCGTCGCAAACGCGAGGGTGAGTTGCAGGAGGCGCGCGCTGGCCTCAAGACCGCCGCCGCGATCGTTGGCATCGAGCCTGACGAGATCGACGGTCTGCGGCGGCCCGCCACCGCCCGCCGCGCGCTTGACCACTGCCTCAGCGAGCACGGGGAACTCGCCTCACGACTCGCGAGCGCACAGGCGCGGACACGCGAGGCCAAGGCCGAGCGCAGCGAGGCGCTGTCAGCGCACGAATCCGCCCCTCGTGGCGCAGACGTCCGCGATCTCGAAGCATCGATCACGACGGCGCTCAAGGCCGGCACCCTGTCGGAGCGGATCGAGGCTCACCGCCTCGACGCGGAGCTCAAGCGTGCCGAGGCGATCGAACGCCTGACCCGTCTGACTCCCGCTCCTCCCTCGATCGCGGCGCTCCGTACCCTCCCAGCGCCAGCGCGCGAGCAGGCGAAGCGCGCCGCAGAGGAGCGCGACGATCTGAAACGCGCCGCGGACGCGCTGGAGGCTGACGCGCGGCGACTTGCCGTCGCTGACGCCGAGCTGGCCGAGGAGCAAGATCATCTGACCCTGGCGGGCGAGGCGCCGACCGCAGACACGCTGGCCGATGCTCGCGAGCTCCGAGACGGCCAGTGGTCGGCAATCCGCACGCACGCAGTCGGAGGCTCGCCGACGACCGCGGAGGACGCTGAACGTTTCGAGCGGTCGCTCGGCGCCGCCGACCACCTCGCGGATGCGCGCATCAGCAGCGCGGCTCAGATCGAACGGACCGCCACCATTCATGCGCGCGCGAAGCGACTGGAACGAGATCGGGCGGATCTGATCGCGCGCGAGGCCGAGCTGTCGGATCGCAACGCGCGGATCAGCGATGAGTGGGAGACAACCTGGTGTGAGACCGGGTTGCCGGCCGTCCTCCCGCGTGACGCATCGTCCTGGCTGGACGAGCGAGACGCGATCCTCGACCTGGAGCGGGCCGCCGCCCAGGCCGAGACCCAGCTGACGGCACTCGATGCCCGAGAGCGCACCCTGATCGACGCGCTCGCGACGCAGCTTCACGGCCTTGGCCACGAGGTCGCAATGGGTGTCGGGCTCGACACCACGATCGCTCGGGCGCAGGCCGTTATTGACGAGGCACGGCGACTCGCCATGGACCGCGCCGGTCTAAAGACGACTCTCACGAGTGCGGAGCGCGCGCTGATCGCAGCTGAGCGCGATCAGAGCCTGGCCACTACGGCTTTGGCGGGCTGGGAGGCCACGTGGCCGCAACGCCGTGCCGACGCCGGACTGCCAGCGACCGCGAGCCCCGACGCCGCTCAGGAGATCGTGCGCGCTGTCGACGACGGGCTCGGCCACGCCCGCCGCATCGCCGACCTTGAGCGTCGCATCGCAGGCATCGATGGCGATCACAGTGAGTTCGACGCGCGTGTGCGCTCCCTGTGCGAGGGGCTCGCGCCCGAGCTGGTTGCCCTTGATGCGGAGCCGGCGCTGGTCGCATTACACACGCACCTGGCCGAACATCAGCTCCGAGAGGCCCGGCGGGAGGACCTGATCGAGCGTCAGTCGATCGCGCAGGGTGAGGTCGCGGCCATCGAGAACGACATCGCGGCTGCTCAGACCGAGCTGGAGGCGCTCCTCTCGGCCGCGAATTGCGAGCACGCGGACGAGCTTCCACAGATCGAGACGAAAGCCGCACGCGCTCGGGCCCTGCGCCGGGAGATTGCCGAGATCGAGCAGCAGGTCGCTCAGGTCGGCGACGGCCGCTTCAGCCAGCTTGCCGACGGCGTGACCGACTTCGATCGCGAGCGTGCCGTGCTCGACATCGAAGAGCTGCAAGAGCAGGCCGACGAGCTGCGGCAGGAGCGCGACCAGCTCAAGGAACAGCTTGGCGAGAGCAAGCGCGCGCTCGGCGAAGCCGAAACCAACACGGCCGCGGTGCAGGCCGCCCAGGACGTAGAGCTCGCTCGTGCTCGCGTGCAGCGCGCAGCGATCGCCCACGCCAAGGCCAAGCTCTCCGCCGCCGTCGTGCGGCGCGCAATCGATCGATACCGACGCCTGCATCAGGACCCACTGCTTCGGCGAGCCAACGACCTATTCGGTCGCTTTACGCTCGCGAGTTTCGTCGAGCTGTTTGTGGACGTGGACGACCGCGGGCAGGCGGTGCTCATCGGCCGTCAGCGTGACCGTGTGCTCAAGCGCGTTCCTGAAATGAGCAAAGGCACGCGCGAGCAGCTCTTCCTCGCTCTGCGGATTGCTGCGATCGAGCGCTACGTCGCGACGTCGGGTCCCGTACCGGTGATCTTCGACGACGTCTTCATCGAGTCGGACGAGCCGCGCTCAGAGCGCATCTTCGGGGCGATAGGGGAGCTCGCGACCAAGACGCAAGTCATCGTGCTGACCCACCACCACCACCTCATCGAGGTAGGCAGGCGCGCGCTGATGGACAAGCTGGTTGTGCAAGACCTGCCGGACGCCGCGCCCACGCTGCGCGAGGCCGCGGCTGCCTAACACGCACGTTCTAGCGAGTCGGTTCGTACGACAATCCAGTCACGACCTCGAGACCGCTGGACTTCCGGGAAACGGCAGCTGCGCGTCCATGCCTTCGTCAGAATCTGCCCGCTCGCCGCGACCTCGACCCAGACCGATGACCCTGGCCTGACCCCGGAGGATCGGTCCGACCCTTGTGAGAGTTTCTCGCGCCCTGGATCATGGGCGAGGAAGGAACGATCACGTGAAGCGACGCAGGAACACGCCGGAGCAGATCATCCGCAAGCT
>JBPCQX010000018.1:0-10628 GCA_050997675.1 Solirubrobacteraceae bacterium
GCCCCGATGATCACGATCCTGCCCACGGTTTCTGCTCTCCTCACGCGAGTCGCCAGTCTAGGCGCGACTCCGCATCCTCGGGCACCAACCGGACACTGTAAGTTGGCCCACAATGGCCGCCGGCATCAGGCACGGTTCTCAGGCACCCGGACAGCTCTATGATCCCGCGCCGTGTCCCTGGAGATCTTCGAGGATCCGGTCTGGCAGATGTCACTGGGTGAGCGCGCCGCGGTGGAAGGCATACTCGCCCAGCTACGGCCAAAGCTGGCGGTCGAGATCGGATCGATGGAGGGTGCCTGCCTTGCGCGGATTGCCGCCTACTCGCAGGAGGCGCATTCGTTTGACCTCAATCCCCCGAGCCTCCCGAAGGCCGACAACGTGACCTTGCACACCGGTGACTCGCACGAGTTGCTGCCGGCGTTCTTGGGCGAGCTCGCGCAGCAGGACCGAAACGTCGACTTCGTGATGGTCGACGGTGATCACACGCCCGAAGGCGTGCGCCGGGACATCGAGGACCTACTCGACTCGGCTGCCGTCGCCCGGACAGTGATTCTGATCCACGACACAGCGAACGAGCGCGTCCGGCGCGGAGTCGACGCGGTGCGCTTTGCCGCCTGGCCCAAGGTGGCGCACGTCGAGCTCGATTGGATCCCGGGTCAGCTGTTCGCCGAGCCCGAGCTGCGCAACGAGCTGTGGTATGGGATCGGGCTCGTGATCGTGGACGTCGCGCGGCCCGCGTACCTGAGCCGGCCAGTCTACGAGCAGCGGTTCCACCCCGCGGGAGCGCTGCTGGCCCAGATCCGGGACCTCGTCTTGGAGCGCGAGCGGGTTCCGCCTGGAGCCCAGCCACTGCGCCACGAGGTGACCACGCTGCGCCGGCGCGTGGGCGAGCTCGAGGTGCAGTTGAGTGCGGCCCGGACCGGCGAGGCGCGCCTGGAAGCCGAGGTCCTGAAGCTCCGGCCAGGGTTCGAGGGAGCGCAGCGAGCGCTGGAGGACATCAAGGGCTCGGCGAGCTGGAGGATGACCGAGCCCTTGCGCGGAGCCAAGCGGCGCGTTGCGCGGCACCGCAGCCAGGGATAGCCCGGGCGTCGTCCGTGCGCGTCGCCTTCGCATCCCGGGAGCTCTATCCGCTGGGGGGTGGAGGGATCGGGCAGTTCGTGACGGCGGCGGCCAAGCTGCTGTCCGGGATCGCCGAGGTCACGATCCTGACCACCTCGCTGTTTGAGGAGACCTACGAGAGCCTGCGCGCCGCGGGCGACCCCCGTCTGCCCGGCGACGGGGTGCGGATCGTGTTCGTGCCCGAGCCCACGCTCGAGGAAGCGGCCGCCTGGACCCACGTCATGCACTGCTACGGAGCGCGCGTGCTGGAGCGCTTACGCGAGCTATATCCGGACGGCGGACCCGATCTGATCGAATTCCCGGACTTCCTCGGCGAGGCATTCGTGACCCTGCAGGCGGCCGAGGCGCTTGACCCGTTTCTCGCCGATACCCGCGTGTGCGTCCGGGTCCACACCACGGCGGAGATCTGCGAGGTGCTCGACGGCTGGTACAGACGCGACGTCCGCACCCGAGCCTTGCATGCGATGGAGCGCTTCGCCCTCGCCCGCGCCGACGAGCTGATCTGGCAGGGAGGTGACGTGCTCGGCACCTACAAGCGGTTCTACGGCGCGGGCGCGCTGGCTCGGGCCACTCGCATTCGGTATCCCTACGAGGGGCCGGTCACCAGCGCCGGCACCGACGCGGGCTTCACGCCCGGGGCGCCGCTACGGATCCTCTACGCCGGCCGGCTGGAGCGGCGAAAGGGCGTTCACAACCTGGTTCGGGCGGCGACGGCGATGGCACGTGGGGACTTCCGGCTGACGCTTCTGGGTTCCGATACGGACACGGCGCCGCTCGGCGTCTCGATGCGCGAGCAGTTGCGTCTCGCGATCGCCGAAGACCCGCGGATCGAGTTGCGGCCGGCTCTCGCCCGCGAGGCGGTGGCCGAGGTGATCCGCGAGCACGACGTGGTGGTGATCCCGTCGCTGTGGGAGTGCTGGCCGTACGCCGCGCTCGAGCCGCTGCACCTGAACCGGCCGGTGCTGGCGACCCCGGTGGGCGGCCTGGTCGAGCTGGTGGCGGAGGGGGCGAGCGGAGGGCTCGCCGGTGGGACCGACGCAGTCGCGCTCGAGGACGCGCTCGAGACGCTGCTCGGCCAGACCGACGAGCTGCGAGAGGTCGTCCGGCGCGACGCGCCGGTCGGGCGTGCCCGTTCGCTGGCTGACGACCAGGAGATCCTCGATGCCTACCAGGCCCTCGCAAGCTCGGGGCCTCGGCGGCTGGCGCGCGGCGTGAACCCGAGCGCCAGGCCCCCACTCGTGTCGGCGATTGTCCCGTACTACCGGGCGGCTGAGTACGTTCGCGAGACGATCGACTCCTTGCTCGCGCAGACCTACCCGCGGCTCGAGATCGTGCTGGTCAACGACGGCTCGTTCGAGGATCAGGACTGGATCGTGGCCGAGATCGCGGGCCGGCTCCCGGTGACCGTGGTCACGCAGATGAACCAGGGACTGGGGGCGGCGCGAAACTTCGGGGTCGGGCAGAGTCAGGGGCGCTACTTCTTTCCGCTGGACGCCGATAACGTCGCCGAGCCCGAGTTCGTCGCCCGAGGCGTCGAGATCTTGGAGCGACGCCCCGATGTCGCCTACGTGACCTCCTGGTCTCGCTACGTCGGCCCCGACGACACGCCGCGGGTGCAAGGCGATATCGGGTATGAGCCGCTCGGCAACCACGCCGCGCTGAACGCCGAGGAGAACGTCGCCGGGGACGCCGCCGCCGTTCTGCGGCGCCGGATCTTCGACGCCGGCTTTCGCTACAGTGAGGAGCTGACGAGCTTCGAGGACTGGCATCTCTATCGCGAGCTGCAGCGGGCCGGGCACTTCGGCGTGGTGATTCCCGAGCGGATGATCCGCTACCGAGTGCGTGAGGACTCGCTCCAGTCCCAGGTCGCGCAGCCCAAGCGAGCCCGACTGCTCGGAGAGATAGAAGCCCGGATCCGGGAGAATGAGGTGCGATGGACGTCATCGAGCGCCTGACCCTGGAAGCGGCGCAGGCGGACACGATGCTGGCCTGCGAGCACCGGCACCGGTACCAGTTCGCCGCCGGGCTGTGCGCCGGTCAGCGTGTGCTCGACCTGTGCTGCGGCAGCGGCTATGGGACCGCGATCGTGGCCGCGCGCGCCCGGGAGGTCGTGGGCGTCGACAACGACGCGGCCACGGTGGACACCGCTCGGGTGACGGTCGGACGCGAGCTCGCCAACCTCAGCTTCGAGCTCGCCGACGCGATCGCGTTCCTGCGAGGCGAAATCGCTGGCCGGTTCGACGTCGTGACCTGCTTCGAGGGGCTCGAGCACCTGGAGGACCTGGGCTCGGCGCTGGCGCTGCTGCGCGAGCACTGCCAGCGCGGGTTACGGCTGATCGCCTCGGTGCCGAACGGCAAGCTGTTCGCCGAGCAAAATCCGTTTCACGTGACCGAGTTTGGGTACGACGAGGCGGTCGAGGCCTTCGCCCCGTTCCCGTCCACGGTGATGGTGCCTCAGTTCCTGGCCGAAGGCTCGCTCATCTGCCCGCCCGACGCGCGGGAAGCCGAGGTGACGGTGACGCTCGACGACCGCGACGAGCCCGAGTACGCCAGCCACTTCGTCTTCTGCGTCAACTTCGATGCCGACGCCGTGCAGCGCGTCCACCACGGACGAATCCAACTCAACACCGCCCCCGTCTTCAACCGCTGGGCCGAAGACCTCAAGCGAGGAGCCTGGGCGCTGCGGCGCGAGAACGCCCGGCTGGCCCGCGACCGGCTGGGCAAGGGCGGCTCGGCGGCGGCGGCGGCGCTCGCTGGGCTGGCCGACCGTGAAGCTGAGGTCGCCGGGCTGCGGGAGCGTCTACGTACAGCCGAGGCGCGGGTCCGCGAGCTCGACGCGGCATTGGCCGGACTGGATTCACCGCCGGAGATGCCGCCCGACTTCGGCGAAGCGGTCGCGGCCGCGCCAGCTGGAGGAGAGGCGATCGACGCAAAGCCGCTCGCGATCAGCCCCGGCGAGGATCCCAACACCTGGGAGCACCGGCACCGCCGCGCGGCGGAGTATCTGGTTCCGTGGATCGAGCAGAGCGTGCCGCTGGCCGGAAAGACGGTGCTCGAGTACGGGTGCGGAAACGCGCCGGTGAGTTGCGCGGTGGCAGAACGGGCGCGGCGAGTGATCGGGTTCGATATTGATCCGGGTTGGATCGAGCTGGCCCAGCAGGAGGTTCGCCGGCACGGGATTCGCAACGTCGAGCTCGAGCAGCACGACGTGGACGTGATCTTCGACGCGGTGAGGCGGCGGCGAGGGACGATCGATGTGTTCCTGCTCTACGCGGTGCTCGAGCACCTCAGCGTGCCCGAGCGCCTCGCCGTGCTGCGCCTGGCCCGAGACGTGGTCAAGCCCGACGGCGTGATCGTGGTCTGCGAGACGCCGAACCGACTGATCTACACCGATCACCACACGGCCCAGATGCCGTTCTTTCATCTACTCCCAGACGAGCTGGCCGTCGACTACTACCCACGCTCGGCGCGCCGGGACTTCAAGGATGCCATCGACGCGGCGGCGCAGCGGGGGCGGGGGGCGGCGTTGGAGGCGATTGTGCGCTGGGGACGGGGGGTGAGCTTCCACGAGTTCGAGCTCGTGTTCGGCGAAAGGCTCGATCAACACGTGATCGCGTCCAACTACGACCCGCTCCTGTTCGGAGAGCGCCCGATCCAGGCCGACGAGATCATGCTCGCTCGCTACCTGCAGCGCTGGCGCCCGGACCTGGCCCCGGCCTGGTCACGCTGCTGGCTTGACCTGATCCTCTCCCCGCAGCCCGTGGCCAGGCGTGCGCCCTTCCTGAGACCTTGGACCGCGGAAACGGTCGAGAGCTCGGGCGTCGGCTGGACCCGGGCGGAGACGATACGCCTGCGCGGCGCGGGCGCAACGCTGCTGGTGACGCTGCCGCATCCCACGGAACGCCTCGTCGTCGGATCGACGACGCAGGACGGGCGGCAGCTGGTGCTGTACGTGCGCCCGGATGGCGCAGCGTCACCGCTCGCTGCCGCCGTTCAAGCCGACGTCGGCGACACCGCTTTCGCGTCGTTCACGCTGCCGGCGCCGGCGACCGAGATCGCAGTCGGTGCCAGCGACGAATGCGAGCTGAACTTCGTCGGATACGAGGACTGAGGCGAGCCTCACGGCGCGTACAACGGCAGGCTCTTGGTCACGGTGACCGAGCGGCCGGCCGGCCCGTGCACACGCAGCTGTACGTAGACGGTCCCGTTGCCCAGAGCTTTGAGCCGTCCGAGATAGCGCTTGGCGATGGCGACGCTATGCGTCCCGGAGCCGAGCGGGCCGAGCGTCAACTTGCCGCTGCCGAACTGCACCGGACGCAGTCGGCCGCCGATGCGCAACGTGCGCCGGATGCCGATCGTCCCGCTGATCGCGAACGGATTGTTGTTGCGCAGGCGCAACTGCGTGGTCGAGCGGCTGTTGACGTGTAGCCGGTTGCCCGTCGCCGAGACGGATATTGCCGGCCGACGGGGATCGAGCGCTCCCCCCGAGGGCAGGAAGGCCGCGAGCCCGTTGGGCGTGCCGAGGCCGGTGGGGCCGTCCCATCCGCGTGCGGCCCTGCAGATCGTGACGGTGCAGCCGGTGGCGTCGGTTCCCGTGCGGATGTCGTGAAAAGCGCCGGGGTCGCTCTGCGCCCGCGCGTACAGCATCTGTGCTTCGCGCGAGCCGACGCTACCGGCCAACCCGATCACGCCGGCGATAATCGGGGCCGAGAGGCTGGTGCCGCTGGCCACATACCACGGGCCTCCGGCTTGCCCGGCACCGGTGATGTGCACGATCGCGCCGGGGTCGGCGGCGGCCGCCAGGTCCGCCACCGCGCGCTGAGTGCCGCAGCCGCTGACCGGGGCGATCCGGACCTGCCATGACGGGACACTCTGGTACAGGCTGCAGCCGCTCGTGGTCTGGCTCCACGCCTGCTCACCGTCAGAGCGTCCGCCGGCGCCGAACCGCAGTTGCGTGCCGCCGACCGCGAGCACGTTCGGCAGCGAAGAGGGAAAGTGGGCTGATCCGGTGTAGCCGGTATCGCCCACCGCCGTAACGACAGCGGCCCGCGATGGCGAGAAGTCGTCCACGTAGCTGGCGTCGTTTGGATCCTCAGGGGCCGTGTAGGCCGTGACGATCACCGTCGCGCCGGCGCGAGCGGCGGCACTGACAGCCGCGGCGAGGTCTCGCTTGGTGTCGGTGGTCGCCTCGACGAGGAGGAGCGAGCAGCTCTCGCAGACCCCGTGCGCGACCTCGATCCCCAGGGCCGACTCGGTGATCCACATTCCGCCGGTCAGGTCCTTCGGCGGCAGCGGTGAGCGAGAGCCGTTCTCGTTGAGCTTGCGCAGGCACCGGTTCTGCTCGGTGCATGGGGGAAGGACGAAGCGCTGAGAGTATGCGCTGAGGTCGGCTTGGATGGAGGGATCGTCGTAGGGGCTGACGATCGCGATCGTCTGCCCGCGCGTTCCCCGTGGGGGGAGCGCGTAGGTTGAGCGGATCTGGGCCGGACCGAGACCCTGCGGAGCTTGGGCAGCCCGAGCCTCCAGCGTCCGCGGCGGCAGCGGGCGCCGCGCCGTGGCAGCGGCCGTGGAGGCGCTGACCGTGCCGCTGCTCGCGGAAGGACCCGCGAGCGCGGCGGCTGCGACAGCCGCGGCCACAAGCGGACGAGCGCCTCGCCAAGGGGTGGTGATGATCGACCGATAGAGCATGCAGTGATGAGAACAGATGGGGGGCGGGAAGGTTGCGCTGGGCGGCCCGCTTTCCAGAACGAGAACGGCCCCCGCGGAAGATCCGCGAGGGCCGTGCTCAGAGACGCTCCGTCGGCTCGCCCTTGCAGAGCGAGCCGACAGCTTGCTAGCGCTTCTTGCTGCTGTGATGCTTCTTGTGGTGCTTGCTGCTGTGGTGATGTGCCTTGTAGGCCTTGTACGCCTTGAGGATCGCCGCCGACTGGACCGCCGTGACGACCTGCGGGACGTTCTGGCCGTCAGCCGTCGCCACCACTGGCGTAAGCGGCGTGGTCATCGCGCCCTGGGCGAACTGCACCATCGTCGCGTTGGTCAGGAGCGACGGTGAGTAGGTCAGCGTCAGCGTTGCCGGGCCTGGGGCCGCGCTCGAATTGAACGCGGTCGTGGGCGTAGCGACGATCGGCTGGCCCTGGGAGGTCAGCAGTGTGAAGTCAGCCGCGACCGCGGCGGTAATCCGCTGGTCGAGGTTGACCGTGACCGTCCCGATCGAGTGACTGATCGTGACGCCGAACACGTCCGGACCCGTGGTGAACCCGCTCGAGAACGCGCCGGCGTTGTCGCCGATGTTCGCCGAGCCCGGGATGCCGTCCCCGGAGATGGTGTTGTTGTCCGAGGCCCGAACCGCGGCGTAGTTCGAGTAGGCGGTCACGCCATACTCCGCCTCCTTGGAGAACGCACCGCCGAAGGTGACGTTCACGACGTTGGTGCCCGTATACGCGGGAATGCCCGTGAGCGTCTTGCCGTTCGACAGCTCGGCCACGAACCCGGTCGCAGATCCCGGACCCGCGATCACGCTCTTATCGAACGTGTAGATGACCTGGTCGAAGTTGCCCGGGTTGATGACGGCCGATACGAGATCGGGCCGCTGCGTCGCGCAGGGGCTCGCGCAGTTGGGCAGGATCGCCGTCTCGTTGTAGTTCAACGAGTTGGGGTCGTATCCGGCCGACGTGCCGTTGACCAGCACACCACCACGCACAGCGTTAGCGACGGTCGCGCCGTTGCAGCCAGCTCCGGTGAAAGTGGCAGGCGCAGTAGTACCGAACGACACCGTGACCGTGGTCGTGCCATTGCCCATGAGCGTCGCGGCTCCCGCGCAGGCGTTACCGGCTGAGTCCACGAAGAAGAAACTAGCCGGAGTCACGACAGTTGTGTTCCGGTCGAAGACGAACGTCAGCGACTTACTGATCTGGTTCGAGCCGTTAGGCGCGAGGATCCCGACCAGGTTGGGCGCGGTTGACACGCCGGTGGTTCCGTCGTGACTGGCCGGACCAACAGCCGTGTTCGGGAACATCGCCACCGAGTCGGCGAGGTTGCCGGCTCCGGAGCCGCTGTTCGACACAACGGCGCCAGCCTTGAGCTTCATGATCGTGTAGTTGTTGATGTCCTGATTGCCGACCGTGTAGGTAGCGATCACGCACTGGCTGTTGGTGGGATCGACGTGCGCCGTCGTCGACGCGAAGTTGTTCCCCGCCCTGTAGCCGCCGAGCGTGAAGCCGGTGTTGGCTGCCACACCCAATTGAACCGCTTTGTCGAAGCAGACCTCGGCCTGGGCGCTGTTGATGGCCGTGGCTGCCACGACGTTGGGCTGAGTCGAACTGCTGGCCGGCAGGGCCCCCGCGATCGCGGCTTGGGCAACGCCCGAAGCAATCAGCGGGAACGCTAGTACGGCCGTAACGACTGCTAGGCGCACAAAATGCACCTGCTTCAGTCGATTAGGCATAGGAAGACATCCTCCTGTAGTTGTTGATCCAGCGATACAGGGCGCTCCCGCTCTGGGATCCCTTGGGGCGCATCATCCACGACACAAGCCCCCGCGTCAAGCTGAAACCAGCGGCCCAGCGGCTCATGCGCCCCAGTCGCCATGGTTTCGATTTCGACAGATACGCGCAAAAACCTCCGCACGAACGTCGGTCCTACGCAATCGACAAGCCTTCCTCCTCCAGTCGTTGGCAATCGGCTCCGACCTTATCCGAGCCAAAACAGTGGTCCTAGGGACCTGCCCGATGTATAACGCACACGGCGGTCAGAAGTTGCGCCGACCTCAAGACTGAACGAGATATTGCGCTGAATTCCTGCTGAACGCTGCCTATGCCGATAGCCGATCAGACGGATTGATGATGTTCTGCGCCCGGGCTGGTAGGCTGGCGGACGGCCTGCTGCGGCGCCGTCCCGGGGCCGACGTTAGGGCGGACGGTACTTAGACAGCTCATCCTCGAGGGGCGACCCGCGAGAATCAGGAAGGGGTTCGCCATGC
The DNA here is from genome assembly GCA_050997675.1 of Solirubrobacteraceae bacterium. Classification (GTDB taxonomy): domain Bacteria; phylum Actinomycetota; class Thermoleophilia; order Solirubrobacterales; family Solirubrobacteraceae; genus Palsa-513. The sequence goes on from JBPCQX010000018.1 coordinate 9,098, forward strand.
AAGCGCTGAAGACGCGGGACTCGTGGCCGAAGGTGCGGTGCAACCACGTGCATAGACCCGTTACGTTCGCCGTGTCGGCGGCGCTCGCCGTGCTAGTCGGGTTGCCGGGGATGGCTGCGGCGGCTGGTCCGGGTTCGCTTGATTCGAGCTTTGGCTCGGGCGGGGTGGCTTCACTGGGGACCGGTTCGCAGCTCTTTGGGGTCGCGGTGCAGTCCAACGGCGAGGTGGTGGCCGCGGGTCAGTCGGGAGGCCGGGTTCTGGTGAAACGGTTCACGACTGCGGGCAAGCCGGACAAGACATTTACGGGCCCGGCGGGCTATGCACGGGCGGTGGCGATTCAGCTGGACGGCAAGATCGTGATTGCGGGCGCAACCGGCGGGGCGATGCTGGTGGAGCGTTTGACGTCGAGCTTGTCGCCCGATTCGTCATTCGGCTCGGGCGGAACCGCGACTGCCCTCGCCGGCTCCTCGGCGGTGGCCAACGGAGTCGCGGTCGGCCCGGACGGGAGCATCGTAATCGCCGGCGCGCAGCCTTCCTTGAGCACGATGAGCACACCCGTGGGCGTGGCGCGCTTCAGCTCGAGCGGGAAGTTGGAATGGAGCAAAGGGCTGAACTTCGGCAGCCAGTCTGCGGCCACGGCGGTGGCGATTCAGCCCGCCGACGGCAAGATAGTGTTGGTCGGCCGTCAGACTCCGCTGCAAGTCACGAATGCTGTGGTGGCGCGCCTGAATACCGACGGCAGTCTCGACAGTTCCTTCGCCGGTAACGGTGCGCTGACCTACCACTATCCGGGTGGCGGCTACACCGCTCTGACCTCGGTTGCTCTGCAGCGCAACGGGCAGATCGTCGCCGGCGGCGTAGCCCTGGCGGCTACGTCCAACGCGCTGTTCCTACGCTTGAACTCCAACGGCAGCTTCGATACGGGTTTTGGCTCGGGCGGCGTGGGGGCACTGCCGTCCGGGGTGGACGTCTCCGTGCTGGGTGATCCAATCGGCGCGTACGGCGTCGGGATCGCCGGCGGCGGGCGGATCGTCGGCGCGGGCAACTTCGAGAACACCGGCGTCGAAGTCGACGCCGCGTTGTGGGCGCTTACGCCCGGCGGAGCGGCTCAGAGCGGCTTCGGAAACGGGGGCACGGTCCGAGGACCGTCCGGTGCTTCTGAGGAGTGCGCGCTGGCGGTTGCGCCCGATGGCAGCCTGGTCGCGGTGGGCAACACCGTCAAGTCGTTCCCGGACCGCAGCCCCTGCGACGCCAAGAGCGCCTCGGCAGCCGGGTTCGTCGCGCGCTACATCGGCTTTGGGCAGTCCACCTCGGCCCTGAAGGTGACGCTCAAGCGGGTTTCGGGCTCGGACAAGACCTCGACCGTCGCCAAGCACGGGCTCAAGGTTCGGGTCAGCTGCAACGAGGCGTGCACGATCAAGCTGTCGCTGGGGGTGAGCTCGGGCACGGCCAGGCGGCTTCACATCCTGACCACGTTCAAGAAGTGCACCAAGGTCAGGGGCAAGAAGCACTGTGTGAGGACTCGTGGCTA
>JBPCQX010000213.1:0-4161 GCA_050997675.1 Solirubrobacteraceae bacterium
GTGCTTGTGCGCGTCACCTCTCGTTGGTCAGATCAGACGACATCGTGGCGGATCGTTGCCACCCATCCCGCAGCGGCCGCAGCCGCCGCGTAGAGCGCGAGCAGGAGCACGGCGAGGCCGGGGGCAAGCAGCGGGTCCAGTCCGCTTGCCGCCTTCCCCAGCGCGCCCGGCAGGAAACGGCCGAAGTCGCCGACGAGGCCGGCGTCGCCGAGGAGCAGGCCCTCAACGAACAGCAGCCAGGTGCAGATGCCAACCATCATCGGCACCTGACTCCGCACGACGGCGCCGAGGCCAACGCCGATCGCTGCCAAGAGCGCTGCCGCCGCCGCACAGCCGACGAGCAGGCGGGCGTAATCGCCGCCATCGAGTCGGATCGCCAAGCCGCGCGCGGCGAGGGCTACGCTGCCCACACCGATCGCGACGGCTGCGGCGATCAACCCGAGGACGCTCCCAAACAGCATGCTCGCCCACACCTTCGCCGCCACGACGCGGCCGCGCTTCGGCGTCACGAGGAACGTCGGCCGGATCGTGCCGTGGCGAAACTCGCCCGTGATCGCCAGCGCGCCGAGCAGGGCGGCGAACAGCGGCCCGAACAATGCCGCCCACCCGAACACCAACTGCCGTTGGTCGGAGCGATGGCTGATTTCCGCCGCCGGGACGCTGAACCCGTGCAAGAGGACGACGAAGAGGACGAGGCCGACCATCGCTGAGCAGAGGCCCAGATTGGTCCGGGTTGAGCGCATCTTCAGCAGCTCGGCGCGAAACTGAGCGGTCATGATGCCTCCTCCGCGATCAGCTCGAGGTAGGTGTCCTCGAGGGTCTTGCCGCGACGAGTGAGTTCGTCCAGCCGTGTGGTCGCTAGGAGGCGGCCGCAGTTGATAATCACGACCTGGTCGACCATCTGAGCGATCTCGGCGAGCAGATGGCTCGCGATCAGCACCGTCCCGCCTTGGTCCGCGAACCGGCGCAGGAACGTGCGCAGCCAATGGACACCCACAGGGTCAAGCCCGTTGGCCGGTTCGTCAAGGACGAGCAACTCCGGGTCGCCGAGCAGAGCGCCCGCGAGACCGAGTCGCTGGCGCATGCCAAGCGAGTACGCCCCCACCCGCCGGTCGGCCGCCTTTGCGAGCCCGACGAGCTCCAGCATCTCTTCGACGCGGCCGGGCGGGATCTGTGCCGCGAGGGCGAGCACGCGCAAGTGGTTGCGCCCGGAGCACCCCGGATCGAAGTCGTTGGACTCGAGCACCGCGCCGACCCGCCGCGTCGGTTCGTCGAGTTCGCGATAGCGGCGACCAAAGACGCGCGCCTCGCCTGCCGTGGGCGCGGCAAGCCCCAACAGCAACCGCAGCGTCGTGGATTTGCCGGCGCCGTTGGGGCCGAGGAAACCGGTGACGGTGCCCGCGCCGAGAGAGAACGTCACATCCTCGACTACGGCGATATTACCGTACCGCTTCGTCAGCGAGCGAACCGTCACCACCGGATCGGGAAGCGGGGGTTCCGTGGTCGCCGCCGTAGCGCCTGCGAAAGTGGCGCTGCGGCGTTTGCTGAGGCCGGGTTTCTCGATCATTTGCGGACTCCAATGCTCGTTTAGCGAATCAGCGCAGGCGACGGCCTTGCGGTTGTCGTGAACATCCCACATTTTCGGTCCCGCCTAATGGAGACCGGGGCCGAGAATGCCGCTGAGATGCAAGACGACAATGAGCAGAAGGATGACGATCGCGATGACGATGCCAATCACGGACATCCAGCGCGGTGTGCGGGTGGGCGATCCGCGATCAGTTAAGCTGGTGTCGTCGCCCGTGTCGGGGTCGGGATAGGGGCGGTCAGGCATGTGCGTCTCCTCTGTAGTCGCGCGTCGTACTCATCGTCTCCGTTGACGCCCAAACCGAGTATAGGGAGTAGCAGTCCGCAGGACATGACCCTTGGAAGGCAGAGGGGAGAAGAAAAGGGCTACGTTTGCGAGACGAGAGGGAGGGAGAGAAGGATGCTAACCCCGCCGCGTGGGGCGAGGCAGCCAGCCACGGGCGACGCCATAGGCGGCTGCCTGATGTCGGTTGCGCAGGTGGAGCTTGGCGAGGATGCTCTTCATGTGATTCTTGACCGTATGCTCGCTGATCGCCAGACGCGCGGCGATCGCGGCGTTGGCGAGGCGCGCCACGACCAGCTCCAGCACTTCCATCTCGCGGGCAGTGAGCGCTTCCTCGAAGCCGACGGGCTCATTCTGGCCCCGAATCTCTTCCAGGATTCGGGCAGCCATGCGGCGCGAGATCGCCGCCTCGCCCCGCGCCAGGCCCCGGAGCTGCTCCAGGAGTTCCCGGGACCGCACGTTCTTGACCAGGTAGCCCTGCGCCCCCGCCTTGATCGCCTCGAAGAGGGTCTGGCTGTCGTCATGCACCGTCAGCATCACGACGGTGACGGCGGGCATTGCCATCTTCAGCCGCCGGGTCGCGATCACACCGTCCTCTCCCGGCAGCTCGATGTCCATCAGCACGATGTCCGGCGCAAGCAGACGCGCCTGAGCGAGGGCGCTTGCGGCGTCCTCGGCTTCGCCAACGACGGTGAAATCGTCCTGGTATGAGAGGAGCGCAATCAGCCCCTCGCGAAAGAGCGCATGATCGTCAACGAGCAGAAGTCGCAAAGGCTGCATGTTTGTCCTCCCTTCTCGTTCGTGGAAGGGGGATGGTGGCAGTCACGAGTGTGCCCGCATCGGGTTGGCTTTGCACCTGGAACGTGCCGCCAAGCGCCTCGACCCGCTCCCGCATACTCGTCAGGCCCAGGGGCCGCGCCCTGCCATTCTTCTGGCTACCGAGGACAAACCCCTGCCCATCGTCGGCAATGACGACCGTCAGTTGCCCCGACCCGTTGGACATCAGCGTCACCGTGGCCTCCTGTGCCGCAGCGTGCTTGCGAACGTTGGTCAGGGCTTCCTGGATGAACCGGAAGAGTTGGAGCGCCGCGAGCGGTGGGAATTGGTCAGCCGCGTCGTCCGTTTGGAGGCGCGTGGGAATCTGGTGCCGCTCTTCGAACTGGTCCACGTAGTCCCGCAGGGCGCGGGTCAGCCCGCGTTCCGTGATGTTGGTGCGAAGCCCGGCAATAGATTCCCCGATATCCGCGTAGATTTCGTCGGCCACCCCATGCAACCGCTCGAGCTCCGCCCCCGCCTCCGCTGGTCGGTCGGCCCCCACCAGTTCCTTGATGGTGTCCAGACACAAGAGCAGATGCGCGACGAGCTGGGCGACACCATCGTGGAGTTCCCTGCTCAGCCGCTCCCGTTCCTGCATCACGGCGTTCATCGTCAGGATGTCCTGCTCTCGGGCAATTGCCTCGACCTGGAGTCTTCGTAGAACACTGAACAGCCTCTCGACAAAAAGGTAGGCCAGTACCAGCGCCAGGCAGGTCACGAGCGCGGTCACGAGTAGGGTCTCTGCGCTGCCCACCGTGTGCCCCGGCAGGCCGTGGCTCACCGTCACCAGGATGTGACCCATCGCGACCGTCACGGGAGGGATGACGATCATGAGCCACTTGAACAGGAGCAGTCTGCGGTGCGTCATGACCGGACGATGCGTTTGCACCATGGCGTTCCTCCAGTCAGGGCGGTTGCGCCCCAGTCACGCTCGCTCACGACCAGCAAGTCCCCGTCCCGGAAGTCGGTGTCCACGAGCTGGACTGTCGGCAAGAGCCTCTCTATCGGCCGTTTCCCTCGCAGGCGGTTAGTCACAGCACGAGATTACCACTTCTCCCGTGTTGCCTCACGAATAAATGGTTCTGGCACACTCTCGGTGATGTGAGTAGGTGTGGTTCCGTCGGCTGCATCGCAGAAAACCCTCCTTTTGCATTGCCAGAGAGACGGCGCGCCGCTCAATCAGTTGGCGCGGTAGGCGCAGTGGGTGAAAGCGACGAAATGTCATCACCGAGAGTGTGCCAGAGCCGATTTCTGATGAGGCAATGCGAAGTATTGACATCCGGCCGCCGTCGTGCTAGTGTACGATCATGGTAAAGTCCCGAGTCGTTGAGTAGCAATGAACCGGGCGGCAGTGGCCTCATTCCTCACGGAGTGATGCGGCGGCAAGTGGATCAACGCCCACGCGGTGGTCTGGCTGCCAAGGCACGATGGGTCGTCTCACTGAGCAATCAGCGGCGGCGCACGCGGTACACACGCAA
>JBPCQX010000040.1:0-41169 GCA_050997675.1 Solirubrobacteraceae bacterium
GCGCTGGGGCCTGCGGCACGGGGCGGCGCGGGCTCAGGCGTGCGCGGGGCGTGAGCCAACTCGGAGGTGCCACACGCGTGGGCGTGGACGTCGGCGGCACGTTCACCGATCTGGTGGCGCTTGTTGACGGCGAGGTTCGGACCGCCAAGGTCCCCTCCACCCCGAACGACCAGTCCGGCGGCGTGATGCGCGCGATCCGGGCCTCGCAGATCGAACCCGCTGACGTGGCGGCCCTTGCGAACGGTACGACGGTGGCCACGAACGCCTTGCTGGAGCGCCGCGGCGCTCGCATCGCGCTCGTAACCACGCATGGCTTTCGGGACATTCTCGAGATTGCGCGCCAGGACCGCCCCTCGCTGTATGACCTCACGCGATCGCGCCCTCCGGCGCTGGTGCCGCGAGAGCTGCGCTTCTGCGTGCGTGAGCGGATGGGTCCCGCGGGAGAACTCTTGCCGCTCGATGAGGCCAGCGTGGGGTTGGTGATCGACGAGCTGCGGGCGACTGCTGTCGAGGCGGTGGCGGTTTGCCTGCTGTTCGCCTTCCGCCACCCCGAGCACGAGCGCGCTGTGGGCGAGGCCCTGCGGGAGAGCCTTCCCGGCGTGCATGTGTCGCTGGCCAGCGAAGTGCTGCCGGAATTCCGCGAGTACGAGCGTTTTGCCACGACCTGCGCCGACGCCTACCTGGCGCCGAGGCTGGGCGAGTATCTGCGTAATCTCGCCACACGGATCGAGCGTGCATCGATGCCGGCGCCACTCGTCATGCAGTCATCGGGCGGGGTTATGGAGCTGGAGGCGGCCACGCACAAGGCTGCTGCCTGCGTGCTGTCCGGCCCGGCGGGAGGAGTGGTAGGCGCCGCGTATGCCGCGTGTGCAAGCGGCTTTCAGGACGTACTGAGCTTCGATATGGGCGGCACCAGCACCGACGTCGCGCCGATTCTCGACGGTCGTGCCCAGACGACGACGGAGTCGCGCATCGCGGGCATCCCAATCAAACTGCCGATGGTCGACGTCCACACCGTCAGCGCCGGGGGCGGGTCAATCGCCTGGGCCGACCCCGGTGGGGCGCTGCGGGTTGGGCCGCGCTCGGCCGGCGCAGAGCCCGGCCCTGCGGCCTACGGCCGCGGCGGAACGGAGCCGACCGTCACGGACGCCAACCTCCTCCTGGGTTATCTCGAGGCCGACGCCTGCCTCGGCGGAGAGCTGGTCTTGCGGCGCGACCTCTCGGCGCGGTGTTTGGAGGTCCTGGGCGGGCAACTCGGCCTCGATGCGCTGGGCGCGGCACTGGGGATCGTGCGGGTGGCCGAGGCCGAGATGGTGCGTGCGCTGCGCGTGATCTCCGTCGAACGGGGTCTAGATCCGCGTGAGTTCGCGCTCGTGGCCTTTGGCGGCGCGGGCGGCATGCACGCCTGCGCACTGGCTGAGGAGCTGGGAATGGAGACCGTGCTCGGTCCCAAGGCCGGCGGCGTACTGAGCGCTCTGGGTCTGGCGATCTCAGACCTTCGCCACGACAGCGTCCAGCCCTACCATGCGCTGCTCGACGGGGCGCAGATCGATCAACTCGAACAGGCATTTGCGGAGATGGAAGCCGCAGCGGGCGAAGGCCTGGACGGACCCCGCTTCGAGCGACGAGCCGACCTTCGCTACCGGATGCAGTCGTATGAGCTCACCGTTGACGCCGACAGGCTTGGCGCGCTCGAGGATCGGTTCGGGGTCGCGCACGAGCGCCGCTACGGCTACCGCGTGGCCGCCGAGCCCATCGAGCTCGTCAACCTCCGTCTCCTCACCACAATCGCCGTGGACAAGCCGGCATTGCACGAAGCGCCCGATGATCCGCGAAAACCCTCGATCACCGGTCGACGACGGGTCAACTTCGATCGGGACTGGAAGGAGGTCGACGTCTTCGACCGTCGGGCGATGGGCGCGGGGGCGGAGGTCTGCGGTCCGGCGATCGTGGAATTTCCCGAGGCAACCTGGGTGCTGCGCGACGGTTGGGGCGGAGCGATCGACGACGTCGGCACGCTCGTCCTGCACAGGACTGAGCAGGGCTGAGCGGTGAGCGAACCGCGCCTTGATCCCGTGACACTGTCTGTACTTGCCAGCGCACTGGCGGGGATCGCGGAGGAAATGGGTGCGGCCCTGATCGGAGCCGCATACTCTTCGAACATCAAAGAACGCCACGACTGCTCGGCGGCTCTGTTCGATGCCACGGGACGAATCGTGGCCCAGGCCGAGCACATCCCGGTGCACCTTGGAGCAATGCCCGAGGCGGTCAGCGCAGTGATCGCGCGCGATCCAAAACCTGGCGACGGATTCCTGCTCAACGACCCCTACACCGGGGGCACCCATCTGCCGGATCTGACGGTGGTGGCTCCCGTCTGCCACGGGGCCGCGATCGTGGCCTACACGGTGACCAGGGCCCACCATTCCGACGTCGGCGGTATGCGGCCCGGCTCGATGCCCTCGGACTCACGGGAGATCTACCAGGAAGGCCTCGTCATTCCCCCCGTGCGCCTCATGCGCGCGGGCGAGATCGTTGACGAAGTGCTTGAGCTGCTGCTCGCCAACGTGCGCACACCGGAGCTGCGACGCGGCGATCTACGCGCGCAGCTCGCCGCCAACCGTCTCGGTGGCCAGCGTCTGCTCGAACTGATCGACCGTCGCGGCCGGGACACGGTCCTCACCGCGTTCGGCGCAGTGATCGACTACGCGGAGCGACGCGCCAGAGCCGCAGTGGGCCAGATACCGGACGGGATCTACACAGCCAGCAGCGAGGTCGAGGGGGACGGCGTCTGCGACGACGACATCCCGCTGCACCTGACGGTCGCGGTGGCCGGGGAGCGCATTCGGATCGACTTCGCCAAGACCGCCGCGCAGGTTGCGGGAAACGTGAACTGCCCGCTGGCGGTGACCCGCTCCGCCTGCTACTTCGCCCTGCGCGTGCTGCTGCCCGACGACATTCCGGCAAACGCCGGGACGTACGCAGTACTGCAGATCGAGGCTCGGCCCGGCTCCCTGGTCCACGCGCAGCGCCCGGCAGCGGTCGTGGCCGGCAACGTCGAGACCAGCCAGCGGATCGCCGACACGGTGCTGCTCGCATTCGCTGAGGTCCTTGATCTACCGGCGCAGGGCCAGGGCACGATGAACAACCTCGTCATCGGGGGTGCGGATTGGACCTACTACGAGACGATCGGGGGCGGTCAGGGCGCAAGCAGTTCGGGGCCCGGCCCATCGGGCGTTCACGTCGGCATGAGCAACACGCTCAATACTCCGATCGAGGCACTTGAGATGGAGTACCCGATGCGCGTCGAGCGCTATGAGCTCGCCTACGGCACGGGCGGAGCGGGCCGCCATCGCGGCGGAGACGGGAGCGAACGCGTGATCCGGGTGCTCGAGCCCGCCAGCCTTTCGCTGCTCACCGACCGCCGACGGCATGCGCCTCAGGGCGCCGCAGGAGGTCGGCCTGGCGCCCCCGGATGCAATCTCCTTGGCGACGAGGAGCTGCCAGCGAAGGCAGGGCGCGAACTGTGCGCCGGCGACGTCGTGACGATCCGTACGCCCGGCGGTGGAGGCTACGGCAAGGCTTGACGCGCGCACGCGCGGCAGCAGCCCGAGCCTCCGCTCCGCGGACGATGCCGAGAACAGGCGCATCTCGTCCGGGCTGGCTTTAAGTTTGGCATGCTAAAATTTCTTTCGTGGCAACCGCAACCGCAGCGATCCAGGATTACTCGAAGGCGCTGTACGCCCTGGAGTCACGCGGCGACGGCGAGCCGATCGGCACCAACGCGCTGGCGCTGCGCCTCGGCGTCACCCCCGGCTCGGTGTCGGCAATGCTCAAGAAGCTCGACGAGCTGCACCTCGTCAGCCACTCGCCCTACCGCGGAGTCCAGCTGACGGAGGAGGGACGACGACTGGCGCTCGAGGTCCTGCGCCACCACCGCCTGCTCGAGCTGTATCTCGCCGAGCAGCTGAACATTCCGTGGGATCGCGTCCACGCGGAGGCGGAGGTGCTCGAGCATGTGCTGTCGGAGGAGCTCGAGGCGGCGATCGCCGAGAAGCTCGGCCACCCGACGGTCGATCCCCACGGCGATCCGATCCCCAGCGTTGAGCTGACGATCGACGAGCCGGACACGCTCAGCCTCGACAAGCTTTCGCTCGGCTGCGGAGCCCGCTTCGTCCGCGTCTCAGACTCCGACCCCGAGATGCTGCGGTTCCTCTCCGAGCGCGGCATCGCCCCGGGTGCGCTGCTGCGGGTGGAGGAGCGCCAGCCGTTCGACGGTCCGCTGTATGTGGCGCTCGAGGACCGCACGGAGATCCTTGGGGCGAACCTTGCGCGCGCGATGCGCGTGGAGCTCTGCTGATGGCGACTACGGTGCGCCGGCCGGCGCTCGAGCAGCCGGCTGGGCTGTCCGACGAGGACCATGCGCGCTCGGGCGATCGTTCGCGCGTGTGGACGGCGCGACGCGAGGGCCGCCGCCTTACGCTCGCTTGGCTGTTGATCGGCCCCGGCATCCTGGCGATGCTCGGCGAAAACGACGGGCCGAGCATGCTGTCCTATGCGACGACGGGATCGACCTACGGGGTTGGCTTCTTCGTCCCGTTCATCGCGGTCACGTTCGGCATGGCGATCGTCTGCCAGGAGATGGCGATGCGCGTCGGCGCGGTCACCCACCGCGGCTACGGCAAGCTCGTGCTGGAGCGCTTCGGCCCCGCATGGGGCTGGTTCGGCGCAGTCGACCTCGGCGTGACGAACCTGATCACGTTGATCGCGGAATTCGTGGCAATTCGGATCGGGCTCTCCTATTTCGGGGTTGGGGCTTGGGCGGCGGCAGGGCTCGGCATGCTGCTCGTGCTTCTTAGTCTGACCGGCGGGCGCTACTGGCGCTGGGAGCGGATCGCGCTGGGGCTTGCAGCCTTCAACGGGCTGTTCCTGCTGGCTGCGATCCAGAGCAAGCCGGACGTCCATGCGATCGGCCACGCCTTCGCGAGTTTCTCCCCGTTCCCCGGTGGCAGCCTCAACACGCTGTTGCTGCTGCTCGCTTCGACGATCGGTGCGACGGTGACCCCCTGGATGATCTTCTTCCAGCAGAGCGCCTCGGCTGACAAGGGGATGACGCCGGACGACATCGGCCACGGGCGCCTCGACACGGCGCTGGGGGGGGTGCTGGCAGCGGCCTTCGGGATCGGCGCGCTGCTCGCGTGCGCGACGCTGAGCGGACACCCCTCGCTGCTCCACGGCGCGGACTTCCCCTCGGCGCTGAAGCTCGCCCCCGGTGGCGGCAGCCTGCTCGCGACGCTGTTCGCGATCGGGCTGGTCGAAGCGGGCGCCGTCGCTGTGCTGACAATCTCTGCCAGCACGGCCTATGCGTTCGGCGAATGCGTCGGCGCGCGGCACTCCTTCAACAGCACCCCCCGCCAGGCGGCGCTGTTTCACGGCTCGAACTTTGGCGTCGCGCTCGTCGCGGCGCTGATCACGCTGATTCCGGGCGCGCCGCTGCTGGCGATCGCCCTCAACGCCAACGTGCTCGCAACGGTGCTGCTGCCGGTCGCGCTGATCTTCCTGCTGCTGCTGGCCAACGACCGCGAGTTGATGGGACCGTGGGCCAACCGGCGCTCCACCAACGTGCTTGCCGGCGCGATCATCGCCCTCGTGGGCCTGTCCGGCGCCGCCTACGGGATCGACTCGTTCCTGACCTCGGCGCACGTGATCTGATGACCGACGAGCAGCTGATCGAATTCCTCGAGCACGACCAGCTCAACTCGGACACCGATCTGCCGGTTCCGCGCGCCCCGCTCGGACGCGCCGCTGCCACGGCGCTGTGGACGCTGCGCGCCGTTGCGCTGATCGTCTCGGCGATGGTGGTGTACGCGTTCGTCTACCAGGTCAGCTGAGGCGGGCCAGCCGGCCGCAAGCCGTGGACCGCTCACCTGCGGTCGTCAGACGGCACCCTCCCCCGCCCGGCGTCCCGTGCTCCTGTGTGTAGCGGTCCGGGCCGCCGAAGACCTCCGCCAGCCAGAGCGCGACGTGGTGCGGGTGCTCGGGCGACATCCCGGCGAAGATCGGCGCAAGCAGCTCGTCGTGCGGTACGTGGTCGCGGTAGAAGACTTCGAACAGCCGCTCCAAGGCGTCGCTGCCGCCGGCCCACTGGTACAGCGTTGGGGTGCCCATGATCGAGCGCTCATTTCACCACACGGCGACGTCTTGGCTCTCGCGCGGCGTGATCAATCGCCGCGCGAGGATGTAACATCACCCCATGTCAGTGTGTAGAGGATTCATAGTGTCTCTTTCCGATTCGAAAGGCAGCCCATGAGCGTGCTTCATCTCGCAGCGAGCAGCGCAACGACGCCTGCGGGCGGCGCGGCGATCGGTCAGGTCATCGCCGTCAGCGTCGCAGCGATGCTGCTGACGCTGGGCTTGCTCGTGTTCGGGCTCGGACACCGCAGCGGGCGAATCAAGCTGCTGGGCAGGCTCAGCCGCTTCAGCGAGAGCATCTCGGGGCTCCCCGGATGGGCAGCGATCCCCGCTGCGATCGCAACCGGGGCGCTGCTGATCGCGGCGTTCGGCTTCTACTGGGACGTCTCGATTCACATCGACAAGGGCCGCGACCCGGGTCCGCTGGCGAACCCGGCTCACTACTTCATCCTCGCGGGCCTGTTCGGCATCTTCACCGCGGGCTGGCTGGCGGTCGTGCTGCCGGAGGGCAAGCCGAGCCGCGCGGCCGTGCGCATCGCAGGCGACTGGTATGCGCCCGTGAGCGGCCTGCTGCTGCTCGCGACAGCTAGCTACGCGCTGATTGGCTTCCCGCTCGACGATGTCTGGCACCGCCTGTTCGGCCAGGACGTGACGCTGTGGGGCCCGACCCACCTGATCCTGCTGACGGGCGCGGCGATGTCGCTGTTCGCCGTGCACGGGCTGCTGTCAGAGGCGCGCGACGCCGCTCCTCGTGGCGAGCGCGCGGGCAGCGGCGGGCAGTTCGCAGGGCTCGCGCTGCTTGCCGGGCCCCGCGCTCGTGTGGCGCAGCGTGTGGCCGCCTGCGGCGGCTTGCTGATCGCGCTGTCGATCTACCAGGGTGAATTTGATTTCGGAGTGCCCCAGTTTCAGCTGCTCTTCCACCCCGTGCTGATCGCGCTCGCCTGCTCCGTGGCGTTCGTCCTGGCGCGCCTGCTCGGCGGCCGCGGCGCAGCGATTGGGACTGTTCTCTTCTACCTCGCGATCCGCGGCGCGCTCGCCGTGCTGGTGGGACCAGTGCTCGGCCGCACCACCCCGCACTTCTCGCTTTATGTCGCGGCCGCCGTGCTCACCGAAGGCGTGGCTTTGCTGGTCTCCCCGCGTAAGCGTCCGTACGCCTTTGCCGCTGTCAGCGGCGTGGCAATCGGGACCGTGGGGACGGTCGCCGAGTATGGCTGGAGCCACGTCTGGATGGCGATTCCGTGGCCGTCCCACATGCTTCCCGAGGCGCTGCTGCTGTCGAGCATTGTCGGGCTCGCTGGCGGAGTTATCGGAGCCTTTGCCGCCGGCGGTTTGATGCGACGCGCGGACATCGCCGGCACGCGGCAGGCCGCCATTCGCGCCGGCGTGGCGCTTGCTGCGATTGCGGCCTGCCTCGGCTTCCTGCTCCAGATGAGCACGATCCACGGGCGCGCCGACGTCACGCTGGCCAAGCTCCCGGGTGGTTCTCAGGCCAACGCGACCGTGCGCTACGTGCCGGCCTCGGCGGCGCGCGGCGCCGACTGGGTGCTGGAGACGGCCTGGCAGGGCGGCGGACTCGTCGTGCGGCCGATGAGACGAGTCGCGGACGGGGTCTACACGACGCGCGAGCCGCTGCCGATCAGCGGCAAGTGGAAGTCGGCGATTCGCCTCAACCGCGGCACCGGGTTCTCCTCGACGCCGGTCTACCTGCCTGCCGATGCCGCGATCCCGGTTGCCGGCGTACCTGCCTCGGCGCATTTCACGCGAGCGCTGGTCGCCGACCGCACGGTGCTCCAGCGCGAGCGCAAGCTCGGCGTTCCGGGGTGGCTGTGGCACACCGCGAGCTTCACTGTGCTGGCGCTTTCGCTGGTGCTGTTCCTGCTGTTCGGGCGCGGGCTCGCCCGCCTTTGTGGACCCGAGCCCAAACGTCCGTCGGCGCCGCCCAGCCGCGCGGCGCGCGACGGCGTGGCGGTGGCCTGATGACCGCGGCGCTGCTGCTGGCGTGCGGCACCCACCTCGGCGAGAGCCTCGCATTCGCAGGACCGCCGCTGGCCTTGATCGCAGGGCTCGCGGTGATGACGATCCGAGCCCGCCGGGCAGATGGCGACGGCGGCGACTCAGGGGTGATGGACAGCAGCCCAGTTGGGTAGTCCGCGGGCGTCCTGGGGCACGTAGTCCATCCCGTCCGGGGTGTTGAGCGACCCACCCCGTGAGCTCATTTTGTCGGTGCGTCCGTACTGCCAGACGATGCGGTGGCGGCGCGGGTCGATGATCACGACGCGGTGGCGGAAGTCGTCGTTGACCGCGATGTTGCCGTTGGGCAGCATCAGCGCAAGCGAGGGATGGTCGAGCATCGCGGAGCCCGAGGTCGGCTTGTAGCGCCAGAGGACCCGGCCGCGTTGATTGACGATCAGCACCGCGCCGGGGCTCGCGTAGTCGGCGAGCAGGATGCGGCCGCCGGACAGGGGCTGGGGGTCAGAGGGATAGCTGACGGGCGGGTGGAAGGAATACAACAGCTTGCCGGTGGGGCCGATCGCGTCGACCCAAGCGCCGGGAATCTCGCTCACCAGCAGGCCTCCTCCGGCCACGGGGGTGTCGCCGTTGACGGCGCCGAAGCTCTGCGGCGGGTGATGCGTGCAGTGCCCCGCGCGGCCGTAGCGGCGGATGACCTTGCGGGCCTTGATGAACAGGATGCGGCAGTTGTAGGCGTCGGCGACGACGACGGAGCCGTCGGCGAGCGGATAAGCGTCGTCGGGCGTGTTGAGGTAGCCGAGAGCGCCGCCCTTCTGGTTGAAGTGCCCGTAGAGGTTGGTGATCGTGTGGCTCGCGATGTCGACGGACACGATCACGTGCGACTCCTCCTCGTTGGCGACGATCGCCTTGCCGCCGGCCGCGACGAACGAGTCGTCGTTGAACTTCAGGTGCCGTCCCGCGGCGAGGTCCGCGGCGGTCGGGAACTTCCAAACGAGCTGCTTTGCGTTGTTGACGAGCAGCAACCGGTTGTTGCCGCGATCGGCGATCAGCAGGTCGCCGGGCAGCGGTGAGGCAGCGGTGCCGGGGGCGGCTGCGGCGGCAACGTGGACGGTCTTCGCGACGAGGCTGAGCGAGCCGGTTTCGGCGCGGGTGCCGCTCGTGTCATGGCCGCCAGCGAGCAGGATCTTTGATCCCACGGTGAGCGCGGCTAGATCTGACAGCGGCCGCGGCAGGCGCCCCGCGTTGTGCACCGCGCCGGTTGACGGATCGATCGACACCAAGGAGCTTGTCGCTGATCCGGTCGCGGCGCCGCGGCCACCGATGACGTAGGCGAGTCCCCCGAGCGTCGCCGCTGCGGCATGCGTGCGGGGGGCCGGCAGGCGCCCGATCTTGCGAGTCTTGCCCGTCGCGGGATCGAACACGTAGACCGCGTCGCTCGCTGCAACGCCAGTCGTTCCGCCGGCGATCACGAGCTTGCCGCCGACTGCTGCGACCGCGGCATAGCGCGTGGGGCTCGGCAGCCGGCCGACGACGCGAGCAGCACGCCCGGGCTGGAAGGAGATGATGTCCGCGCTCGCCACATGGCCGTCGTAGCCGCCGACGATGTAGGCCGTGCCTGCGATCGTCGCAACCGCGTCATCGGACGCGGCCCGCGGCAGGCGCCCGGCGGCGGATACCTTGCCGGTCGCCGGATCCCATTTCAGGATGTGGTCGTAAGAAGCCAGGTCGCCCCCGCCAAAGACATACACGGCGCCGCCGAGCGTGGCGGCGGCCGCATCGTGCTGCGCCGCGGGCAAGCGCCCGTGCAGCGCGCCCGCGAGCACGATCGATGCGGTCGAGCGATCCGTCTTGTCGAGACCGCCGAGCAGGACCAGTCGCCCATCGGGAAGCGCCGCGGCGGCGGCGTCTTGAACCGGAGTCGGCAGCTGACCGAGCGGCGTGTACGCAAGCGTTGTGACGGTACGAGTAGTGGTGCGCGTCGAGTGAGCGGTGCTCGCTCCCTTGCGGGACGAACTCTTGCCGCCGCCCCCGCCGCTGAGCGCGAGCCAGGCCACGAGCAGCACGGCGACGACGAGGCCGCCCGCCCCCCCCAGCCGCCGCACGCGCCGCCGGCGCTCCGCCGCGGCCCGCCGGGCGGCATGGCGCGCGCTGATCTCATGTGGCTCCCGGGGCTAGGACATGCCGCCACAGGTTACGCGGCCGGCGCGCGTGCGGGCGCAGCGGGCGATACGCGTGCAATGATCCCGCGCTGTCAAGAAACGACCTTGGAGACAAGCGAGCGATGAAGAGCACGCAGCATGGAGATCACCTCACCAAGTTGACCCGCTTTGGTTTGGTCAACTGCTACCTCGTGCGCGAGGACGACGGCTTGACCCTGATCGACACCGGGATCGCGGGTTCGGCGGGCTCGATCCTGGGCGCGGCCGAGGCGCTCGGGGGCCCGATCGTGCGGATCACGCTGACGCATGGCCACCAGGACCACGCGGGATCGCTCGACGCGCTTGCAGGGAGGCTTGGCGACGTCGAGATCCTGCTGCCCGAGCGCGATGCACGCTTTATGCGCGGCGACAAGTCGCTCGACGCGGGCGAGCGAGCCAAGCAGCCGCCTTCGATGCAGCGATGCAAGTGCGCAGAGGCAGCCAAGACATTTAGGGCGGGTGCCCGGATCGGCTCGCTCGAGGTGGTCGCGACACCCGGACACACGCCGGGCCACGTCACATTTCGCGACACGCGCGACGCCACGCTGATCGCGGGCGACGTGTTCGCGAGCGTCGGCGGCCTGCGCACGAGTTCCAAGCCGCGCCTACCGTTTCCGCTCCCGGCGATCGCGACCTGGGACTCAACTGTCGAGCTGGAGAGTGCGCGTGCGCTCTGCTCGCTCGGCGGCTCACGGCTCGCGCTTGGCCATGGACCGATCGTCGAGTCGCCCGACGAGCTGATGCGCGACGCCGTCGCGCACGGATAGAACGCCTGGGCTGAGCGGTCCCGCGGCCTGCTTGGGCCCATCCAGGCATCGCCGAGCGGGGCGCCCGCGCGATCATCCCCCGGCGAGCAACCCCACGCCGCCGAGTGCGAACACCACGCCGAAGCCTTGCACGCAGCTGACCCGCTCGCCCAGCACGAAGCGGGCGAGCGCGACCGTGGCAAGCGGATACAGCGACCCCACGACGGCCACCACGCTGAGCAGGCCGTGCCGATTGGCGAGCGCGTACAAGCCGGTGGCTGACAGGTCGAGCAGCGCGATCAGCAGCAGCGGCGCGCGCAGCTCGGGCGCGGCGAGCAATGGCGCGCGCGCGAGCAGCGCCACGGGAACGATCAGCGCCACCGCGCTTGCGTGCGAGAGCAGCAACATCCAGGCCGCGCCCCCACCGCGCACGCCGGCGTGTGCGCCGGTGAAGTAGAGCCCGAAGCCGACCGCCGAGAGCAACGCCAGCACGACCGCTCTGCGGCGCACCGATCTGGTGCCTCCGGCGAGAAGGATCCGCTGCTCGGCCTGGCGCGAGGCGAGCACGACGCCGACCACAGCAAGTGCGAGCCCTGCGGCCTGAGATCGATGAAGCCCGTCGCCACTGCCCAGCATTCCTACCAGCACGGGCAGCGCCACCCCCGTCGCCGCGAGCGGCGCGACGATGCTCATCGAGCCGGTGGCCAGCGCGCGATAGAAGAACGCGAGCCCGATAGCTCCGGCGATCCCCGCACCGAGCGATGCGAGCGCGGCCTGCGCGCCGGGCGACCTCGGTCCGCTCACCAGAACGAGGGCGACGCTGACGAGCAGCCCGACCGTCTGGGTCGCGAGCAGGA
This sequence comes from Solirubrobacteraceae bacterium, assembly GCA_050997675.1. Classification (GTDB taxonomy): domain Bacteria; phylum Actinomycetota; class Thermoleophilia; order Solirubrobacterales; family Solirubrobacteraceae; genus Palsa-513. The sequence continues at coordinate 11,962 of JBPCQX010000040.1, forward strand.
CCGTCGCGACGTGGGTGCGCTTGGCCGCCAGGCCGCCGCCAAAGTCGGCGAGACCCCACAGCATCGCCGCGCTGAAAGCGATTAGCACGATGCCTGTCACAAGCCCGCCTCGAGTTTGCTTCCGTCCGATTGTTTTGCGAACATACGTTCGTATGATCGTTTGCATCCTCCTCCCCCGCTTCGAGCTCTCCGTCGCCACTGGAGGCATGGAGGCGCTCGCCGGTCGAGCGCTCGCGCTGGCACCGGACGGGGGCGCCTCACAGCGTATCGGTGAGGTTTCTGGCGCCGCCCAGGCGTTCGGGGTACGGGCGGGGATGGCGCTCGGGGAGGCCCTTGCCCGCTGCCCGGGACTCGAGCTGGTGGTCGGCGATCCCGTTGCTGTGGAGGCGGCTTGGGAGGGTGCCTTGAGGCGGCTCGAGGGAATTGGTGCAGCAGTCGAGGCGCAGCGGCCGGGCGTGGCCTGTTTCGATGCACGCCCCTTGCGGGGACTCCATGGCGGCTCGGAGGAGCGGGTGATCGATGTCGCTCTGCGCAGCCTGGGCAGGCCGGCCCGTGCAGGCGCCGGCGCGACACGTTTCTGCGCGCTGGCCGCCGCGCTGGGCGCGCGCCCTCGCCGTCCGCAGGTTCTGCGCGGCGACGCGCGCGTGCATCTACAGAATTTGCCCGTCTCGATGTTGCGCTCACGCGAGGAGTGCGCGGCGCTCGTCGGCTCGCTCGAGCGGCTTGGGCTGGCGACACTCGGCGAGCTCGCGGCGCTGCCCAGCTCGGCGCTGGCCGATCGCTTCGGCAGGCCCGGACTGCTCGCGCACCGTCTGGCTCGTGGCGAGGACGATCCCCCCTGCCCGCGCGCGTGCGCCGAATCGCTCGAGGAGCTGTTCGAGCTGCCCGAAAGCGCCTTGGGGCCTCAACTCGAGCAGGCGCTCGGCGTCTTGATCGACCGTTTGCTCGCCCGCCCGGAGCGTCACGGGCGGACCCTGCGCGCGGTGACGCTCGCGGCGCAGCTCGTCGACGGTGGCAGCTGGCGCGTGGCGCAGACCTTCCGCGAAGCGCTGTCGGATCCGCGACGGATGCGGCTCGCGCTCGCGCCCCGCATCGCCGTGCTGCCCTCCCCGGCTCGAGCTCTGAGTCTTTGCGCTGCGAGCTTTGGTCCTGCCTCAGGTGAGCAGCGCGCGCTCCTGGAGCAGCCTCTCCAGCTACGCCGGGCGCGGCTGCGCGAAGCTGTTCGCCAGGCGCGGGCAGCAGCGGGAGCAGATGCTGCGCTGCGCGTGCTCTGCGTCGATCTTCCCTCCCGCATCCCGGAGCGCCGCGTGATGCTTGCCCCGTTCGAAGGCTGAACGCGCTCCCGCCCGCGCCCGCACCATGAGCACTGCAGCTTCTTCGCGAGCCCTCAACAAGCCTCGGCCGGTCCATGTTCGGGCCGACCCGGGCGGCGCGCCTGTCAGCGTCGGGCGCCACCGCGTCGAACACGTGCGCGAATCCTGGCTGATCGAGGATCGCTGGTGGACGGAACATCCTCTGCGCCGTCGCTACTGGGAGCTCGTCTCGGCGAGCGGCCGCAACATCGTTGTCTTCCACGAGCTTTCCGCGGGCCGCTGGTACCGCCACCGCTAGCGAGCGGCAACGTGCGCCGCCTGACGCTGGAGGTCATTCCACGCCCAGTCCCCCTCACCCCCCATACACGGAGCTGCACTGCCACTCGGCCTACTCCTTCCTGGACGGCGCTTCGATGCCCGAGGAGCTGGTCGCGGCGGCGTTGGAGCTCGGCTACGGCGCGCTGGCGCTGTGCGACCACGACGGCGTCTGGGGCTCGATGGAATTCGCCCATGCCGCTCGTGGGCTCGGCCTGCAGCCGATCCACGGAGCTGAGATCTCGCTTACCGGCGGGCGCCACCTGACGCTGCTCGTGCGTGACGCGCGCGGCTGGAGCAACCTCTGCCGACTGCTGACGCACGCACATGCCCACACGCGCGACTTGCCTGCGACGCTGCGAGCGCCCACCGTCAGCCTGGAGCTCGTGGCCGACCACGCCGAAGGGCTGCTCTGCCTCAGCGGCTGCGCGCAACGTGGCGTGCGCGAGCCGGGGGCGCTGCGCGCGCTGCGCGAGGCGTTTGGCCGCGAAGGCCTGCGGATCGAGTTGCAGCGTCCCTTTCTCGCTGATGACCGCGCCCGCAACGGCGCGCTCGCGGCGCTCGCCGCAGAGCTCGGGCTGCGCTGCGTGGCAACGGGCAACGTCCACGCCCATGCGAGCTCGCGAGCGCATCTGCAGGATGCGCTCGTCGCGCTGCGCCACAACCTCACGCTGGAGTCCTCGGAGTCCGTTCGCCGGCCGAACGCAGCGCATGTGCTTGCCTCCCCGGCGGCGATGATGCGGCGCTTCGCCGAGTACCCCGAGGCCGTGGCGGAAAGCACGCGGATCGCAGAGACGCTGACGTTCGATTTGACCCAGGATCTCGGCTATCGCTACCCGGGCTCTGAGGATGCAGATGCGCCGCGGCGTCTCGCGGAGCTGTGCCGGGATCGGCTCGAGGACCGCTACGCCGCCGCCACCACCACCACCGCCACCGCAGCCGCGGCGGCAGGCTCCACCAGACGCCACCGCGAAGCCCTTGGACGGCTCGAGCAGGAGCTGAGCGTGATCGGCTCGCTTGGTTTGGAAGGCTTTTTCCTGCTCCACCACGACATGCTCGAGCTGGCACGGGAGGTGGCGGCAGAGGTGCGCGGGCCGGACTCCGCTCGGGCGCTGCTGCCGCCTGGTCGTGGCCGCGGCTCATCGGTCTCCTCGATCGTCTGCTACCTCACCGGCCTCTCCCACATCGATCCGCTCGCGAGCAACCTGGCGATGGGCCGCTTCCTGAATCCCGAGGTCACCTCGCTACCGGACATCGACCTCGACTTCCCCCGCGACGTGCGGGAGCTGCTGATCAGGCGCGTGCACGAGCGCTACGGCTCAGGCCACGCGGCGCTCGTCGCAACGTTTCCCTCGTTTCGCGCGCGCTCCTGCATTCGCGAACTCGGCAAGGTGCTTGGCCTGCCGCCGGGCGAGATCGAGCGTGTCGCGCGCGGCGCCGACGGCTACGCGAGGCGGGTCGACCGCGACGTCGAAAGTGCGCTTGCCTGCGCCCCAGAGGGTGGTGCCGCACAGCGCGGCGGCCCGGCCCGCAGCGGCCGTTGGGAGTGGCTGAACGCGCTTTCCCGCGAGGCTTATGGGCTGCCGCGCCACGTCTCCCAGCACCCCGGGGGGATGATCGTCTCCACGCGGCCGCTGCTCGATTGCTGTGCAGTGGTTCCGGCGGCGATGGAGGGTCGTCAGATCGTGCAGTGGGACAAGGATTCCTGTGCGGATGCGGGCTTCTTGAAGATCGACCTGCTCGGGCTCGGGATGCTCTCCGCGGTCGAGCGGTGCGTCGAGAGCATCGCGGCGACGCGCGGCGAGCGGATCGACCTCTCGCGCATCCCGTTTGACGATCCGGCCACGTTCGCAGCGATCCAGCGTGCGGAGACGACAGGGGTTTTTCAGATCGAGAGCAGGGCTCAAATGCAGTCGCTTCGACGCACGCGGCCCTCGACGCTCGCTGAGTTGGCGGTGCAGGTGGCGATCATCCGCCCGGGGCCGATCCAGGGGGGCGCGGTCAACCCCTACATCAAGCGCCTACAGCGCAAACGCTCCGACCCGCTCTACGAGCCGCCAATGCTCCACCCTTCGCTGGAGCCCGTCCTGCGCGAGACGCTTGGGACGATCATTTTCCAGGACCAGGTGCTCGAAGTTGCCCAGGCGTTCGCGGGCTTCGCTCCCGGCGAAGCGGACGGGCTGCGCCGAGCGATGAGCCGCAAACGCTCACAGGCGGCGATCGAGCGCTACCGCGAGCGTTTTCTCACCGGCGCCGGCGCTCACGTCGGGGCGCCGGAGCAGCTCGCCGAGCGCGTCTGGGAGATGATCGCGGGGTTCGCTGGCTTTGGTTTTCCCAAGGCCCACAGCGCTGCCTTCGGGCTGCTCGCCTACCAGTCGACCTGGCTGCGCGTGCACTACGGACCGGAATTTCTCTGTGCCCTGTTGAACGAGCAGCCGATGGGCTTCTACCCCTCCGACAGCCTCGTTCACGAAGCTCAACGCCGCGGCATCGAGGTGCTCGCCGTGGACATCAACGCCTCCGAGGCGATGTGCAGCGTGGAGCCCGGGGGTCGTGTGCGAATCGGACTCGGCTACGTCAGGGGCGTGCGGGCAGAGGAGGTCGAGGCGCTTGTTCAGGCACGCCGCACCGGCGGGTCCTTTGGTGACATTGGACAGCTCGCCGGCCGCGCCGCTGCCTGTCGTGCATCGCTGGAGCAGCTCGCCTGGTCCGGGGCCTGCGACGCGCTGGCCGGCGACCGGCGCCGCGCGTTGTGGCAGCTCGGGGTGGCCTCCCCAGGACTGCGCGTCCCGGGCGGCACGCAGCTCGCGCTGCCGCTCGACGTCGCGCAGGCGCCGCAGCTACGCAAGCCGGGCCGCTGGGAGCGTGTGCTCGCCGACTACGCGACGACGGGGGTGACGATCGAGGATCACGCGATGGCGATCCTGCGGCCGGGCCTGCCGCAGATCAGCACCAGTTTGCAGCTCGAAGGGCTGCCCCATCGCAGCAAGCTGTCGGTCGCCGGCATGGTCGTCGCCCGCCAGCGCCCGGAGACCGCGAGCGGAGTGGTGTTCATGTTGATCGAAGACGAGCACGGAACGGTGAATTTGATCGTGCCGCCCAAGCTCTACGAGCGCCGCCGCCACATCGTGCGAGCCGAGCCGCTGCTGATCGCTCACGGCACGCTCGAGCGGCCCGCGCTCGCCGGCGGGACGATCAACGTGCTGGTAAGCGAGCTCGAGACGCTCGATCCGGACTTGGTAGGCCGCACCAGCGGTGCCTCGGTGTCGCGCCTGCCGCCGAGCGAGTCACAGCACGCCGCGGACCTGCGCTCCGTCGCCCCCGCCGTGCAGAGCTTCGGCGCCGGGCGACGACGCTGAGAGGCGACCGGTCTAGAGGCCGTGGCCGGGTCGACGCGCGCGGTCAGATACCAGCAGCAGAAGCGCGAGCAGCACGAAGTTCATCACCACCGACGAGCCGCCGTAGGCGACGAACGGCAGTGTCACCCCCGTCAGCGGGATCAGCTTCGTCACGCCGCCGACGATCACGAACACCTGGATCGCCACAACAAACGCGAGGCCGCTGGCGAGCAGCTTTGAGAACGAGTCCCGGGCGAGGATCGCGATCTTCATCCCGCGCCCGACGAACAGCAGGTAGGTGAGCAGCAACGCGCAGGCGCCGATCAATCCTGTCTCGTCGGTGATCACCGCGTAGATAAAGTCGCTCTGCGGGATCGGCAGGATGTCGCCCCCGCCCGGGAGCTTCAGCAGCGAGGCGTTGAAGCCGGTGCCGAGCACGCCGCCGTCCGCCTGCGCGAACAGGCCCTGCGCGAGCTGGTAGCTGCCGCCGAATGCCTTGTTGTAAAGCACCGGGTCAAACGGGTGCTCCCATGCGAGCACGCGATCGTGGACGTGGGAGACGTGCACGCCCACGTACCACGCTCCGAGCGCGAACAGCAGCAGCCCAAAGGCGGGAAACGACAACCGGCCCGTGGCGACGTACAGCAGTGCAAGGAAGGCGCCGAAGAACATCAGCGAGGTGCCCAGCTCACGCGTCAAGAGCAGGATCATCATCGCCGCGCCCCAGACCAGCAGCAGCGGGCCGAACTGCTTCATTGGTGGAATCGTGATTCCAAGCACTCGTCGCCCGGCGGTCACAAGCAACTGACGGTTGTCTCGCAGGTAGGAGGCGAGGAACACGATGATTGCGATCTTCCCGAACTCCGACGGCTGAAAGGCGATCGCGCCGAGGCGAATGTTCAGGTAGGCGCCGTTGACCTGCTGGCCAATCCCGGGCAGACGCGGGAGCACCATGCTGCCGATCCCCACCAGCGCGATCGTGTAGCGGTAGCGCTCGAGCACGACGTAGCGTCCGTCGCGTAGCAGGACGATCACCGCAGCAAACAGCACCAGGCCCACCACGAACCACTGCGCCTGCTGACGGGCGAGCGTCGGATCGATCCGGTACAGCATCACGATCCCAACGCTGGCCAGCGCCGCAGCGAGTGGAAACAGGTACGGATCGGCGTGCGGGAGTGAAAAGCGGACCACCAGATGCGCGGCCACACACAGCGCGAGAAAGAACGCCCCGTAGGTCAGCGAGACGTTCGACAGCCTGTTCTGGCTCTGGATGAAGATCGCCGCAAACCCACCGCAGACCAGCAGCGCGGCCGGCACCAGCCCGAGCAGTTCGCGATTGCGAGCACTGATCACCGCGTGAGCGTACCTGTACCATTTGGACCGCCGCAGGGTCGCTTGCTTACTTGTGGCGACCGGGCGGCGCCGTACGCTGAACGCAGGTCCGACAGACGCGGCGCGTATGACGATCGAGCCCTACGACAAACCCACGACTGGCCTGTGGAAGCGCTTCCTGCTCGGGAGCGTTCTGATCGTCGTGGCGATGGCGACCGCGACCGCCTCGGCGGTGCTGCTCGAGGTTGGCCACGTCGGCTCGTTCTTCAAGAACTCCACGCTTTCCTCGCCGGCAGCCAGTCAGATCACCGCCGCGCAGGCCGGCGCCCCGCAGACCTTCCTGATCATCGGCTCCGACAAGCGCGCGCTGGCGACGAACCTCCAGGACCGCACCTCGCCGCCGCATTCCGACACGCTGATGCTGGTTCGCATGGATCCGAGCCAGGGCCTGACGTCCGTGATGTCGATCCCACGCGACCTGAAGGCGACGATTCGTCCCGACCACGGCCTTCCCACGACGCAGAAGATCAATGCCGCCTATTCGATCGGCGGCGCAGCCCTCGCCGTCCAGACGATCAAGCACACGCTCCCCGGCATCACGATCAACCACATCGTCGATATCAACTTCAAGGGTTTCCGACGCGTGATCGACGCGATCGGGTGCGTATACGTCTACGTCGACCGCCGCTACTTTCATTCCAACGCAGGCTTGTCGGCGAGCCTGCAGTACGCGGAGATCAACATCCAGCCCGGCTACCAGAAACTGTGCGGCCAGCCGGCGCTCGACTACGCGCGCTACCGCCATGGCGACAGCGACTTCGTGCGGGTGGCGCGTCAGCAGGACTTCGTGCGTCAGGTCAAGCAACAGGTTGGAGTCCAGCATCTGCTGAGCAATCAGGACAAGCTGTTCAGCGCTCTGCAGCACGCGGTGCAGACCGATATCCATGGCAGCAAAGAGGTCCTTGACCTCGCCCAGCTCGCGGCCTTCTCGCTCGGCAGACCGGTCCGTCAGGTTTATTTCCGAGCGACGTCCGGCCCGTCGTACGTGACCGCCACGGCGAGCGACATCGCGGCCTCGGTCAACGACTTCCTTGGCAGCGGTTCACAGAAGGTCGTAGTAGTGCCAAGGTTTGCCGCCAGGCGGCGCAACCGGTCCGCGCCCCCAACAGCCGGCCTCAACGCCACGCCGGCGAGCGATATCGGCCTGGCTACGGGCGCCTCAGTCGGGCTCCCGTTCAAGATGTACGTGCCGCGCGGGCGCATCGGCGGCACCGGCGCCCCGGACGCCGTGCGCTCCTACTCCCTGCGCGACAACGCCGGCAAGCTGCACCGTGCCTATGTCGTATCGATTACGCGGGGAATTGCTGGCGACTACTACGGCATCGAGGGCACCAGTTGGATGGATCCGCCGATCCTCGCCAACCCGAGCGAAACACGCACCGTGGGCGGCCGGACATACCAGCTCTACGTCGATGGCGGGCACATCCGCGTCGTCGCGTGGAAGTCCGGAAGCGCGGTTTACTGGGTCAACAACACCCTGCTCGCCTCGCTCTCCAACCGCCAGATGCTGGCGATCGCCGAGAGCTCGACACCGGTCAACTGACCCACAACGCTATCCATCGAGCGCGGCGTTGACGAGCCCGTCGGCGTGAGCGTTCTGCTCTCGCGGCACGGTGCGGATCGACCACTTCTCGAACCCCCGCAGTGCGGCCATCGCCTGGAGGTAGAGCGGCTTCATGTCGGGGTGCTTGACCCTGTACGCCCCGGTCAGCTGGTTGGCGATCAACTCCGAGTCGTTGATCAACTCGACCTCACTTGCCCCGAGCTCGCGGGCGCGCTCGAGGCCAAGAAGCAGCGCGCGATATTCAGCGACGTTGTTCGACGCGATTCCGATCAATCGGGCCGCCTCGTCGAGCACCGTGCCATGCGCGTCGGACGTGACTGCGCCTGCCGCCGCCGGCCCCGGGTTGCCGCGCGAGCCGCCGTCAACGTGGACGATCAGCTTCAGCGCTCAGCCTTGTTTGAGCGGCGGAAACTCGCCTCGGGCCCGCTGGCGGCGGCGGTCGCGCAGCTCGCGCCGCGAGGTCTCCTCAGAGCCCGGTGTACCTGCGCCGTCGCGGCGCTCGTGCGTGCGTCGATCAACGATCACGGACACGTTGGGGTCGCCCGCGTAGTACAGCTCGAGCTTCTCGTAGAGCTCGTCCTCAAGCGCCTCGGGCACCACGCAGTAGATCATCGCGCCCGCATGCTACTCGCTCCGCGGAGTGCCACTAGAGGAGCCGCAGCTCGCCGCGGTCGTCGGCCTGGGCGTTGACTTCCGGCACGTCGCCGAGGTCCGATAGCTCGTCGCCCTGCGCGGCGAGCTGCACGGCGTCACCCTGCTCGGCGAGATCCACCTCGTAGCGATACCAGCACAGCTCCCAGGCGACGATCACGTCGACGCGGCTGCCGGCCACGGCATACGCGCTGACTGACGGTCCCCCCAGCGATCGGGCGATCCCGGACACTGTCCGTGTGTGCTCGCTGAGGTTGAATATCTCGAGCGCCCGGCTCACCTTCAGCTCCGCGTTGGTCGGCACGGCGTAGATCTGCCGCTGGCTCGGCGCTAACGGCGCCGCTTCCTCGTCTGCCTCGCCCGCGCTTTCGCGCGGCGCGGCGTCGAGCCGCTGGCGCAGGCGACCGACCAGCGAACGCGCGCGCTCGCCTCCGCGCGGGCGCGCCGCCGGCACCGCGTCGGCGCCTTCGCGAATCCACCCTTCGTTGGCCGCGCGGCTCGTGCACAGCTCGCACACGGTCCGGCGTCCGCCGCCCGCGAGAAAGGTGCTCGCCTGCTCGCCGCGCAGCAGCGAGCGCCCGCAAACCTCGCATACCTGAGGCTCGGCGCTGGTGTCGAGTTGCCTGGAGATCATGCCTCCAGAGTACCCGCTCAAGCGTGAGCCTCGACTGGCTCCCCGCGCGCCCCGGCGGCGATCTTCCCGGCCAGGTGCGAGGGAAGCTCCTCGTAGCGCAGGAACTCGAGCGTGTACTCGCCTTGACCCGCCGTGATCGAACGCAGGTCCGGAGCGTAGGAAAGCAGCTCGGACATCGGAACCTCGGCACGAATCTCGCATGTCTCGCCGCCGGGCTCCATCCCCTGCGGGCGTCCGCGACGCCCGCTCAGGTCGCCGATCACATCGCCGACGCTGCCCTCGGGAACGCTCAGGTGCACGAGCATGATCGGCTCGAGCAGTACAGGGTCGGCGTGCTCGAGTGCTTCGCGCATCGCGTGGGCCCCGGCGAGCTTGAAGGCAATCTCCGACGAGTCGACGGGATGGTAGGAGCCGTCAACGAGCGTGACACGGACGTCCTTCACCGGATAACCGGCCGCCGCGCCGTGCGCCATCGCTTCGCGCACCCCCTTCTCGACGGCGGGAATGAACGAGCCGGGGATGACGCCCCCCTTGATGTGGTTGACCCATTCGAAGCCGGCTCCGGGATCGAGTGGCTCGATTTCGATCCGGCAGTCGCCGAACTGACCCCGACCGCCGGACTGCTTCTTGTGGCGCCCGTGAGCCTTGGCCGAGCAGCGGATCGTCTCCTGGTAGGGCACGCGCGGCGGCTTCAATGTCACTTCGGCGCCGAAGCGCGAGCGAAGACGCTCGACGACCACCTCGACGTGGATCTGCGACAGGCCGGCGACGATCTGCTCGCCGGTCTGCGGATCGCGGTGCAGATCGATCGTCGGATCCTCTTCCTGGAGGCGCCGCAGCGAGGAGAAAACCTTGTCCTCCTCGCCTTTGGATCGCGGCTCAATCGCGAACGCCATCACCGGCGCGGGAAGCGCCGCCTGGGGCATCCGGATCGGCTCGTCCCGCGCCGCCAGCCAATCGCCGGCGCGGGTCTCCTTCAGCTTGGAGACCGCGCCGAGGTCGCCGGGCCCGAACTCCTCGACGTGCGTGGTGCCGCGACCTTCGAACACAGTCAGCTGTCCAATTCGCTCCTTTGCGTGCGTGCGCGTGTTCAGCAGACTGCTGTCTCGTCTGATCACGCCCTGATAGACGCGAAACAGGTTGATGCGCCCGGTGAACGTGTCGGCGCGGGTTTTGAACACATAGGCAAACAGCTCGCGCTGCTCGTCGGCCTCGAGCGTCACCTCCGGCAGCTCTAGCGGACCGTGCTTGACCGGCGAAGGAAGATCCTCGACGATCGCATCCAGCAGGCGATTGGTCGCCAGGTTGCGCGTCGCAACGCCGCACACCACGGGAAAGATGCGTCCGTGGTTCGTGCCTTCCTTGAGCACCTCAACGATCTCCTCGTGGGAGATCGCCTCGCCGTCGAGGTAGCGCTCCATCAGCGTGTCGGAAACCTCGGCCACCTCGTCCATCAGCCGCTCGCGGTACTCCTCTGCCTGCACCGCACATTCAGGCGGGATATCCGCGCGGACGGCTGCGCCCCGCTCAGTGCTGTCGTAGCTGAACGCGCACATGTCGATCAGGTCGATGACTCCGGAAATCTCACCGCCTGGCCCGCCCGCGAGCGGGATCTCGGTCGCCACGACATGCGGCCCAAAAGCTGCTTTCAGCGATTCGAGCGCGCGAAAGAAGTCTGCCCGCTCGCGGTCGAGCATGTTGACGTACAGCATTCGCGCGAGATCGCCGTCGGCTGCCTGCTTCCACAAGCGGCGCGTCGAAACCTCGCATCCCATGACGCCGTTGACCACGAAGATCGCGCTTTCGCACACTCGCATGCAGGCGAGCGCGTCGGCAACGAAACTGGGCTCGCCGGGGGTGTCGAGCAGGTTGATCTTGCGCTCCTTCCATTGCAGCGAGGTAAGCGCAGCGGCGATCGACATGCCGCGTGAGTGCTCGTCTGGCTCGCAGTCTGAGACGGTGTTCCCGTCGGCCACGGTGCCGAGCCGGCTCAGCTGACCTGATTCGAACAGCATCGCCTCGTGCAGTGAGGTCTTGCCGCTGCCGCGGTGACCGACGAGCGCGACGTTGCGAATCCTGTCGGCGCTGGGACGCATTGCTGCTCCTCTCCTCGGGGAGCGCTCAACATACCGCTTGGCGCGAGGCTCACTGCGCGGGCGATCGGGCGCGGCGCAGAGGCGCGGCGCGGGCGGTCAGTCTGCTTCGGGTGTGAGCCGGGAGCGCAGCCGCAGCACCGCCTTGGTGTGCAGCTGAGAGACGCGGGATTCGGTGACGCCAAGAACCTCGCCGATCTCACGCAGCGTGAGGTTCTCGTAGTAGTAGAGGGCTACCACGAGCTTCTCGCGCTCCGGCAGGCGGGAGATCGCATCGGCGATCCGGTCCTTCAGCTCGTTCTGGTCTGCGATCCGCTCCGGGTCCGGAGCTGAGTGATCCTCGATCGTGTCGAGCAGCGAGATCCCGTCGCCCGTGGCGTCGGAGGTGGCCCACAGCTCGTCGAGCGCAGTGACCGACGAGTTGGCGATCGCGAGCAGAGAAGCGCGGAACTCCTCGACGGTGATCTCGAGATCTGCAGCGAGCTCTTCGTCGGTGGGCACGCGCCGCAGGCCCGCCTCCAGCTTGGCGTTGGCGCGCTCGATCGCTCGTGCACGCGCCCGGACCGACCGCGGAACCCAATCGATCGCGCGCAGCTCGTCCAAGATCGCGCCTTTGATGCGTGTGATCGCGTAGGTCTCGAAGCGAATCTCTCGCTGCAGGTCAAAGCGCTCGATCGCGGCGATCAGGCCCACCAGACCGTAGGAGATCAGGTCAGCCTCGTCGACATGGGCGGGTAGTCCGGCGGCCATCCGACCGGCGACGTACTTGACCAGCGGCGAGTAGGCGACGACGAGTCGCTCGCGCGCTTTCTGATCGTCAGAGTTCTTATAGCGACGCCACAGGTCGCGAAGCTCGACGGCTTTTACGTTCGTTTCCACCCAATCTCCATCCCGTGGGAGCTCAGCGCCCGTCGTCACGCTCGCGGATGACTGCCTGCGTACGCATTCCTCAGCCGCGCTGACTCTACCCGAGTGTAGAGCTGGGTAGTGGAGACGCTCGCGTGTCCCAGCATCTCCTGGATCGCGCGCAGGTCAGCACCGCCGTCGAGCAGGTGCGTCGCGAAGGAGTGGCGCAGCGCGTGCGGATGAACCGCCCCGGCGACCCCGGCGCGCGTGGCCCACAACCGCAGCCTCCGGCGTATGTCGGAGGTGGACAGGCGCCGTCCGGACTTGGAGAGAAAGAGGGCCGCGGTGCTGGCGCCGTAGAGCGCCGGCCTGCCGCGCTCGAGGTAGCGTGCGAGCGCCAGCAGGGCTGGCTCGCCGACCGGGACGATTCGGGTCTTCGAACCCTTGCCCTCGACGCGCACCTGCTCGGCGTCGAATTCAACGGAGCTGACGTCAAGCGAGACGAGCTCCTCGGCTCGCAACCCAGCGGCGTAGGCCAACTCGAGCAACGCGCGGTCGCGCTGCTCGAGCGGCGTCGATGCGGGCACGCCTTCGAGCAGGTCATCGAGCTCGTCGCTCCGAAGCACGCGCGGCAGATTGCGGGGGCGCCGCGGCCGCGACATCAGGTCCGCTGGGTTCTGCGTAACGAGGTCATGCTCGAGCAAGCAGCGGTACAGCGCTCGCAGCGCGGCCAGTCGCCGGGCGAGCGTGTTTGCAGACAGCCCGCGCTCAGAGCCCTCGCCGGCGTAGCGGCGCAGCTCGCGCAGGTCGATCTCGTTGGGCGCCAGCGACCTCGCCGAGGACCAGCGAGCGAACTGGCGCAGGTCGCTGGCGTATGCGATCTGCGTCTTGTTTGCCGCGCCGCGGCGAGCGAGGTCTGCGGCGAGCAGGCCCAGTGCTTCAGACCAGCTTTCGGTGACCTCGGCCATTCCCTGATCTTCGCCGCAGCGGCCGCGGGCCCCTGCTCAGGCTGGTGCGCGCAAGACTGCGCTCAGCTTGCGCTCGAGCTCGGGCCAATCCTCGGCGGACACGACATCTTCCTCCTGGCAGATTTCGCGATTCCACGGATGCAGAATTGTGGCCACACGCATGTCGAGCTCGAGCGCCCGCTTGAGGTTGATCGGGCTGTCGTCGATCAGCAGCTCGACGCCGAACTCGCGGCAGCGGACTATCTTGTCGTCCGAGCAGTGCAGCTCGTCGAATGGCGCGCCGATCTGCTGCAGCCAGCGCTCGGTGGCGGCGTGAGCAACCGGGGTGCGGTGGCTGACGACGAGGATCGCGTGGCCTGCGTCCCGCCACGCGCGCAGCGCCTCGACGGCTCCGGGATAGGGCTCAGCTGCGAGCACCTGCACCTCGGTGTGGGTGTCGGCGACGCAGGCGGCGAGCTGCCCGGCCCTGAGCCGGGTGATTCCCCACGTCAGCTGCTCCTCGTACGGCAGCTCGACGCCGAAGCGCCGGCGAGCAGCGGCAGACAGCACGTCCCAATAGGCGTGGAGCGTCGAGTCGATATCCACGGCGATCTTCACGGCGGGTAGAGTAGCCCTCCTTGGCGGAGACGGGGCGCGACAGGGATTCCTATGGCTCGCCGCCCCGGTCGGCCTGGCTGGAGGTCGACTGGAGCGCGCACAGGCGATCGGTTGACGTTGAGGGAGCCGCGGTTAACACCGTGGTGTGCGGGGCCGGCGAGCCCGCGGTGTGCCTGATCCATGGGCACGACGGCTCCTGGCGCAACTGGCTGGAGACAATTCCCCAGCTTGCGCGCCATCGATGCGTCCTGGCCCCGGACCTGCCGGGCTTCGGCGACTCGCCGCTGCCGCGCTCGGGGCGGATCTCGATTCCGGGCTATGCCGCGACGGTGGCTGCACTGTGCGAGCGACTCGGCGATGGGGCTGGAGACAAGACGGGCGCCGGGCCGCGCGCGCCGTTCGTACTTGTCGGCAGCTCGCTGGGCGGACTTGTCGCAGCGGAGCTTGCGATCCGGCGAGCGGACCTTGTGGAGCGCCTCGTGCTGGTCTCCCCCGCGGGCCTGTCGAATCGCTACATGGGGCTGCCGCGGGCGCTGCTGGCACACCGCCATGCGCCGCTGCGAGCTTTGAGCTGGCTGTCGGCGGTCTCCGGCCCGCGCGCCCGATTCATGGCGCGGCGGGTTCGTCTGCGCCGCGTCGGGTTGGGCGCTGCGGTCCGGCATCCCGAGGCGATCGCGCCGGAGATCGCGGCGATCTTGATCGGGGCCGGCGGGCGTCCCGGCTCTCCGCTCGCCGCTGCGGCGGTGGCGCGCCACCGGATCGCCGACCGGCTCGGCGAAGTGCGCTGCCCCACGCTGATCGTGTGGGGTGCTCAGGACGCGGTGGTGGCTGCGAGCGCTGCGGAGCGCTTTGCGGCGCTGATTCCGCGCTCCCGGGTTGTGATCCTCGACGACAGCGGACACCTCCCGATGCTGGAGCGCCCCGCGCGCTTCAACGCGCTGCTCGAGGCGTTCCTGGCACCCGACGGCGCCGGCGAGCTCGGCACGCGGAGGTGAACGCTCTAGCGACGCACGCGGGCTGACGGGACGCCGCGGCGCCGGAACAGTGTTGACTAGATCGTCACCGCGCCGTGCGAGGCGCTGGAAACCTGACGGGCGTACTTTGCGAGCACTCCGGTCGCATCGGGGCTGGGCTGGGGCTCGTACGCGGCGATTCGCTCGACAATCTGATCGGCGTCGAGCGCGACATCGAGCACGCGACGGTCGGCGTCGATCGTGATCTGATCGCCGTCTCTGACGGCGGCGATGGGGCCGCCGCGGGCGGCTTCAGGGGCGACGTGAGCGACCATGAAGCCGTGGGTGGCACCGGAAAACCGCCCGTCGGTGATCAGCGCAACGCTGTCCCCGAGCCCGACGCCGACGACGGTGGCGGTGACGGCGAGCATCTCGCGCATTCCGGGCCCCCCCGCGGGTCCCTCGTTGCGGATCACGATCACGTCGCTGGGCTCGATCTGCCGGGCCAGCACTGCGGCCATCGCCGCCTCCTCGCCCTCAAACACGCGCGCCGGCCCAACGTGGCGTCGGCGCTCGTGTCCGGCAAGCTTGACGACGCAGCCCTCGGGCGCTAGCGAGCCCTTGAGGATCGCCAGTCCGCCTGTGGACTTGATCGGGTTGCTCAACGGCCGCACGACCTCTTGGCCTTGGCTCTCGCGTGCGCTGCGCGCCAGCTCGCCGACTGTGGCGCCGCTGACCGACGGGACGTCGGGATGCAGCAGTCCGGCTTCGAGCAGTCGTTTGGCGAGCAGCGGCACGCCGCCCGCCCGGTAGAAGTCGAGGGCCACAAAGCGCCCGCCGGGCAGCAGGTCGCAGAGCAGCGGCGTCCTGTCGCTGATCTGGTCGAAGTCCTCGATCGTGAGATCCACGCCGGCCTCGCGGGCGAGCGCGAGCAGGTGCAACACGGCGTTGGTGGAGCCGCCGCTGGAGGCAACTGAGGCGATCGCATTCTCGAGACCCTCGCGCGTGATGATGTCGCTTGGACGCAGGTTACGCCGCAGCACATCCATCACAAGGGTGCCCGCCGCGCGCGCGAGGTCGGCGCGGGTTGCATCTTCAGCGGGAACCATCGCGGAGCCCATCGGCGAAATTCCCATCACCTCGAACGCGGTGGCCATCGTGTTGGCAGTGAACTGCGCGCCGCAGGCGCCAGCGCCGGGGGACGCTGCGTTCTCCAGTTCGAGAAGCTCGGCGTCGCTCATCGAGCCGGCTGCGTGGCGACCGACGGCTTCGAAGACGTCCTGGATCGTGACGTCGTGGCCCTGGAAGCGCCCGGGGAGGATCGAGCCACCGTAGAGCATGACCGCGGGGACATTGAGCCGAGCTAGCGCCATCACTGTCCCGGGGATCGTCTTGTCGCAGCCGCTCAGCGCGATCACGGCATCGAACATGTGCCCTCGTCCGACCAACTCGATCGAGTCCGCAATCACCTCGCGCGAGACGAGCGACGTCTTCATTCCGGAGGTGCCCATCGTGATCCCGTCGGAAATTGCGATCGTGTTGAACTCCATCGGGGTGCCGCCCGCCTCGCGAATCCCCTCCTTGACGCGGGCGGCGAGCGCGCGCAGGTGGAAGTTGCAGGGCATCGTCTCGATCCACGTCGAGGCGACCCCAACGATTGGCTTCGAAAGTGCTTCGTCGTCGTAGCCGATGCCCTTCAGGTAGGCGCGGGCGGCGGCGCGCTCCGGACCTTCGGTAAGCGCCCGGCTGCGGTGTTTTAGGTCAAACCCAGCGTTCACGGAGCGGAAACACTACCGGCGCCGCCCTGGGCCCGCGCGAGTTGTGCCTGCTCCCAGCGACCGAGCCGCCAGAGGTCGCGGCGCACGGCGTTCGGGTCGACCTGGCGGCCCGGAAGATGCATGTTGGAGTTGGCGACGAGGCGGCGTTCGTCGCCGGTCAGGGCCATCCATTTCGCCAGCACGTCGTCGGAGTCGGGCAGCCGCGCGCTGCCGTAGGGCCGATCCATATCGGGGAACTCAACACAGTACTCGCTCCGCAGCTGGCCGGTTTGCGGCACGTAGGTGACGATTGGCTTGTGGGGATAGATCAGGTACGCATACGGCGCTCCCGCGCCGCCCGCCCCGTTGCCGTCGCCAGGCCCGCGAGCGCAGCGACCCCACACGCGCAGCAGCCCCAGGTCGCGATACATCGCCCAGTCTTCGTCGTTGACACACGAGCGAAGCAGCACACGGGCGCGCTGCTCGGCTCGACGCTCGCGCCCCGGATCGTACGACGCGACAGGCGAGGCCACGCGGCGCCAGCCGGCCCGGCGCGCGGCGATCCACGGCAGCAGTCGCGGCGCGCTCACCTCGCACAGGAGCACCAAAGCGATGATCGCGCACGCGCTGAGCGCGAAAAACAAACCCGTTGCCTCTAGCGAGCGCCGCCGGCGGCGCGCGGGGAGAAGACCACGCGCTCCGCTTCGCGTGGCACCTCCTCGAACGTGCGCACCATCTCGGCCTCGCGACGGCCCCCGTGGCTGATCGTCGGAACCGCTGCCCACATGCCGCGCTCGAGCTGTGCGCGAAACGCCGCGATCAGCTCGCGCTCCTCGGCTGGCACCGACACGTCACCTTCGGCGATCAGAACCTCACCGTGACCCGGCTTCATCCGCAGCAACCTCATCGGGCGATTATGGCAAACCGCGGGCCGCGTCGGGGTCGCTTCTCAACGTGGCCTGTCCGCGCGCTCCCCGAACACGTTGACTGGACCTGCGCCGCGGCCGAGCGAAGCAAGGCCGTCACGTATCGAGGCAGCTGTGAGCGACTGCGCACCGCGAGCCGCGGCGAGTGGCTCCTGGCCCAGCGCGAGCAGCGCCGCGAGCGCTGCGGAGTGGGTGCACCCAGAGCCATGCGAGGCGCCGCCGCGGTGTCGCTCGCCAACGATCTCCACTGCACGCGTGCCGTCACAGAACAGATCTAGGAGGCCGTCGCCAGCGTTGCGTGCGCCGGTGACGATGACGCAGCGCGGGCCGAGCCGGATCACCGCCGCAGCGAGCGCCGCAGTGCTCAGCGACGCGGGCGCGATTTCGCCCGCGTATGCGGCGAGAATCCGTGCCTCCTCGATGTTTGGGGTCGCAAACGTGGCCCGGGGAAGCACGGAGGCCACCAGCTCGCCGACCGCGTCAGGCGCGAGCAGAGGCGTACCGGTCGAGGACACGAGCACGGGATCGACGACGATCGGCAACCCAGCGGGGAGCTCTCGGAGACAACCCCCGACCGCAGCCGCGATGGCTGCGTCGAGCAGCATGCCGACCTTGACAGCGTCGACCCCAATATCCTCGACCACGGCCCGCACCTGGGCTGCGACGAACTCAGCGGCGATCGGCGCGATCGCCCGCACACCAAGGGTGTTCTGCGCCGTCACCGCAGTCACCGCAAAGGTGCCGTGCACGCCCAGCCGACTGAACGCCTTGCCGTCGGCCTGGATTCCCGCGCCACCGCCCGAGTCAGAGCCGGCGATCGAGAGAACCGTGCGGAGGGGCGCGGGCACCGCCGCAATTATCACTGCTCGCCCACAACGCCTGCGGGCTCACGCCGCGTCCTTGCCAGCCCGCCGCCGGCCCGCAGCGTGCATCTCCAGCGCGGCCCGCACGTGTTCAGCGGCGACGGTGTCGCTTTCGGCAAGGTCCGCGATCGTCCGGGCAACCCGCAGCACCCTGGTGTGGCCTCGAGCGCTGAGCGCACCGGCTTCGTACGCACTGTGCAGGGTCGCCTCGGCGCCGCGCTCGATCGCGCCGTGAGCGCGCAGCGTCGCGAGATCCAGGTGGGCGTTGCAGCTCACACCCGTCCCCCGCAGCCGGTCGGACTGGCGCGCCCGAGCGCGCTCGACGCGGATGCGAACACGAAGCGAAGCGGTCGGCGGCGGGGCACGCAGCTCTTCCGGCGTCGGCGCGCGTATATCGATGATCAGCTCGATCCGGTCCAGCAACGGGCCGCTGAGCTTGCCGCGGTGACGAACGCGATCGGCCTCCGAGCACCGGCATAGCGCTCCCACGCCGGCAAAGCCGCAAGGGCACGGATTTGTCGCCGCGACGAGCATGAAGCGCGAGGGATAGACCGCAGCGTGCTGACGGCGCACGATCGTGACACGACCGTCCTCCAGCGGCGCCCGCAACGATTCAAGCGAACTGCGCGCGAACTCCGACAGTTCATCGAGAAACAGCACCCCGCGGTGCGCGAGCACCGCCTCGCCGGGCAGCGCGTGCGGTCCACCGCCCACGAGCCCCGCCGGGGAGATCGTGTGATGAGGCGCCCGGAACGGCCGGCTCTCGACCAGCGTGCCCCCCGTGTGCAGACCGGCGAGTCCGTGGATTTTCGTCACCTCGATCGCCTCCTCGCGCCGCAGGGCGGGCATGATCGACGGCAGCCTGCGTGCAAGCATCGTCTTGCCGGCGCCCGGCGGGCCAATCAGCAGGAGGTGATGTCCGCCCGCCGCGGCGACGCTGAGCGCCGCGATCGCCTGCGCCTGACCGCGTACGTCCGCGAGATCGGGCGAGCCCGGCGTCGCCGGCGAGGTCAAGCCGGAGGCCGGGCTGCGGGACGGAATCGCACGCGGGACCCCTACGCCGCCCAACAGCGCCGCCACGTCACCAAGTGAGCGGAGCCCGCAGACGCACACCCCGCGCCCGATCTGCGCCGCCTCGCCGGCGTCCGCCGGCGCAACCACCAGAGCCGAGCGGCGCGCGCGCTGCGCTCCCTCCGCTGCCGCGAGGGCACCGAGGCAAGGACGCAGCTCGCCGCCCAAGCCGAGCTCGGCAAAGAGCGCCAACCGCCCTAGCCGATCGCCCGGAAGCTGCTCGCTGGCCACAAGCACAGCGCACGCCAGCGCAAGGTCAAACGCCGCCCCTTCCTTCTCGACGTGGGCCGGTGCGAGGTTCGCCGTGACGCGGCGGCGCGGAAACGCGAAACCCGAGTTGAGGATCGCGGCGTGCACGCGCTCACGCGCCTCGCGCACGGCGCTGGACGCGAGACCGACGATGTTGAAGGACGGAAGCCCGCTGCGGATGTCGACCTCAACGCAGACCGGGCGGGCCTCCACGCCCTCGATTGAGAAGCTGTGTGCTCTGGCAAGCATCTGACAGCCAGCAAAGCAACGCGCGGGGACGGGACCGGCGCAGTTGGCCCCCGGTCGCAGTCGTCTTAACCGTCTCGTGGCAGTTTCGTGGGAGCCCTTCATCATCCGCGGCCGCAGGCCGGCGTAACCTCGAAGACATGTCCAACGTCACCCCCACGATCGCGCTCGGGCGTGCCGGTGAGCGTCTTGCGGTCCACCACTACGAGATGCTCGGCGCAAAGGTGCTCGACCGCAACTACCGTACGAGATCAGGTGAGCTCGACCTAGTCGTCGCCCAGCGCGGCGCGATCGTCTTCGTCGAGGTGAAGACCCGCACCGCAGGCGGGATGCATCCGTTCGACTCGCTCACCTACGCCAAGCGCACGCGCCTGCGCATGCTCGCCGCAAGCTGGCTCGCAGAGCACCCGCACCGCGCTACCGAGCTGCGCTTCGACGCCGTAGGCATCGTGATGACGCACGCCGGCCAGTTGATCAGTCTCGAGCAGTGCGAGATTCCGATCTGAGCTGCCCCGGCGCCCGCCGCGCCGACGCGAGCACCCCCCCGGCGACGGCCGCGCGGCAGCGAGCCTAGAGCGCGAGCTGCTGGTACGCCGTGGACTGGAAAGAGAGCCTGTGCAGCGGCGAGACGCCCTGGCGCTGAATCGCAGCCCGATGCTCCGGCGTCGAATAACCGACGTGAGAGGCAAGGCCCCAGCCAGGATGCAGCTCGTCCGCCCGGCGCATGTAGCGATCGCGCGTCACCTTCGCAATGATCGAGGCAGCGGCAATGGCGGCGCTGGTCGCGTCGCCGCCGACGATCGGGCGCTGCGCGAACTCGAACTCCGCCACCGCGAAGCCATCAATCAGGCACAGGCACCCCGGCCGCCCCACGCCACGCAGCGCGTCGCGCAGCGCCGCGAGGTTGGTCACGTGCAAGCCGCGGGAGTCGATCCCGCGCACGCACCGGGAGATCACGCAAACCCGGCTCGCAGCCGCGAGCACCGCGGGATATAGCGCCTCGCGCGCTTCGTCGTCGTGTTGCTTGGAATCGTTCAGCGCGCTGAGCGACCGCAACTCCGCAGTGGTCAGCGTCTGATAGTCGAGCAGTACCCCCGCAGCGACAAGCGGCCCCGCCAGCGACCCCCGCCCAGCCTCGTCCGCGCCCGCCACGAACCGCACGTCGAGCGCGCGATCGAACGCAAACAGCCTGCGCCCGGAGCTGCGCCTGCGGGCAGCGCGTCGCGCGCGCTTAGAGGATCCCGAGGCGTCCGAGCGGCCAGTAGGTGGCGAAAGCCCCCCCGATGATCCACTTTTTGGGGATCGGTCCCCAGAACCTGCTGTCCTCGGAGTCTCCACGGTTGTCGCCCATCATGAACCAGCGTCCGGCCGGAATCCTTATCGCCGTCGGGAAGTTGCATCCCGGGGACCCGTTGCAGCCGCGGATGAACGACTCTTCCTGCTCCCTTCCGTTGCGGATCACGTGACCGTCGCGCACCGCAATCGTGTCGCCCGGCCCGGCCACGACACGTTTGATGAAGTTCACGTTGGCCTCCTGCGCAGTGGGAGTCGAGCAGAGCTGGTTCAGAGCCACCTGCACCCCGCAGCTCACGGGCTCCAGGGCGCCCTGGGGCGGGTGGAACACAAGAATCTCGCCAACATGCGGGTCGGAAAACGTGTTGCCGATCCGGTTCACAAGCACTCTCTGACCAATCGCCAGCGTCGGCTCCATCGATCCGCTTGGGATTCGGTAGGGCTTGACGATGAATGCCTGAATCAGCAGCGCTAGCCCAATTGCAATCGCCACGATCAGCACAAACTCGACGATCGAGTTGCCGCCCGAGAGAGACTTCAGGCTCACGCCGGCTCTGCCGCGGGCTCCTCGGGCCCGGACGCACCCGCAACACCCTCAGCGTCCGCGCCCTCCGCGCCCTCCGCGCCGGCCGCAGTGCCAGACTCCGGGGATGAGGGCTCCCGAGTTGTGGCATTTCCCTCCCCGGCAGCGTCGGTGATCTCGCCGCCGTCCGTGTCCTGCGGGGCTGCGTCATGCAGCAGACCCGGCTCGACCAGCTCCTCCGGACCGATGTAGCCGCGCTCGCGCACGCGTGCGCGCTTGCCGACGCGGTCGCGTAGGTAATAGAGCTTGGCGCGACGCACATCCCCGCGCGAGGCCACTTCGATGCGCTCGATCTTTGGTGAATGCACCGGGAACGTGCGCTCCACGCCAACACCAAAGGACTGCTTGCGCACTGTGACGGTTTCCCGCGCACCGTGCCCCTGGCGCTTGATCGCAACGCCCTCAAAGATCTGCGTGCGCCGGCGCGTGCCTTCGGTCACCTGGAAGTGCACCTTCAGGCGATCGCCTGGGGCAAAGGTGGGAACGCGGCGCAACTGCGCGCGCTCGATCTCGTCGATAACCGTGCTCATGGCAAGAGAAACGCGCGGACGAAAGGAACGTCGGCGCGCTGGCCAATGGTAGCGGAGCGCTCCCGTCAGAGGCCCCGTGGGCGCTCACCCACCCGAGCGCTCGCGCGAGCGCTGCTCGCGCCAACGCCGAATCTCCTCGTGATGGCCCGACAGCAACACCGCTGGAACCCCATGGCCGCGCCACTCCGCGGGGCGCGTGTAATGCGGATATTCCGCGCGACCGTCGAGCGCGGGGGAAAATGACTCCTCCACAGCGGAGTCGGCATGTCCGAGCGCCTGCGGAAGCTTGCGCAGCACCGCGTCGCAGAGGACCATCGCCGCCAGCTCCCCGCCCGCCAGCACATAGCGACCGATCGAAACGGCGTCGCTCGCGAGATGCTCGACGATGCGCTCGTCAAAGCCCTCATAGCGCCCGCACAGCACCGTGAATGCCGGCTCGGAAGCGAGCTCGAGCGCCAGCGCATCATCGAGCAGGCGCCCACCCGGGGTGAGCGCGAGCACCCGGCGCCGTAGACGCACCTCGGGCCCCGGGCACCCGTACCGCGCGCGCAGCGCCGCGTCCATCACGTCAACCCGGAGCAGCATCCCTGCGCCGCCCCCGAACGGCGTGTCATCGACCTGGCCGCCGCTCAGCGGCGTGTGATCGCGCGGGTTGATGCATTCGAGCCGCCCTCCCGCCGCGAGCACGTTGGCGACGTGCCGCTGACCGCGAAACCAGTCAAACGACGGCGGAAACAGC
Source organism: Solirubrobacteraceae bacterium (assembly GCA_050997675.1). Classification (GTDB taxonomy): domain Bacteria; phylum Actinomycetota; class Thermoleophilia; order Solirubrobacterales; family Solirubrobacteraceae; genus Palsa-513. Next base: position 34,883 of record JBPCQX010000040.1, read on the forward strand.
GTGAAGATATCGATCTCGATCGCGCTCACGACGCGGGCTCCTGCTCGCCGAGAAAGCTCAGCGCGACGTCGATCTCCCGGCGCTCGACATCGACGCGTCGAATCGCAGCCCCAACCAGCGGCACGAGCAGCTCCCCCCCGCCGCCGTCCGAGCGCCGCACGGCAAGGCACTCGCAAGAGGGCAGCGCTACAAGACGCGCGACGATCCCGACCGCCCGCGTGCCATCGACGACGCGGCAGCCCTCGAGCTGCTCCGGCCACCACTCGCCATCAACCAACGCCGGAGCGTCCTGCTCGGCGACCAGCAGCGGCGCCCCGCGTAGAGCCTCGGCTGACGAGCGATCGGTGCAGCCGTCGACCCGTACGATCGGCCGCCGATCGGTGCCGGCGCGACGCACGATCGCCCGCGGGGAGCCCTCGAGCACAACCGGCGTGCCCAGGGCGAGCAACAGCGGCCGCGCGTGCGTGACATAGAAGCTGCCGTCGAGCCCGTGCGCGCGGCCGACGCGGCCAGCCTCGAGCACCATCACTCAGTCGACGATGTCGACCGCCACGCGCCGGCCCTCGTGTGTGGCGGCGGCACGCACCAGGGATCGCAGCGCATGCGCGGTGCGCCCGCCCCTACCGATCACCTTGCCGTAGTCCTCTGGCCCGACTGCGAGTTCGAGCACAACAGAGCCATCCTCCTCCTCGAAGCGCTCGACGACGACCTGCTCAGGGTCATCGACCAGCCCCTCTGCGAGGTAGGTGAGCAGCTCTGCTGAGTCCACGACGGTGGAACCCTCAGGTCCCGCTCAGGAGATGCCCTGCGTGCGCAGGAGCTTACGTACGGTCTGCGAGGGCTGCGCGCCGCGGGCCAGCCAAGCGCGGATGCGAGGCTCGTCGAGCACAATCGTCGAAGGATCCGTCTGGGCGTTGTAGTGCCCCACGGTTTCGATCACGCGACCGTCGCGCGGGGAGCGCTGATCAGCGACGATCACGCGCCAAATCGGATCCTTCTTCGCGCCTACACGACTGAGTCTGAGCCTGACTGACAACTGCTTCCTTTCTGAAGCCTGCGGCCTTCGAGAGGAGCGAAGGTTAGCGGGCCTGGCGCATCAGCGCCCCGAGATCGGGCATTCCGCCGCCCTTGCCGAGCTGACGCATCAGCTTGCGCACCTGGGCGAATTGCTTGACGAGCTGGCTGACGGCCTGAACGTTGGTGCCCGATCCACGGGCGATCCGCAAACGCCGCGAGCCCTTGATCAGCTCAGGACGACGGCGCTCCTCGGCGGTCATCGAGAGAATGATCGCCTCGATCCGGTCGATCTCGCGCTCGTCGACCTTGACCCCCCGCAGCTGCGCTCCCAGCCCGGGGATCATCCCCAGCAGACCCTGAAGCGGTCCCATCCTGCGCATCGCGCGCATCTGCGCGAGGAAATCGTCGAGCGTAAACTCGCCCGCGCGCATTCGACGCTCCAGCTCGCGCGCCTCGTCCTCGTCGAACTGCTGCTCGGCCTTCTCGATCAGCGTCATCACGTCGCCCATACCGAGAATCCGTTGCGCCATCCGCTCGGGGTGGAAGCGCTCGAGCTGATCGAGTTTCTCCCCTGTCGAAGCGAACACGATCGGCTTGCCGCAGACGGCCCTGACCGAGAGCGCAGCGCCGCCGCGAGCGTCGCCGTCGAGCTTTGTCATCACCACCCCGTCGAACTTCACGGCGGCGGAGAACTGCTCGGCGACGTTGACGGCATCCTGGCCAGTCATCGCGTCGAGCACCAGCAGCACGTTGTGGGGCTTGACCGCGTCCCGAATCTCGACGAGCTCAGCCATCAGCTCGGTGTCGACGTGGAGGCGACCGCTGGTGTCGACGATCAGCACATCCTTGCCGTCCTCGCGCGCACGCTCGAGCGCCCAGCGGGCGATCTGGACCGGGGAGCGCTCGGTGCCCTGCTCGTACACGGTCGCGCCCGCTTGCGCGCCGACCTTGACGAGCTGCTCGACGGCCGCGGGCCGGTAGACGTCGCACGCGGCGACGGCGACGGAGGAGCCCCCGTCCTTGTGCAGGAAACGGGCGAGCTTCGCCGTCGCAGTTGTCTTGCCCGAGCCTTGGAGTCCAGCCATCAGGATCACCGTCGGCGGACGCGGCGAGAAAGAGATCGCCGCCGATGAGCCGCCCATCAGCTTCGCGAGCTCCTCGTGGACGATCTTCACGACGAGCTGGCCGGGATTGAGCTGCCCAAGCACACCCGCGCCAAGCGCGCGCTCGCGCACCGCTGAGGTGAACTCCTTGACGACCTTGAAGTTGACGTCCGCCTCGAGCAGGGCGAGTCGGATCTCGCGCATCGCGCGGGTGATGTCCTCCTCGGTCAGGGCGCCGCGGCCGCGAACGTCAGACAGGGTGGCCTGGAGCTTGTCTGAAAGGGCGTCGAACACGGAGCGCTAGACCTTACGGATCAGCGTGATGCCGTCGCGCACCGTGAGCATCGTGCAGGTCACGCGCGGGTCGCGCGCAACGTGCGAGTTGAACGCGGCGAGCGCCGTGGTGTCCGGATCGGCGTCGTCTGCGGCATCAATCACCCGCCCACGCCAAAGCGTGTTGTCAACTGCGATCAGCCCATGCGGCGCGAGCTTGCCGAGCACCGCTTCGTAGTAGGCGCGGTAGCCGGTCTTGTCCGCGTCGATGAACACGAAATCGAACGGGCCGGGAAGTGATTCGATCGTCTCCAGGGCCGGGGCCTCGCGCAGGTCGATGCGTTCACGGAGCGTACTTGCCGCAATCTGCTCGCGGGCGAACGCCGCGTGCTCGGGTGAGAGCTCGCAGGTGATGATGCGCCCGTCGAGCGGCAGCCCGGCGGCCATCGAGAGCGCGCTGAAGCCCGAGTAGGTGCCGATCTCGAGCACCAGCTTGGCCTGCATCCCGTGCACCAGCAGCTCGAGCAGCCTGCCTTCGACCGGGCCGCTGAGCATCCCCGGCGAGGCAAGCTCGGCGTGGGTTCGCTCGATCAGCCGCGCGAGCGCTGGCGTGGGCGGCGTCGTGTTGGCGAGCGCGTAGGCCTCCGCCCGCTCGACAGCGACGCCGCTCACGTCTCGCGCGGCGGCGAAACGCGGCCCTTGAGGCTCTCGCCGAGCCCCTCAAAGGCCTGCGTGAACTCGCTCGGGATCACAAACACTGTGTTGCCCTCGCCCTGCGCGAGCTGCGGCAGCATCTGGAGGTATTGATAGGCCAGCAGCTTCTTGTCGGGGTCGCCCGCGTGGATCGCCTCGAACACCGTGGCAATCGCCTTCGCCTCGCCCTCGGAGCGCAGGATCGCCGCCGTGCGGGCGCCCTCGGCCATCAACACCGCGGCCTGCTTCTCGCCTTCGGCGGTCAGGATCTGTGCCTGCTTGGTGCCCTCCGCGGTCAGGATCGCCGCGCGGCGGTCGCGCTCGGCGCGCATCTGCTTCTCCATCGCGACCTTGATGTCCGCAGGCGGGTCAACCGATTTGATCTCGACGCGGTTGATCCGGATGCCCCACTTGCCGGTTGCCTCGTCCAGCACACCGCGCAGCTGAGTGTTGACGTTCTCACGGCTGGTCAGCGTCGCTTCCAGCATCAGGCCGCCGATCACGTTGCGCAGCGTCGTCACCGTGAGCTGCTCGATGCCCTGGAGCGGATTGGCAATCTCATACGTCGCGGCCTTGGCGTCGGTGATCGTGAAATACAGCACCGTCTCGATCCCGACCACAACGTTGTCCTCGGTGATCACGGGCTGCGGCGCGAAATTGACGACCTGTTCGCGCAGGTCGACGAGCGGGCGCACGCGATCGACGAACGGCACGACGATCGTCAAACCCGGCAGCAGCGTGCGGCTGTAGCGCCCGAAGCGCTCGACAACTCCGGCGCGCGCCTGGGGAATTATTCGGACCGTGCGCGCCATCAGCACCAGCGCGAACAGGACGACCACCGCGGCGACGATCAAACCGACCATGTCAACCTCTCCCTCATTGCATGACGAGCGCGGTTGCGCCCCTGATTTCAACCACTTCGACTCGCTCGCCGACCTCGATCACGCTCTCCTCGTCGTACGCGCGGGCGGTCCACACCTCACCGTCGATCTTCACGCAGCCGACCGCCTCCTCGTTGGCGATGCGCTCGAGCACGGTCGCCTGCTTGCCGATCAGCGCCGCGGAGCCGGTGCGAATCTGCGGCGGCACGCGCAGGTGGCGAAGGGCGATCGGCCGCAGCAGCCCCAGCGACAGCAGCGCTGCCCCGACGAACGCCGACGTCGCTACGAGCGAACCCGCTCCAACCGCACTCACCAGGGCCGCGAGCACAGCCCCGGCGGCGAACGGCGCGAGGAAGAATCCCCCGGTCAGCAGCTCTCCCAAGCCAAGCACCGCGGCGATCACGATCCATAGGACAGCTGAGGACATGAGATCGATTATGTCGCCTCGGCGTGCCCGGCGCTAAGGACCGAGCAGCGCGCGCGCGAACTCACGGGCGTCAAACGGCCGCAGATCCTCGACCTGCTCCCCCACCCCGATCAGCTTCACCGGGATTCCCAGCTCATGCGCGATTGCCAGCGCCACGCCACCTCGCGCGCTGCCGTCGAGCTTCGTCAGCACGATCCCGGAGACCTCGACGGCCTCGGCGAACAGCTTCGCCTGGCGCAACCCGTTCTGTCCCGTTGTCGCGTCCACCGTCAGGAGTGTCTCGTGCGGCGCGCCGTCGAGTTGCTTGGCGATCACGCGGCGGATCTTCGCGAGCTCGGCCATCAGGTCATCCTGCGTGTGAAGGCGCCCTGCAGTATCGATCAGCACGACGTCGAAGCCCCCTGCACGGCCCCTGGCGATCGCCTCGAAGGCGACCGCCCCCGGATCGGAGCCCGGGGCGCCGCACACGATCTCGCAGCCCGCCCGCCGGGCCCAGCCCTCGAGCTGCTCGGTCGCCGCGGCGCGGAAGGTGTCAGCCGCGCCGAGCAAAACGCTCGCCCCGAGCTGCTTCTGCAGCTGAAAGGCCAGCTTGCCCATCGTCGTTGTCTTGCCGGTCCCGTTCACGCCAACCGCCAGGATCACCGTCGGCTGCGGCGTGATGTTGATCTGTGGCTCGCCGAGGGCGGCGATCTCGGCGAGCATCTCGCCGAGGCGCTCCCGCAGCGCCTCGCCCTGCAGCTCGTGCGACTCGCGCTCGAGCCGTCCCACCACCGCGGCAGTGGTCGGTGCGCCGACGTCGGCCAGGATCAGCGATTCCTCGAGCGCCTCCCAGTCGTGGGCGTCGAGCGTCTGCGACAGCGTCGCCCCGAGCTCGCTGCCAAGCGCCTCGCGCGTCGCGCTCAGCGACTCGCGCAGACGGCGAAAGAAACGTGGCCGCGCCGCCGCCGCCTGCTCGGCGGGAAGGCTCGCAACCGGCTCGCGCGTGATGAAGAGATCGGGCCAGTCGCGGGGCATCGGCTGGGAAGTGTGGCGCAGCTCGTCGTCGGCCGCGCAGCGCACGATTCAGCATCGCGTATCGCGAGCGATTAGGCGACACCCGCAAGCGGCTCGTCGTCGGCCCGCTCCAGCCGCCGCGAGACGATCTTCGACACACCGTCGCCGCCCATCGAGACGCCGTAGAGCACGTCCGCGGCCTCCATCGTGCGCTTCTGATGAGTCACGACAATGAACTGCGCCTGCGTCGAGTAGCGGCGCAACAGCGTCAGAAAGCGGTCGATGTTGAGGTCATCGAGCGCCGCCTCGACCTCATCGAGGATGTAAAACGGGCACGGCCGGGCGAGGAACACGGCAAACATGAACGCGAGCGCAGTCATCGACTTCTCACCGCCGGAGAGCAGCGTCAGGCGCTTCATCGACTTCCCCGCCGGCGTGATTTCGATCTCCACGCCGAGCAGCTCGTCCTCCGGCGTGCTCTCGAGCTCGAGCTCACGTTCCGCTTCAGCCTCGGCGCCGGCGGGATCGGCCTCCCCCGGCTTCTCGCCGCCGAGCACCGCGCGCGGGCCCGCGTCCTCGCGCACCAGCCGCAGCCTGCCGCGCCCACCGGGAAAGACGTCCTCCACGAGCTGCTCGAAGTTGCGCGCCGCCGTGGTGAACGTCTGCTCGAACGTTTCGGTGATCTGCCGGTCCGTTTCGCGGATCAGCGCACGGAGCTCGCGCAGCGCAACCTCAAGGTCGCAGCGCTGCGTCTCGAGCTCCTCGACGCGCTCGAGCGCCTCGCCGTATTCGTCAGCCGCCAGCGGGTTGACCGGGCCGAGGGGCTTGCGCCCGCAGACCGAACGCTCCCCCCCCCCGCCCCCCCCGCCGCACCCCCCCCCCCCCCCCCACCCCCCCACA
>JBPCQX010000053.1:0-10108 GCA_050997675.1 Solirubrobacteraceae bacterium
CGGTCGCCGCCGGCATGTTCGAGCACCACACGTGCACGGACCTGCACGTCGCACGCCTCGACCGCCGCGACGAGCATCTCGGGCCATTCGATAAACGTGATTTCTCCGGCACCGAGGTAGTCCTCGAGCAGAGCCTGATCGTCCGCAACGGCGCGGTAGAGGTCCAGGTGGGAGACCACGACCCCGCCACGACAGCGGTAGCGGTTGGCGATTGCAAACGTCGGGCTGGTGATCGGGCCGTCCGCACCGAGGGCGTCGCACGCCCCGCGCACCAGCGTTGTCTTGCCGCTGCCGAGATCGCCGCTGATCAGTACCACGTCCCCTGGATTCAGCGCCGCGGCGAGCTGCGCTCCGAGCGCCTCGGTGTCGGCCGGCCGGGTGCTCGTGAGCCGCCGCACGTCAGAACAACCCGAGCTGTGTGGCGTCAGGAGCGGCGCGGCCGGACTCAAGCTGCGCTTCGGCCTCGGACCGTGGTTCGGACCCAGGCTGCGGCCGCTCGTCGGGCTGACCCGGAGCCTCGGGCTGCGGTGGGGACGCGGCCTGCGGTGGGGACGCGGCCTGCGGGGGCGGCGCGGGCCCCGGGAGCGGCGGCAGCCCGAGCAGATCAGGCAGGCGCGCGAAGTCCTCGCGCAGCGTGTCGAGCATGCGTCTCGTGTAGAGCGCAGCCGCAGGATGGTAGATCGGGTACAGACGCACAGCGCGCTCGCCGATCGCGCGCTCCTCGACGCTCCCGTGCAGGCGCGAGATCCCGGTCGGATCCTCGCGCAGGAGCTTGGTTGCAAAGTTTCCGAGCGTGCAGATCACGCGGGGCTCGATCAGCTCAATCTGCCGCAACAGGTAGGGCCGGCAGCGCTCGATCTCCGCGGGCTGGGGGTCGCGGTTGCCCGGAGGGCGGCACTTGAGCACGTTGGCGATGAACACCTCGGCGCGGCTGAGGCCGATCTCCCGCAAGAGGTCCTCGAGCAGCTTGCCGGCCTGGCCGACAAACGGCAGGCCCTGCTTGTCCTCGTTGGCGCCCGGAGCCTCGCCGATGAACATCAACTCCGCGTTGGCGTTGCCCGCACCGAACACCACACTCGTGCGCGTCTCAGCGAGCTCAGGACAGCGCGCACAGGTGCGGGCCTGCTCCCACAGGGCCTTCAACGACTCGCGACGCTCATTGCTCGAGGGCATCGCCTAATCCTCGCACTCAACGACCGTGTATCCCTAGACTGCGCCGCGGTGTACCCTTCTGGAGAGGCCGTCACTCTCCACAGGACGGACCGCAGCACCTGCCGCCACAAACACATCGAGTCGCGACCGGTATCCCCGAGACAAGGGAACTGGACCGAAATTCAATGGACATCCCCACCACTTTCCGCCGCATAGCGATCGTCGGTGACGGCCGTGCAGGCAACGCCCTCGCGGGTGCCCTGGGCGATGCACCGGAGATCTCCGTCGAGGGACCGCTCGGACGCGGCGCGGCCGCCGACCGCGCGGACGCCGTGCTGCTGTGCGTTCCCGACGGCGAGATTGCCGCCGCCGCGCGCGCGATCCCGCCAGGGCCGCTCGTCGGACACGTCTCCGGGGCGTCCGGCACGGAGACGCTTGCTCCGCACGAGGGCTTCTCGCTTCACCCGCTGATGACGCTCCTGGGGGCCGGCGCCTCGCTGCATGGCGCTTGGGCGGCAGTCGCCGGCAGCACCCCGCGCGCGCTGCGCGCGGCCCGCGAACTGGCGCTGGCCGCGGGCATGCAGCCATTCGAGCTCGCGGAGGAGGATCGCCCCGCCTACCACGCCGCCGCCTCGATCGCGTCCAATTTCCTGCTTGTCGTCGAGCAGGCAGCCGAACGCTTGGCGCGCTCGGCCGGGGTCGGGCGCTCCGCGCTGGTGCCGCTGGTGCGCGCCAGCGTCGAGAACTGGGCTGCGGTCGGCGCCGAGCAGGCGCTGACCGGCCCGATCGCGCGCGGCGACGAGGCCACCGTCGAGCTCCAGCGTGCCGCGGTTGCGGAGCGCGCGCCAGATCTGCTCGCGCTGTTCGACGAGCTCCGCGCGTGCACCGAGGTGTTGGTGCACGGCGACACCGAGTTCGCGGGAGCTTCGCCGCGATGAGGACGATCCGCCGCGTGTCCGAGCTTCGAGCCGCCGTCTGCGATCAGCGCGCCCGCGGTCGCCGGGTCGGGCTGGTGCCAACGATGGGAGCCCTCCACGCCGGGCATCTATCGCTCGTGCAGCGAGCCCGCCCCGAGTGCGACCTCGTTGTCATCAGCCTGTTCGTAAACCCGCGCCAGTTCGGACTCGGCGAGGACCTCGCTGCCTACCCTCGCTCGGAAGCGGCAGACGCAGCCCAGGCTGAGTCTGCCGGTGCCGACATCCTGTTTGTGCCGACGGCTCAGGAGGTCTATCCGGATGGCTTCTCGACATCGATCAGCGTCGGCGACGTAGCCGCGCCGCTGTGCGGGGCCGTCCGCGGTCCTGAGCACTTTGCCGGCGTCGCGACCGTCGTCTGCAAGCTGCTCAACATGGCTTCGGCGGACATCGCCTACTTCGGCCAGAAGGACGCTCAGCAGAGCGTCGTGATCCGCAGGATGGTGCGAGATCTCGACATGCCAGTGCGGATCGAGATCTGCCCGACCGTGCGGGAGCCCGATGGCCTTGCAATGTCGAGCCGCAATGCCTACCTTGAACCCGAGCAGCGCCGGCGCGCGAGCGGCCTCAACCAGGCCCTGACAGCCGCCGAGCAGGCCGTTGCCGGAGGCGAGCGAAACGGCTCGAGGGTTGTCGAGCTGACCCGCCGGCAGCTCGCCGCCCATGGCCTCGAGCCCGAGTACGTCGAGCTCGTATGTCCAGAGACTCTTCATCCCGTGGCGGACGTCGAGGGCCCTGTGCTGCTCGCCGTTGCCGCTCAGGTCGGGCGAGCACGCCTGATCGATAACTTCGTCATCGACCCCCGGAAGTGAGGCCATGCAGCGCACGATGCTGAAATCGAAGATCCATCGGGCAACGGTCACCGATTGCGATCTGAACTACGTCGGCTCGATCACGATCGATCCCGACCTGCTCGAGGCGGCCGACATCTTCGAATACGAGCAGGTCGCCGTTGTCGATGTTGACAACGGAGCACGCTTCGAGACCTACACGATCCCCGGCGAGCGAGGTTCGGGCGAGGTCAAGGTGAATGGGGCCGCCGCCAGGCTCGTGCATGCGGGCGACACGATCATCGTCATCTCCTACGCCCAATACGACCGCGCGGAGTTGCTCGAATACGAGCCGCGCGTCGTCCACGTCAACCGCGAGAACGAAATCATCGAGGTCGACGCGCGTGTCGCGACGCTGCTCGCCTGACCCAGAAAGGCGCAACGCCATGTCCACCACACCGAAAGTCCTGCTCAAAGCCGACCGCATGCCGGTCACGCTGCCGCTGCTCGCCGACAAGAAGCGCCTGCGCGAGCCGATCGTGATGGTCACCGCCTACGACTACCCCAGCGCACAGATCGCCGAAAGCGCCGGAGTCGACATCGTGCTCGTCGGCGACTCCGGCGCGATGACCGTGCTGGGCTACAGCTCGACGGTCCCGGTGTCAGTCGATGAGATGCTGATGCTCACAGCGGCGACGCGTCGCGGGTTGTCCACGCCGTTGCTTGTCGGAGACCTGCCGTTCGGCTCCTATGAGGGCTCAGACGAGCAGGCCGTCGCAACCGCGGTGCGGTTCGTCAAGGAAGCCGGCTGCGACGCAGTGAAGCTCGAGGGCGGCGGCAGCGCCTCGCTCTCGCGCGCCCACGCGATCGCGCCGGCCGGCAGTCCCGTGATGGGGCACGTCGGTTTGACCCCCCAGAGCGCCACCGCCCTCGGCGGCTACCGCGCCCAGGGCCGCACCGCAGCGCGCGCGCTGCGCGTCGCCGAGGAGGCGCTTGCGCTCGAAGCCGCAGGCTGCTTTGCGATCGTATTCGAGGCAATTCCAGCCGCCGTCGCCGCCGAGCTGACGGAGCGTCTGGCGATCCCGGTGATCGGCATCGGTGCTGGTCCCGCGACCGACGGCCAGGTGCTCGTACTGCACGACCTGCTGGGGATCTACGACGCACACGCGCCGCGTTTTGCCAAGCGCTACGCAGATCTGCGTTCCGCGATGGTCGCCGCTGTCTCCGAGTACACGGCAGAGGTTCGCGGGGCCCGCTTCCCCACCGCGGAGCACACCTACTCGATCGACCCCGAGGAACTGGCGAGCTTCAAGGCAGGCCTGTCCGCCTGTTGACATAAGCTTCACGTCGCGTTCACGTCTGCCGGGGCTCTCGACACGCGTGCGCCGTTGATCCGATCGCGCGACTTCGAGGAGGCACATGTCCCAGCTCACGAACCTGCTCCGCGGGACGGACCGCGAGTTGTTTGAACTGTTCGAGCGAGCAGGGGCGAACATCGTCCATGCTGCGGACCTGCTCGATCAGATGCTCCGGGGCTTCCCCGAGAGTCGTGGGCTCGCCAGGGACATCGTGATCTGCGAGCAGGAAGGCGATCAGATCACCCATGCCGTGATTCAGCGGATGAACCACACGTTTGTCACGCCAATCGACCGCGAGGACATTCTTGAGCTGACGTCCGCCCTGGACGACATCGTCGACTACATCGAGGAGGTGGCCGACTACCTCGGGCTCTACAAGATCGAGGCCCCAATGGAGCAGGCGCAGCGGATGGCGCACCTGATCCTGCAGGCCGCCCGGCAGATCGCCGAGGCGATCCCGCGCATTCGCGGCTTCAAGCCAATCTCGCGCCAGACCGTCGAGATCCACAGGATCGAAAACGAAGGCGACCGCGTCGTCCGCGAGGCGATCGCATCGCTGTTCGAGGGCGGCATCGACCCGATGATCGTGATTCGCTGGAAGGACATCTTCGAGCGCCTCGAGAACGCGATCGACGCCACTGAGCGCGCCGCTTACATCCTCGAGGGCATCGTGATCAAGAACTCCTGAGGTGAGCGCAGCCACGCTGATACTCGTGATCGTCGTCGGCACCGCGCTGGCGTTTGACTTCACCAACGGCTTTCATGACACGGCCAACGTGGTCGCGACGGCAATTTCGACCCGTGCCCTGCCACCCCGGCTTGCCGTCGCCCTGGCATCGCTGCTGAACTTCGTCGGCGCATTTGTCTCGTTGAAGGTCGCAGCCACGGTCGGCAAGGGCTTCGTCGACACGCATGCGATCACCACCACTGTCGTGTTCGCAGGGCTGATCGGGGCGATCGCCTGGAACCTGATCACCTGGTACTACGGGCTCCCGTCGAGCTCTTCGCACGCCCTGATCGGCGGCTTGGTGGGTGCCGTGATTGCTGCGCACGGACTGAGCGCGGCCAACGGCGACGGACTCGTCGGAAAGCTGATCGTGCCAGCCGTGGTCGCGCCGCTGCTCGCGCTGCTCGTCGCAGCGACCAGCATTCTCATCGTTTACAGGATTGTCGGGCGCCTGCGGCCCGGGCCGGTAAACCGCGGCTTTCGTCTCGGCCAACTCGCATCCAGCGGACTGCTCGCGCTCTCGCACGGCACGAATGACGCACAGAAGACGATGGGAGTGATCACGCTCGCGCTGATCGCGCACGGAGACATCGCCGCGAAGGGCTTCCACGTCCCCGATTGGGTCGTTCTGTCCGCTGCGAGCGCCATCTCGCTCGGCACCTTCAGCGGCGGCTGGCGGATCATCAAAACGATGGGCACGCGGATCATCAAGATGGATCCAGCCCAGGGCTTTGCCGCGCAGGGCGCCGGCGCCGCGGTGATCCTCGCCGCCTCGAGCGTCGGCTACCCACTCTCCACGACGCATGTGATCTCAGGCGGAATCATGGGCGCGGGCGCCGCCAAGCGCCTGTCGGCAGTGCGCTGGGGTGTCGCCGGGAACATCGCCCTAGCCTGGGTCCTGACGCTGCCGGCCGCGGCGATCTTCGGCTCCGGCGTCTACGGGCTGTGTGCCCTGTTTGGGACCGAATCGCTCGGTCCGCTCGTCGTGGCGGCCGCATCGCTGCTGGCGCTGGCGACGGTGCTGGCCCGGCGGCTGCAACAACCGATCCCAGCAGCCATCGCACCATGATCGTCGACACCGGAGCGCTGCTGCGACTGCTCTACACGTCACTGCTGGCCGGCGTGGGCACGACGGTGATCTTCTCGCTCGCCGTGTACGGAGCCACCCGCGCCGCAGACATGCGACGCGCCCGACGCCCGCAAGCGGCGGCCGTCTATCTCGGCGTCGCGGCGTTCAGCCTGCTCGCCACGCTGGGGGCGGTTCTCTACGGCCTCGTGCTCGTCGCGCAGAAGCGCTGAGTCAATACACGCCGCGAAGCACCTTGGCAGGCGCCCCCGCGGCGATCGAAAACGCAGGGATGTTGTCCGTGACAACGCTGTTGGCCCCGATCACGCAGCGCTCGCCAATCGTCACGCCGCTCGTCACGACGACATTCGCCCCTAGCCAACAGTTGTCACCGATCCGCGTCGGACCCTTGCTCGTGAAGCCCTGCCACGGAACGGGCCTATCGGGATCGTCGAAGCGGTGGTTTCCGTCCGTTACAAAGCACCCGTTGGCAAGCATGCAGTGCTCACCAATCTCGACCAATTCCACGCTCGCGACCATCACGCCAAGGTTGAGGAAGCTGCTCGCGCCGATCCGGATCCGCGCCTGCCCAGGCGCGGTCAACCAGACATTTGGCTCAAGCAAGACCTGCGCCGCGATTTCCAGCCGCCCCTCGCGCAGCGCCTCGAGCACGTTCCCGTGCACAGGCCAGCGCACGAACGCTTCCCGGCGTGCGAACTCGAGGTGGATGCGTGCGCGTCTCCAAGGCAGCGAGTTCCGCTCGTACCAGCGCCACTTTCGCAGCCACAGCGCCGCCCGCGCAGTCACGCCGCAGCGGCCACGCGGCGCGCGCGGCGGGGTTTGGGCGCCGCCGCCGGCGTAACAATCTCCGCCAGGAAGCGTCCGGTGTGCGAGCCCGGCGTCGCCGCAACCTCCTCGGGCGTTCCCGAAGCGATCAGCAAGCCGCCCTCCTCGCCGCCCTCAGGACCCATGTCCAGCAGACGGTCGGCACACTTGATGACGTCCAGGTTGTGCTCGATCACAACCACGGTGTTGCCGGCATCGACGAGCCGCTGGAGCACTGCGAGCAGCCGCTGCACGTCGGCGAAGTGCAGCCCCGTCGTCGGCTCGTCGAGGATGTACAAGGTCCTGCCCGTGGCGATCTTCGACAGCTCGCTGGCGAGCTTAATGCGCTGAGCCTCCCCGCCAGAAAGCGTCGTCGCGGGCTGTCCGAGCCGGATGTAACCAAGGCCAACGTCATTCAGGGTCTCGAGGCGGCGGCGGATCTTCGGGATGTGCTCGAAGAAGCCGACGGCCTCCTCGACCGGCATCTCGAGCACGTCGGCGATCGTCTTGCCCTTGAAGCGCACCTCGAGCGTCTCGCGGTTGTAGCGGCGCCCGTGGCATTGCTCGCACGGCACGTAGACGTCCGGCAGGAAATGCATCTCGATCCGGATCTGGCCATCCCCGCGGCAGACCTCGCAGCGGCCCCCTTTGACGTTGAACGAGAAGCGCCCCGGCTTGTACCCGCGGGCGCGGGCCTCCTGGGTCTTTGCAAACAGGTCGCGGATGACGTCGAACAGGCCCGTATAGGTCGCTGGATTTGATCGCGGGGTGCGACCGATCGGCGACTGGTCGACCGCAATGATCTTGTCCAGCTGCTCAAGTCCCGTGACATCCCTGTGGCCACCCGGACGCTGGCGCGCACGGTGCAGGCGGTTGGCGATCGCCTTGTAGAGCACCTCGTTGACGAGCGAGGACTTGCCTGAGCCCGACACACCGGTCACGCAGGTGAACGTGCCGAGCGGGATCCGCACATCGATCCCGCGCAGGTTGTGCTGCGAGGCGCCGCGGATGTCCACCCAGCCCGCAGGCCTGCGGCGACGCTGCGGCAATTCGATCCGCCGCGTGCCGGCAAGGAACTGGCCGGTCAGCGACTCCGGCACGCGCTCGACGTCATCCGCGCGGCCCTGCGCGACGATACGCCCCCCGTGCTCGCCCGCGCCAGGGCCGAGGTCGACAAGCCAGTCCGCCGCACGCATCGTCTGCTCGTCATGTTCGACGACGATCACGCTGTTGCCGAGGTCGCGCAGACGCTCAAGCGTCCCGATCAGCTTCGAGTTGTCGCGCTGGTGCAGCCCGATCGAGGGCTCGTCGAGGATGTAGAGCACCCCGACGAGCGATGAGCCGATCTGAGTCGCCAAACGGATCCGCTGCGCTTCGCCGCCGGACAAGGTCGCCGCTGCCCGGTCCATCGACAGGTAGCCGATGCCGACGTTCTCCAGGAACCGCAGCCGCTCCTCGATCTCGCGCAGGATCAGCCGCGCGATGTGGCGCTCGGTTTCTGTCAGCTTGACCTGCGCGAGCCATTCAAGCGCGCGGCGCGCCGAGAGCGCCGTGAACTGCTCGATCGGCGTACCCGCCACGAGCACGGCGCGCGATTCCGGCCGCAGCCGCGCTCCGCCACAGGCCGGGCACGGTCGGACGCTCATGAACTCCTCGATCCGCTCACGCGACCATTCCGAGTCGGTCTCGCGGTAGCGACGCTCAAGGTTGTTGACGATCCCCTCAAACCGCGCCGCGTAGGACCGCCGGCGCCCGTAACGGTTGCGGTAGGTGATGTCGACGCGCTGCTCGCCCGTTCCGTACAGGTAGAGCTCGCGCTGGTGTTCAGGCAGCTGCGCCCATGGCACCTCGAGATCGACCCCATACTGGTCCGCGATTCCGAGCGTAATCTGCTCGTAGTAGCTGGAGCTGCTCGAAGCCCACGGTGCGAGCGCTCCCTCGGAGATCGACATCGACGGATCGGGCACGATCAGCTCCGGGTCGATTTCCATCTGCGAGCCGAGCCCAGTGCAGCGCTCGCAAGCGCCGTGCGGTGAGTTGAAGGAGAAGATCCGCGGCTCGAGCTCCGGCATCGAGGTGCCGCACTTCAGGCAGGCGAACTTCTCCGAAAAGGTCAACACGCGCCCGTCCTCGAGCAGCTGCACCTCGATGATGCCGTCCGCGAGCGCAACCGCAGTCTCGATCGAGCCGACCAGGCGCTTGCGCACATCGGCCCGCATGATCAGCCGATCGACGACCACCGCGATGTCGTGTTTGAGCTTCCGGTCGAGCTCGATCTTCTCCTCGAGCAGCCTCAGCTCGCCGTCGACCACAACCCGCGCGAATCCCTCCGCGCGCAGGGCCTCGAGCGGCTTGCCGTACTCGCCCTTGCGCCCCCGCACGATCGGCGCCAACACCATGAACCGCGTGCCCGCATCCAGCTCGAGGATCTGGTCTGCGATCTGCTCCACGGACTGGCCGGCGATCGGCGCACCGCACTTGTGGCAGTGCGGATGGCCGATCCGAGACCACAGCAGCCTGAGGTAGTCGTAGATCTCCGTCACCGTTCCGACCGTCGAGCGCGGGTTGCGCGAAGTCGTCTTCTGATCGATCGAGATCGCCGGCGAGAGACCCTCGATCGAATCGACATCAGGTTTGTCCATCTGGCCAAGAAACTGGCGTGCATACGCCGACAGCGACTCGACGTAGCGGCGCTGGCCCTCGGCGTAGATCGTGTCGAAGGCGAGCGAGGACTTGCCCGAGCCGGACAGCCCCGTGATGACGACGAGCGCGTCACGCGGCAGCGTGACCGTGACGTCCTTCAGATTGTGCTCGCGCGCCCCGGAGACGACGATCGAGTCAGAGCGCCTGGCCATCCCTACATTCTAGAGATGCGAACAGACGTTCCCCTGGGCTCGTCAGCCCTCTATCGAGCTGTAGACCTCGTCGAGCAGGCGCTCGCGATCGGCCAGATCGAAGTTCTCGGCCAGGTAGCGATCGGTCTCCGCGCGCGACTGGCCGTTGAGGGCCATGTTCAGCGCGATGAGCTGGGCGCCTTCGCCGTCGGCGTCCGCTTCCGCGTCCGCAACCTCGCCGGCCGTTGCCTCCGGCGCTGCGGCCGCGGGCTCGTCGACGACATCGGGCTCTTTGACCTCGAGCGGATCCGGCCCCGAGGGCGACGTGACGGCGCGAGGCGGCTCGGGCTCGGGCTCGGCCGCGGGCTTTCGCGGGGCTCCGCCGGCCGAGCCATACAGCTC
>JBPCQX010000106.1:0-19797 GCA_050997675.1 Solirubrobacteraceae bacterium
GCCAGTCCGTTGGCCTCTGCCGCAGCGCGCAGCAGCAGCGGGCTACCCAGGGGGCGCTCAGCAGGGCTCATCGCCTCACCTCCGGCGCGGCGAAATGCTCGAGCTCGGGCTCGCGCAGCATCGCACGATGACGGGCGGGGCTCCACGGCCAGACCTCCGGCACGCCATCGGCGTCCAGATACCAGCTGGCGCAGCCGCTGGCAAACACCGTCGTCGAGGCAGCCTCGCGCATCGCGGCGTTGAATTCGGCGGTCGCGTCGGCTCGCGGCACCGCCGCCCCGACTTCCCCCCGCGCGAGCAGCCCGACCCACTTGACGATATAGGCGGCCTGAGCCTCGGCGACTGCGATCAAGGACTGGTTTGCGATCGGGCTGTGCGGTCCCATCAGCAGGAATAGGTTCGGGAAACCAGCGACCGCAACCGTCCGGTAGGCGCGGGGGCCATCGGCCCAGGCCTGCTCGAGCGTGCGCCCGTCGGGCGCGGTGATGCGCATCGGCCGCATGTAGGCGTGGGCGTCAAAGCCCGTCGCGAGGATCAGCACGTCGAGCTCGTGAGCACGCCCGTCGGCCGTGATCACGCCGCGCGGCTCGACTCGCTCGATGGCCTCCGCGACCACCTCGACACCTCGCCGTTGCAAAGCCGGATAGTACGCCGCGGACATCACCAGACGCTTGCACATCGGCTCGTAGTGGGGGGTCAGGCGACGGCGCAGCGCCGGATCGCGCACCGCGAAGCGCAGGTTGAGGCGCACAAGCGTTGAGATCGCTGTTCGCTGCCAGCCCTCACGCAGCACCGCGACGCCGAACGTCGCCTCGAGCAGCCCCTGATAGGCACGATGGGCGAACCGGTTGAGCCACGGCAGACGCCTGAACGCCGCGCGGGTGAGCGGCAGGTAGGCGCGGTTGGGCACCGGCAGGATCCACTGCGCGGTGCGCTGGAAGACGCTCAGTTGCTCGGCCGCGCCTGCGATAGCGGTCGTGATCTGCACCCCGGTCGACCCCGTCCCGACAATGCCGACGCGCTTGCCGGCCAACTCGAGCGACGGATCCCAGCGCGCTGAGTGCACCGCGACGCCCGCGAAGTCCTCCAGCCCGTCGATCTTCGGCATGCGCGGATGATGCAGCACACCGGTGGCGCAGATCAGCACGTCGGCGGACTCCTCTGTGCCAGCAGCGGTCCGCAGTTTCCAGCGGCCGTTCTCCCAACTCGCCTCCGTGACCTCGGCGCCGAAGCGGATCAGCGGGCGCAGGCCGAGGCGATCGCTGGTGCCCACGAAGTACTCCTGAATCTCGCTGCCTGGTGAGAATGGGTGCGTCCAGTCGGGGTTCGGTGCGAACGAGTAGGAGTAGAAGCGCGATGGAACGTCGCAGGACAGCCCGGGATAGCGGTTCTCGCGCCAGGTGCCGCCGACCTCGTCGGCCTTCTCGAAAATCACAACGTCGTCGTGGCCAGCCTCGCGCAGGCGGTGCGCCATGCACAACCCCGACATCCCAGCTCCCACTATCGCAACGCGCACGTTCATCGGATTACCTCAGGCGACTTCGGCCAGACCGTCCTTGATCACGGACGCACCCGCATCGTTGGTCGTCTCGTAGACATACTTTCGATCTGTCGTCCGCCAGATCGAGGTCGTGATCCGCTCGCCGGGGAGGCAGGGCTTGGAGAACCGCACAGCCAGCCGTTTCAGTCGCGTGGGGTCTTCGGGGCACGTCGCCTGGATGATCGCACGCGAGGTGAAGGCCATCGTGCAGAGCCCGTGGATGATGATCCCCGGCAAGCCCATCGCTTTCGCCAGCGCATCGTCGGTGTGGATCGGCATCGGATCTCCGGCCGCGGGACCGTAGCGGAACGTCTGGTCCTCGTCGAAGCGCTGCTCAACCACCGCGAGCGGCTCGGCGCCGCGCAAGTTCTCCGGAAAGGCGTGCTCAGGTGCGGGATCGCCGCCTGCGCGATCCGTCGCCGCGCCGCGGAAGAAGGACGTCATGTACTGATCGACGACCGGTGCACCGGATTGATCGACGGTTTCGGCCATCACCGCGAGGGTCACGCCCGAGGACTTGGGCGTGACGCCGAGCAGCCGCGCACGCGTGCTCAAGGTCTGCCCAGCGACGATCGGGCGATGAAAGCGAAAGTCCTGCTCGCCGTGGACGACGCGCATCAAAATCTCCTGCGGCACCGGCTTGACCGACGTCGTGGCGAGGGCCTCGAATGCCGGGACCACGGCAAACACCGGCGGGGCGTACTCGCCCGCGGCGTGCTGGGGAATCTCGTCGTTGGTCGCCTCGGCGTAGGCGACCAACCGCTCGCGCTCGACGCCGAAGGTCCTCGCCTCGCTCTCGACGCCGATCAGGGAAAGGTCGAACTCGCTGGTGATCGTCGTCATCGTGCGTCAGGTCTCCTCGTCGGGGCGGCCGCGGCGGCCCGGGGTGGGCGCGATTGCCTAACGATACATCTTTCTCGGTCAAACGACTGGTTTGTGCGCTCCGGTCGCTGTACAGTGGGCCCGGTGACCCAGCCGCCCGCGCGAAATCAGGTCGATGTGCTTGCGCGTCGGGTGGCGAAGACCTCACAGCGGCTCGTCGGCGTGCCCAAGCCCCGCCGCACGCAGGCCGAGCGCCGCGCGAGCACCAAGGCAGCGCTCCTGGACGCGACGTTGGCGTCGCTCGTCGAGGATGGCTATGCCAACATGACCACCCGGCGGATCGCCGACCGCGCGGGCGTCTCGCAAGGAACCCAGCAGCACTATTTCAAGGCGAAGTCCGAGCTCGTGCTCGAAGCGATGCGACACGCGAGCCGGCAGCTGGCCGCCGAGCTGCTGGAACGCGTCGACGTGCGCGACATCCACGAGCCGGGAAGACGGGAGGCGTTGCTCGACGAGATCTGGCGAATTCATCAGTCCGATGCGTTCAAGGCAGCGCTAGAGCTGTGGATCGCGGCACGCACGGACCCCGAACTGCGGCGCAACATGCGCAGGCTCGAGCGTGAGGTGACGGCCATGATCACAGGCCTCGCGACAACGCTGCGGCCCAACGAGGAGCAGGATCCTCAGCTGCTCGAGGCGTTGGACACCTGTCTCTCTGCGGCGCGGGGCTATGCGATGCTCGCGCCCGTCCTCTCCCAGGCCGAGCTCAACCGCCGCTGGGCGAAAGCGCGCGAACAACTGCTTGAGGCGATGCTCACGCCTTTAGCACTACGTGAGATGCATCACACCGACGGGGCATCGGGCCGGCGATGATATGAGCATGATTACTGCATTCGCCGTTCTATTCGGCGCCATTGCCGCGATGTTCCTCTCGACCGACTGGTCGCTCGACTAGACCGAGACCCTGTCCCTTCTTACGGGACAAAGGGTTGCACCTGAGGGAAGCTCTGCGTGAGCCCCTGGACGCTGAGCGGCTGTTGCGTCTTGCATGCCGGAGTGCCGGAGCCGAGCACCGGGATCGTGGTTGGATTGCCGGTGTTGAGGCAATCGAACGCAGCGATTCCGCTGGACAGGTTGAACGTGCCAGGCACCGGATAGGGGTTGTGTCGGTTGGAGCCGAGCCGCTGGGTCGCGCCAAGCGGGATCTCGTTGTTCAGCGGCAACTGCGCACGAAGGTAGTGCTGCGAGCCGCCGCCCGGCAGCGGCGTTGTCGCTTCCAGCGCTGAGCCGAGATTGGCAAGTGCCGCTACGGCATCGTTCGGGTAGAGGCCGAGGAACTGCACAACCGGCACGAGTTGCCGCCCCGCGGCGTCGAGCGCGCCAGCGAGCGGCGGCACCGCGTCAGCGATGTGGGTGGCCGCTGGGAGGCCTACCCGCGCGGCAGAAAGCAGTGGGTCGACCTCGTGAAAGAGAGCTACGAGCTGAGGTGAGAGTTGATTGGTGTACGCGAGCGCGGGCCGCACCAACGCTGCCACCGGGCGCAATGCACGGAGCGTGGGGGCAGCGTCGCGGGACGTGGCCCCCAGCAGCCCGAGCGTCGGACGCAGCTGAGCCAGAAACGGCGGCAGCGCGCGCACTGTTGCGCTGAGATCCCGGCTGCTGGCGGCCGTCGCGGCGAAGACCTTGTTGCCGGCGCCGATCAGGCCCTGGAGATCGCCGCGCCGGCGTCCGATCGCCCTCAGCGCCACGCCGGTGTCGTTGATCAACGACCGCACGTCGGCCCCCTGCTGGTCGAGTATGCCGACCACCTGCTGGAGATCCTGCGCCGCTGGTACCACCTGACCGAGCGCGGCGTTGAGGTCTGCGCCATGACCTTTCAGCGTGCTCGAGGCCTCGCGAAGAAAGCTCTTCAAGGCGTCTCGTGTCGGTGCATCGAACGCGCCGAGCACCTGATCAATCTGTTGCGTGGGCGCGATGTTCGACCTCGCCAGATGTCCGCCTTCGGGGATCTTCGGTGCGCCGTTGGTCCCCGGCGAGATGTCGACGAAGTTCTCGCCGAGCAGCGTCTTGGAGCGCAGGATCGCGCGTGAGTCGCTCGCCAACGGGGCATACCGCCGATCGAGTTCGAGTTCCGCGTCGGTCAACCCCGAGCTCGGTGTTACCCGCGTGACCTTGCCGACAGGGACGCCGGCAATCCGCACATCTTCGTTGTCGGCGAGGTTCGCTGCCTGGTCGAACGAGGCGTGGATGCGGTAGCCCTTGGCTTGCAGCGGAACCTTCCCGCCGAAGGAGATCCACACGAACAGCGTGAGACAGAAGCACAGCAGTGCGAAGCCCGCCACGGTGACGATCTCGCGCCGCCCGATCGGCTTACCGCCCATCTACGCCGGCCCTGTCATTTGCCGCACACCGACGGCGCGACGCCTGTCAGCAGGGAAACGAGCGGCGTCAGCGATGGCTGCGCGATCAGCGAAGAGCACGAGACCAACGGAAAGCCGCGCAGAATCGATCCGTGAGCGTCTTGCGTGGAGGCGAAGCTGTTGCCGTTGTGGACAAACCAAGCGAGCCAGAAGAGATAGCTCTGCGCGCGCCCGCCCGCGTTGTAGACGAGCTCATTGGTGAGGTAGTTGAGGACGTTGAACGCGCTCGCAAGGTCCGGCGTGATCGTGTTGAGCTCCCGCGTGGCGGGCAGGAGGTCGGTTAGCGGAGGCGTAGCGGTCTTCGTAAACGGACGCAGGTGCGAGCGTATGAACGGCTCGCCGACGGCGACCAGCTCGCCGCCCGCCCTGATCGCGGCCGGCGCGAGACGCGCGGCGGGCTCCAGGCCCCGCGCGGTCGGGCCGAGCTGATTGGCGAACGTCGTCGCGTGGAGCAGCGTGCGCCGCGCATCAGACAACGTGCCGGGAAGCTGGTCGAGCGAGGCGCTGAGCGCCGAGGTCTGGCCAGCGAGCGAACGCAGTGTCGCATTGCCCGCCACGATCACCTGAGCGATCTCGCGGTCCTTCCCGTTGGTTGAAACGGCCAACGCCGCGAGGTTGTGGACCAGACGTGAGAGCTGCACCCGACGGGCCGCGAGCGCATCTGTCAGCTCCCTGACCTGACGGCTCGTCGGCCCGATCGTGCGAAGCAACGCGCGTAGATCAGGACCGCGATGGTTGACGCCGGCTCCGGCGGCCGATACGAGCGCCGCGAAGTATTCGCGCGTGTCGGCATCCAGCGCGCCGAGGAAGCTGTCGGACTGGATCGGCACCTGGGTCTGCGCAAGCGGGATCATTGCACCAGAGCCGAGTGGCGCAGCCGGAGGGCCCCCCGGAGCGATGTCGATCTGCATGTCCTCGAGCGGCGTGTTCGGGTGCAGTGTCGCGCTGGCGTTCGCGTAGACACGCGGCAGCTTGCTGGGATCGATCGACAGCTTGACAAGCGAGCGCCCACCCACCAGTGCAGCCGAATCGATCTGGCCCACGCGCACCCCGGCTACGTTGGCCGGCTGGCCAAGCCCAGGCGAGAGCCCGACCGTGTTGGGAAATGCCACGGCGATCTCGTAGCGTTTCTGGAACGGGAGTTGCAGTCGTTGCTGGACGAGGATGTAGCTGCCGGCGAGGGCTGCGGCGACCGCGAAGCCGACGATGTAGGCGACCGAGACGCCGTGGGTTTTCATCGCGCGCTTCATCGGCCGCGCAGGGTCGGGTGACGCGCGGTCCGGAGCAACGTTTCGTGCGTCACCGTCCGGGGCGTCGCAGCGCCGTTGACCGCTCTCGCCCCTGGACCGCCCGCCGCCTGCAGGTTAGGCACCGGCTGGCTGGTGCACGGCACGTCGGGCCGGAACGCCGGGCCGCCGCCGGGACCGGCCCACAGCGGCCGCGCGCCAAGCGTCGAGCTGGACGCACTGCCGAACAGGGGTGCGATCCCCGGCGACGACACTGTGGAAATGAGCTGCGAGCCCGAGAAGCCGGGATAGCGCAGCCAGGGGCCGTTGCCGTCGAAGTCCTGCGAGTCGCCCGCGAAGCCAACCATGACATGCAGCAGGTCCTGCCACACCGGCCGGCCCGTCGATAGCTGACCGTCATCGAGCTTGGCGTTGAGCACGCTCAGCGCCTGGTTTCCGACGCAACTCACGACCGGGGTCACGCGGGGGAAGAGCACCTCGAGTCGTGCGTAGAGGGACGGCAGCGAGCTCGCAAGCGGCTGCAGCACGCCCAGCAGCGCCGGAAGCTCCGCGGGTTGGACGAGCGCGTCGAGCTGGCTCAGCATCGCCGTCGCGCCCCGCAGCACTGGGGGTGCGGCGCGCAGCGCGGGACGGGCATCGACGGCAATGCGGCGCAGCGGCGGCAGGGCACGGTCGAGCGCTGCGAGCGCCGGCGGCATCGCTCGCAGCGTTTGGTCCGCGCCGCGCAGCGTGCCGGCCAGCTGTAGGTCCTTCTGCGCCAGAGTGCCGGTGACCTTGCTGTAGCTGGACAGCAGGCCGCTGAGCGAAGCGTCGTGAGCCGCGAGTGTTGCCGCGATGCCAAAGGAGGCATGGATCACATGCGAGACGTCATCCGGCCGCGTACCCTGCGCAGCCTGGGCCACGATCGCGGTGTCCTTCAGCGCCGGACCCAGCTCAGCAAACGCCGCGCGCAGCCCCTGCGAGCCGCCGCCGCCGAATCCGATCGCGACCTGATGCACCGTGGACGCCAGAGAGGTGCGCGTGTCCTCGTTCAACGCTGAGAGGGCGCTGAAGAACTGGACCGGCACGGAGGTCTGCGACAGCGGAATCGTGTGGCCACTGTCGAGCGTCGGCGCGCTCGGACTGCCAGGGGCAAGCTCGACGAAGAATCCACCCTCGAGAAACAACCGCGGGTGCACCCGCAGCAGCGCGTCGGCATGGATCGGACGACCCTTTGCCTGGATGTCCATCGTGACCAGCGCCGTCGTGCCCGGCCCACGCTGCAGCGCGATCACCTTGCCGACGTCGACGCCCGCGATCCGCACCGGCGCGCCCTTGCGCAGCTGACTGGCGCTGGAGAAAACCCCCCTCATCGTCCACCGCGGCGAGAACGGAAGACGCTTGGCGAAACCGAAGTAGGTCGCGAGCACAACAGCCACAACCACAAGCACCCCGAGTGCTAGCGGACTGCGCTGCGTGCGGCGTCGCGTGGGGCGCTTGTCGACGGGCCGGCTCACGGGCGCGCTCCTGGAGTCGGTGTGAGCAGCCCAGCGCCGCTGGCCAGCGTCGTCGCCGCCGCCGGCGGTGATGTCGCGTCCACGCTGCTGCCGGCGGTGGGAGGATTCGAGAGCTGCTGGCCGGCACCGAACAGCTCGTTGCCGGACTGACAGGCCCCGGCGTTCTCCTGCGGCTGGGGATCGGAGTGCAATGCCGGGTCGGGCGCTGCGCTCTGGAACATCGAGCCGCCGACGACCCCGACAAACGTGAGCCACGATCCGTTGGCGTCGCCCTGGCTGGATGCCGAGGCCAGGTTACTCAGCGTGACGCCGAGCACGTTGCAGCGGATTTGCGCCGGATTCACGATCGTCAGCGTGGGACCGAGCGAATCGACTGTGGCCGTCAGCTCCTTCAGGCTGTTGGAGAGCGCGGGCGGCCCGTGGGAGCTGAGGACGTTGATCGCGGTGCTGAAACTGTCGACTGTGTCGGCCAGCGCCTGGGCGCGCCGCAGCGGCGGGACGCCGGCTTCGAGGACGCGGGCAACGTTGTTGCTCGCCGAACGGAGCAGCCTGGTTCCCGGCCGGATCGCACGCGCGATGGACGCCGCGTCGGCAAGCACAGGCGTGGCGGTGTGGAACGCGTCCGTGCCGACGCTCTCCGTCTGCGGAAGCGCATCGATCGTCTGCCCGAGCTCGGTTCGCGTGGCCTGCAGCGCCGCCAGCGTCGTCGCGCCGTTCTGAATCAGGGTGCCGAGCTGCCCGACGACCGGCGCCACGGCGGCGGTGACGGCGTCGACCCCGTCGATGAAACCGGCCACGTCCGTCTGGTTTGAGAGGAGATTTCGCGCAACGCGCTCCAGCGGCGGCAGCAGCTGCGCGACGAGGCCCACCGTCTCGTTGATGTCAGCGCCGCGTCCGGCGACCGAATCGCCGACGCCCTGGATCGTGCCCCGGATCCCGTCAGTCGTGGCTTGGTCGAAGATCTTGAAGGCGTCATCGATCTCCACCGTCGCCTTGGCCTGTGAAAGCGGCAGCGTCCCACCTTCGGGCACATTTCGCGTCGAGCGTCCGAGCGTGACGGCAACGAACTTGGCGCCCAGCACCGAGCGCGGGCGCACCTTCACCGTCGAATCAATCGGCAGTAGCTGCTTCTTCTGGAGATGCAGGTTGAGCAGCGCATAGACCGGGTTGCCGGGCATCGCCGTGATCTTCGCCACCTGTCCCACGCGCGCGCCCCCGATTCGTACCTCGTCGCCCGGAGCGAGCTTGACCGCATCGGGCACGCGGACATTGACCTGGTAGACGGGCACGAACGGTAGCCCGCGATCCGCGCCGTAGGAGATGAACACGCCGATCACCCCCAGCAGCAGGATCAGCGAGCCGATCAGGACCGGATTGGACGCGATCGAGGGTGTTTTGCTGCGCCGCGGGTTCATTTCAGCAGGTAGTTGAGGAGGGCCTGGATGGGCTGCGAATCCTGCGGCGCCGGCGGGGCGCTCCGGATCGGGTTGGCGACCGCGCCCAGCAGCTGCTGCAAGGGGCCCGCCGGGGCCGGGGCGCTTGGCTGCGTCGCCGAGGGCACTCCAATGGCAGCGGGGCTGCTGCTCGACGCGGCTGGGCCGCCGGGCGAGCTCGGACTCTGGGGCTGTGGGTTCGCGGTGCTGGTCGGCGCCGGGGTGCGGGGGCGGCCGTGGACGCGGTCCGCGCGCGGCGCTCCAAAGAACGCGCTGCATCCGGCTGCGGGCTGGGTTGCGTACATGGCACAGGCGTTGATCAGGACGTGCGACGGCAGCAGGTGCGAGATCGAGTCAAAGCGTGCGGTCGCGGCAGCGGCGTTGTAGACGAACGAGAGCAGCGACTCGACGACGCCGCGAGACTGGAGGTTCAGCACCAACTGGTTCAGCTGCTGCGCCACTGGATCGGCGTGCTGGACGAACCCGCGCAGCTGAGTGATCAGCGGCGCGGCATCGTGAATCGCCGCGCCCGCACGATCGAGCGCGGGCGAGATCTTGTTCAGCGCCGGGATCGCGACCGCCGTGAACGGTGCAACGTCGCGCAGCGCACGGGTGAGACCATGCGTGGACGCGCGAAGGTCCGACAACACCGGGGCGCCGGCCGCGGCGACCACGTCGAGCTGGTGCAGGGCAGGCCGCGTGGCGGCGAGCAGCCCCGGCAGACGCCGCACGCCTTCGCCGAGGTTGGTGCGGTGGTCTGCCGTGGTCTGCGCGACGCTCGCCGCGTTGTCGACGAAGCGCTGCACGGCGGGGTTGCGCCGCGCAAGCTCGGCGACGATCGGGTCGGTGTTGCTGACGATCCGCTCGAGCTGCACTCGCTGGCGGTTGACCAGCGCGATCGCCTTGCGGGCAACGGCCAGCGCCGGGTTAGCGCGCTGCAACACCTGGTTGAGCTCGTCGCCGCGTCCCGCGAAGCCCGCGCCGAGCTCGTTGATCAGGATCCGCAGGCGGTCGCGCGTCGGCGTGTTCCAGATGTTGAACAAATCGGTGATCGAAACCGGCTCGCTGTTGCGAGCGAGCGCAACGGTCGCGGCGTGAGCCTTCGACGGGCGCAGCTCCGGCGCCGCCGGGGTGCCGGGGTTGCAGTCGACGAAGTTCTCCGCGATCAGGCCCTCCGGTTTGATCGCGCAGGCAGCGTCGGTGCGGAAGGGCGCAAAGCGCCGGTCGACCGTCATTTCGATCCGCGCCTTGAAGTCTGACGTCAGCGACACGTTCGAGACGGTCCCAACGCGAGCCCCGGCGATCTTGACCAGCTGGCCAGGCACGATGCCCTTGGCGGAGTCGAACACGGCGTCGATCCTGAAAGCCCCGCCCGAGCCCGAGTCGGAACTCGAGCCGGCATTGGCGCGGGTGCTGGCGACAAGGATCACTGCCACGACGCTCACCATCAGCACCAGGGCTATGCCAGCGAGGCGTCTCATGGCAGACCATCACTGCGGTTGCACAGCGTGGGATCGGGAACGTACGGGTTGGACCCGTCGCGGGAGGGCTCGACAGCGCCCCCCGGGCAACGGGCCGTCAGCCCCGTCCGGTAGCCGCTACCGGCACGAATCCCGGGGCCGAGCAGCGTCGAGATGATCGAGTCGGCGCTCGTGACCGGCGAGACGCGCGTGTAGTGGCCGTTGGCGTCGAAGTTGCTCGCCGCGGACGCGCCAAGGCCGTGCAGCAAGCCCTGCACGACGTCCGGCGTGTACGGGCGCAGACCGCTGAAGATCGGCAGCGCCGCCGCGAGCGTGCTCGTCGTCGCGTTCAACGCCGGCAGCGCCGAAGCGCTGAGAGCCACCAGTCCGTTGAGCGTCGCCGTCAGTGCCGGGAACGTCGCCCTCACCTGGCCGACCACCGGCACGCCATCGCGCGCTGTGGGCACGAGCTGTCGTAGCAGCCCGGCCAGCGGCGCGGCGGCGGGCCTGGCGTCGCGCAGCGCGGGTCGGAGCACGACGAGCGTCCGGCGCAGCTCGCGCAGCGTGTTGTCGGCCTGTCCGAGCACGGTTGGCGCGCGTCGCAGCGTGTCCTGGAGCGTCGTGCGCTCACCTGCCACGGCGCGCAGCGCAGTGGCCGTGCTCGTGATCCCACTGGTGAGCTCACCCTGACGCGCAGCGAGCGTCCGGGACACCCGTGCGGCGCTGACGAGCAGGCCCCGGAACGCCCCGCGATCCAGCACGACCTGGCTCGCGAGCGCCGCTGTGCGGCTCAGCGCCGGCGCCGCATAGCGGAGCGTGCGGTGGGCGAGTGCGGGGGTGCCCGCGAACGCCTGCGCGCCGCCTTTGATCACCTTCTGCAGGTTGGTGCGTACCGGCGCCGTGAGCGAGTTGAGCAGCTCGTCGAGGTCGACGATTGGTCGTGTCTGGCTCTCGTCGAGCACGGCCCCGGAAGAGAGCCGCGGGGCGCTGTCGGCCCCCGGACGCAGGTCGACGAAACGGTTGGTCACGCCCGAGAGCCCGACGGTGCCGATCCCTGCAACGGTCCCCTGGTGCAGTGGTTGGAACCGTCCGTCGTCGATCTTCATCACGACGTCCGCGCGCCCGTCGTGCGTGAGGCGCAGATCGGCGATCTTGCCAACTTTCAGGCCGCCGACTTCGACGAGATCGCCCTTGATCAGCTGGCCGGCGTCGCGAAAATGAGCGTGAATCACGTAGCTGCTGCCGCCGCGCAGCACCAGCACGAGGACGAATGCCAGCAACGCGGCGCCGCCCACGAGCAGCAGGCCGCGAAGCAGGTTCGGCAACGTGCGCACCAGCGCTCAGCCGCCGATCGGCGCCCGAGCGTTGCCGCCCCAGAAGACCTCGGAGCCAAGCAGGCCGATGAAGTGGATCCCGACGATATTCACTGCCATCGACTTCGCCGTCGCCGTGCCGACGCCCACCGGTCCGCCGCCTGCGTTGTAGCCGAAATAGCAGGCCACAACCACGATGAAAGTCGCCATCGTGACCGCCTTGAGGCCCGAGTAGAGCAGGTCGAGCGGACTCTGGAACTGCCAGAAGATCGATAGGTAGCCACCGGCGGAAACGTGCGCGAGCTGCTGGACGACCGCGATGTAGGAGCCGACATAGCCGACCCCGATCGAGGCCACGAACACGAACGGGATCACCATCCACATGCCGAGCAGCCGCGTACAGCACAGGTAGGCGAGCGAATCGAAGCCCATCACCTCGAGTGCGTCGATCTCATCGGAGATGCGCATCGAGCCCAGCTCAGCGACGAACCCCGTGCCAACCTTCGCGGCCATCATGTAGCCAAAGGCATACGGGGTCACCTCGCGCAGGTCGCACAGCGCGGTGAACGCTCCGGCAACGGACGGAGCTCCGACGGCCTGCGTTCCGTACGCGCCCTCGATTCCGCACTGCAGTCCAAGCACGAACACGAGACCGAAGATGATCAGCACGGAGCCCGAAATCAGGATTCCAGCCTGCCGCAGCGCCTCGCCGAAAAACTGCAACACACGACCCCGGTAGACGCCGTCGAACATCCGGGCCCCAAACGCGAACACTTGGCCGGTGCCGATCAGCCAACCCTTCGGCGTGGTGAAGAGCCTGCTCACCGCACCATCGAGAGCGTCGGATGGGTCGCCAGCAACGTCTGCGTGAACACGTAGTTGAAGGCCCCGATGCCGAGGAAGGAGATCACCACGGCTTGGTTGACGGCCCGCCCGACCCCCTCAGCGCCGCCCGAGGCCGTCAGTCCCTTGTAGCAGCAGACGATCGCGATGATCGCCCCGAACAGGGTGGTCTTGATCAGGGAGCCGGCGAGCTCGGTGATCGTCGCGTTGCCAAAGTAGGTGGACCAGAACGGTGCCAGCGGGGCCCCGTTCTGAATCGTGATCAGAACGCCGCCGAGTGTCCCGAAGGCGAGCGCGAAAACGTCGTACAGCGCGGTCAGCGCCATCAACGCGATGAACCTCGGCACGACCAGGTTCTTGATCGGATCAACGCCGAGCACGACGAGCGCATCGAGCTCCTCGCGAATCTTTCGCGCCCCCAGGTCGGCGCAGATCGCGGTCCCAGCAACCCCGGCCATCACGATCGCGCAAACGAGCGGTGCAAACTCACGGATCACGGCAATCACAAACACACCGCCGAGACGATCCAGCGCACCGAAGACGTTGAGGAAGTTGGCTGCCTGGACGCCCGCCGGTCCGTATGTCAGCGCCACCGACGAGACGATCATCGGGAAAAACGTCAACCGCAGGGCGAACAGAAACTGCTGGACGAGTTCCTTGCCGTACGGGTACGGTGGCCGCACGGCCGAGGTCAGGGTCAGCGCCGTCAGTCGGGCCATCTCGCCGAACTGGCTCACCCCGGAGCGCATCGGCTGAACGGTTCTTTCAGTTATGACCCGCGCGACTGACACTGACCAACGCCCCTCTTCCCATGCGTGAAAGCCTGTCGTTAGCACTGAGCGTAGGGCAATCCTGCTGGGGCCGCAACGTAGAACCATGCGCCATGATTTGGTGGCGCAAAGTCGTGCGCTCGACTACCATCGGATGCGTGAGCCAACCGATGCGCACACCGAGGCGCTGAATGACCTCGACGCTGGAGCGAGTCGCCCACCGCGCATATACCCCAATGCTCACCCCCGCCCGGGCGCTCTCGCTGCTGCGCGCGCCATCGCTCGCGCACACGGTGCGCGGGAAGCGAGTGCTCGTCACCGGGGCCTCGTCCGGCATCGGCCGCTGCACCGCGCTGCGGCTCGGTGCAGCGGGCGCCGAGGTGTTGCTGGTGGCTCGCACGCAGGCGGCGCTAGAGCAGGTGCAGGCGGAAATCAGCACGGCCGGCGGGACGGCGCACGTGCTGCGCTGCGACATGACGAATCCCGACTGCGTCGATCGCCTGGCTGCGGACGTCGTCGAGCAGTTCGGGGGCGTGGATGTACTGATCAACAACGCCGGACACTCGATCCGGCGTTCGGTGATGAGGTCAGTCGATCGCGCCCATGACTTCGAACGCACGATGCAGCTCAACTACTTCGGCGCGCTGCGCCTGACCCTCGGATTGCTGGAGCCGATGCGGCAGCAGCGCTCCGGGCAGGTCGTCAACATCTCGACGCTCGGGCTTCAGACCAGCACGCCCCGATTCTCGGCCTACCTTGCCTCCAAGGCCGCGCTGGACGCGTTCGCTCGCAGCCTCGGCGCCGAGACGCGTCACCTGGGGATTCGCGTGAGCACCGTCTATGTCCCGCTCGTTCGCACGCCGATGATCTCCGCCACCGACGTCTACGACGGCGCCCCCGCGCTTCGCGTGGAGGACGCAGTCGAACTCATTGTCGAGGCAGTGCGTACGCGGGCCACCAGCATCAAACCCCGAGCGGCACTTGGCTTCGATGCTGCACGCGCGCTTGTGCCCCAGCGCGTCGAGCAGGTGATGAACCTCGCGTACCTGGCGTCACGCCGGACCGGCACCGAGAGCTCCGGGGGATCGCTTCAGGCGCGGGTTGCCAAGGCGCTGCGGGTCCGCATCTGACGCTAGGCGAGCGCCGCGCCGCCGACGGCTACCGTCGCGGAATCGCCGCCCCGTCCTCGCCGCCAGCGCAGGTAGCCGGGACCCATCGTCAGCAGCGAGCTGGGTGCGAGCGGTGTGAGCGCTCTGGAGACCCGCCCAACCGCGCGCAGCTCTCGCTCCTGGCGCGGTCCCCACGAGAGTCCGCAGCGTTCGCGCAGAGTGGCTGGCAACATTCCCACCGTTGCCAGCTCGAGCGCGTGCGCTGCGGGCAACCGGGCGAGCGACCAGGCGAAGTTCGGGAGCGCGGGCAGCGGCGGGCGCGTTGGACGGGCGAGCGCAGCAAGGACGTCGCGGACGGATTGGGTGTCCTCGAGGCGCTCCTGCACCATGCGATCGAAATACACGCGGAACGCCGGCCAGTCCGGCGGCAGGTCCCGCTCGCGTACGCCGACGATGCGTCCGAGCCGGCGCCAGTCCGCGTATACGCGCTCGACCTGATCAACTCGCAGCGGCCGCCCAAACAAGCTGTTTCCAGCCACGATCGCCTCGGCCAGCGTCGCGTGGACCCACGCGTATGCCTCGGGCTCCAGCGCGTGGTACGGAGATCCATCCGGATGTGAGCCCTTGATCTGCTTGTGCATCTCGCGCACTCGCCGACCAGTGTCAGCCGCGAGCTGCGGCCCCCCGTAGACCGTGCAGTAAACGTAGTCGAGCGTGCGCAGCAGCCTCCCCCAGGGGTCGGCGGCGAAGTTTGAATGCTCGAGCACACCCGCACCGACCGTGGGGTGGGAGACCTGGAGAATCAGTGCGTATCCGGCCGCTGCCAGCACGCGCGCGTCGCTGGCGCGTTGCCACAGAACAGAGCCCTCAGCCGGCAGCAGCTCCGGTACCTCGGCTTGGCTCGGCAGCACAGACACTCGGGCCGCCGGTCAGTGGCGAGCGCCGTTGACGACGGTCGTGGCTGCCGGGCCGGTGCTCATCCAGGGATGCTTCAGCAGCAGGATCGTGTTCGCCACGAACAACAGCGCGAACGCCGTGGTCCAGCGGTTCAGGTTGCGCTCGACCAGCGAGCCGCCGCCCAACGGCCCCGCGCCCGTGCCGACGCCGAACGCTCCGGACAGGCCTGCGTCCTTGCCGGAATGCATCAGCACGAGAAAGATCAGGACGACCGAGATGATCACCTGAACCACTGAGAAAAACGTGTCCATCTCAGAGACAGGGTACTAACCCTGCGCCTCCAGGGCGCGCAGGATCTCGACCGCTTCGGCGCGCAGCTGCATATTCAGCGCATGGAAGTCCTGCTCGGACAGCTTGCCCATCTGCAGATCCATCTCAGCATCGCGGATTTCTGCGTACTTGGCCGCCTTCGCGGCCTCCAACGCGGCCCGATCCGAGCCTGACTGCGCTTCCGCGCTGCGCGGGCCGGAGCGCAGCGGCCCGCTGACGAGCCAGATCACGCCCGCCAGCAGCGCCAGCAGCGCGAGCAGCGCGAGGATCAAGCGGCGCCGAGATCCTGCGCGAGACGCCCGAGCGCGCGGGACCGTACGCGACGCACATCGGGCACCGGCCACAACGCGATCAGCCCGCCGCCCAGGACGATCGCGCCGCCAATCCAGATCCAGGTGACCAGCGGCGAGGAGATGAAGCGAAACTGTGCCGGTGGCGGCGCGTGGAGGTAGTGGTTTCCGATCGCCGCCAGCGCCACCAGCGCGAGGTCGACCCGGCCAGGCGGAGTCGCCTTATTGCCAAGTGCGATCAATGGCTGCAGCGCGCTCACGTCAGGTTCAACGGCGGACCACAGGTCGCGCGCTGCGCCAGCTTTGAGGCCCACGTGGCTAGTCGCCTCGCCGCCGATCAGCGAGCCCACCGGCCCCTGGCTGGTATCAGGCGCCGGGTAGTAGCCACGGCTCGGGTACAGCGTCGTGACATGCCGCGAATGTTTGCTGACGTCGATCACGGCGCCAAGATCGAGGATCGATCCGGTGTGCTTTGGATCGTTGATCACCGAGGCCGTCGGCCTCACGTAGCGCATCGTGTAGCCCCCAACTGCAGCCTGCTGGCCAACCTGGAGCCGGACGTCGCGGGCGTGCTGGAAAGCCGATGAAGCCGCGACGCCGACAAACAGCACCGCCACGCCGAGGTGGACGGCGTAACCGCCGTAGCGGCGACGGTTGCGCGCGATCATCGACATCAGCGCGCGCGCCGGCGCATCGCCCGAGATCGTCCGCCGCGCGCGCCAGCCGCGCCAGTACTCCTGCCCGATGCTGCCGAAAACGAAGGCCGCGCACCCAAACATCGCCAGCGCGAACGGCGAGGAGCTGGTGTTGGACGCCAGCAGCAGCACGACGAGTGCAGACAGCGCGGCCGCGACCGGAACGACGAAGCTGCGGCGCGCGTTTGTCGGTGTAGCGCGACGCCACGCGATCGCGGGTCCGACGCCAGAGAGCAGGACCAGCACAAGCGCCAGCGGCACCGTGTATTGGTTGAACCACGGCGGCCCAACGGACGATTTCGAGCCGGTGACCGCCTCGGAGATCAGCGGGAAGAAGGTGCCCCAGAAAATTACGAAACAGAGACTGACGAGTACGAGGTTGTTGAGCAGGAAGACCGCCTCGCGCGAGAGCAGGGAGTCGAGCCGATGCTCCGTGCGCAGAGAATCTCGCCGTGTGACGATCAGATACACCGATCCGGCAACGCAGAGGGCGATCAGGATCACGAACGGCACGCCGAGCGTCGAGGCGCCAAATGCGTGGATCGACTGCAGGATCCCCGAGCGCACGAGGAACGTTCCGAGGATCGCAAGCGTCCCTGTCGCGAGCACCAGCGACGCGTTCCACACCTTCAGCATCCCGCCCTTCTCCTGGATCATGATCGAGTGGATGAACGCCGTGCCGATCAGCCACGGCATCAGCGATGCATTCTCGACCGGGTCCCAAGCCCAGTAGCCCCCCCACCCCAACTCGGCGTACGACCAGCGCGCTCCCAGCAGGACCCCGATTCCGAGGAACAGCCAGGCGGCTAGCGCAAACCGGCGCGTGGAGCGGATCCACTCCGCGTCGAGTCGCCGTGTGATCAGCGCCCCAATCGCGAAGGCGAACGGGATCGTGAACAGCGTGTAGCCCGAGTAGAGCATCGGCGGGTGGATCATCATGCTCGGGTGGCGCAGCAGCGGGTTCAAACCCGCGCCCTCGAGCGGCGCCGGATGCGTGGTGGCAAACGGGGTCGCGTAGAACACGAGCAGCGCGAGGAAGAAGGTCGCGAAGCCGAGCAGCACCGCCGTCGCGTAGGGCACGACCTCGCGCATCCGCGCGCGCGTTGCGTAGATCGCCGCACTCGACCAGACCGACAGCAGCCAAACCCACAGCAACAGCGAGCCCTCCTGCGAGGACCACACCGCCGCAGCCTTGTAGAGCGTCGGCGTCGTCGTGCTGGAGTGCCCCGCAACCGTGTCGAAGGAGAAGTCCGACCGCAGGAAGGCAATCTCGACCACGGCGAAGGTGACCGTCAGCACCCCTGCGAGGGCGTAAACCGCCCGCCGGGCGGAATCGACCCAGTCCGAGCGGCGGGTGCGTGCGCC
Source organism: Solirubrobacteraceae bacterium (assembly GCA_050997675.1). Taxonomy (GTDB): domain Bacteria; phylum Actinomycetota; class Thermoleophilia; order Solirubrobacterales; family Solirubrobacteraceae; genus Palsa-513. Next base: position 18,031 of record JBPCQX010000106.1, read on the forward strand.
GTACAGCGCGGCGCCAATCCCGTACAGCGAAATCCCGAGCGCCAGCAGCAGCGCGGCGCGGCCGAGCAGCGCCATGGCTAGTAGGCCCGGCTGCCCTTTGTCGCAGCCTTGAACTTCGACGGGCAGCGGGTGATCAGCGAGTCGCGCTCACCGACAAAGCCGCTGCCCTGCCTGCGCACCGTGACGATCACCTCGCGGCCCTCGCGGAAGGGATCGGGCACGGTGCCGGTGTAGGAGACCGGGACAGCCGTGGAGCCAGCGCGATCGCGGACCGCGAAGTCGAGCGCAGGTCCGCTGTGGCGGATCGATCCGGCCACCACGGTGCCGGTCAGCTGGTAGCTCTGGCCGGGAACCGCGCTGCGCAGGAGCTGGCTCGGCGTACGTGACGGACTGGCCGCGCTGAAGCTCGTGTAAATCAGCGCACTGGCGAGCAGCACAGCCGCGCTGAGGGCGGCGATCAGCCGGATCTTGCGCTTGCGGTTCGGATCCATCGGAGGAGGAAGTATCGCACTCGAGCCGAGTACTAAGCAGGGGCGAGAGAAACTACAGCGAAAGCCGGAGCGTGCCGATCAACCCGCCATGCTCATGAAGCTCCAGCGCTCCGCTCGAGGCGCCCCCACGCCAACGGCGCTTGCCCCCTCGGGCCGCTTCGCAGTCGATGGCCGCAGGGCGCCGCAATCGCCGGAGCCCGATCGCGTGGAGCGGCGCATGCGGCGCAGCAGCGCGCCTCTGGACCGTGCGCACTACGGCTGCGACTGCGGCCACCACTTCACCGCCCCGGTGGCGACCGCCGTGGCCTGCCCGCGCTGCGGCGGCGGACAGGCCTGGTAGTCAAGGCTTGGCAGGGCCGGCGGCGGGGAGCGCGCCGGGCGTCAGATCCGCCCGAGCAGCAGCATGCCGTCTGCGGTGCAGGTCGTGAGCGATCCGGTGCAGTTGACGCTGCCGCTGGCTTGTCTCACCGCAGCGGTCAGCGACGTGCGGTCGATGATCAGCGTTCCTGCGCTCGAGCCGGAGCCCTGGGAGCCCAATTGGCTGTTGTCAATCGCCTGGCGGCCGCTCTTGGTCGAGATGTTGGCGTTGCCTGCCGATTGACTCAGAAGCGGCGCGAAAGCGCTCGCGTTGAGAACCAGAATGGCTGCGCCGAGCGTGCCCTGGTGGCCTGCCTGGGCGTTGTTGATCCCTTGGTTGATCTTCGTCGAGCCCCCAGTGAGCGTGAACGTGTCCCCGCCAGAGGTGATCCCCGGCTTGCGGGCCGAAACGGCGGAAACGTTCACGTTGGCCGCCCCCTGCCCCAGGCTCGGGGCATATTGGCTGCCGTTCACAATCGCCGTTCCACCTGCCGGCGTGCCCGCCTGGGTCGCCGCCTGCGAATTGTTCACGGACTGATTGACGGTCGTCAATTGCGGGCCAAGCACGATGCTGTCAGCGCTCGCGCCAACCGCACTGCAAGCCAGTGCGCCGAGGATTGCCGCGCGGCGAACAGATGATTGCGATTCACGATGTTGTGCCTCTCTCGCTGCGAGCGTGGGTTGCAGGTCAGGGCCCGCCGCAGACCGCCGCGCATAGCAGCGCAGCGACTCGGGAGGGCGAACAGCGGCCGGAACGTACCGCGCCCGGCAGCGGCCACCACCGCGTTTCACCGGAAAAACACATGGTTGTGAACGCGTGAGGGCCGACGGCTCCCCGTTGGGGCCACGGCAAGCGTCGCGAGTGGGGCGCGGCGCGGGCTGCAGGGCCTCCTGCGAGAGCGGGATACGGGAATCGAAC
>JBPCQX010000144.1:0-4146 GCA_050997675.1 Solirubrobacteraceae bacterium
CGTTAATCCCCTTGGCGAGTTCTGGGTGCTTGGTGGCCGCCGCGGTCAGGCCCAGGTCGGCCAGCACGAGCGCGTACGGCAACGTGACGTTGGAGAGCGCCAGCGTGCTCGTCCGGGGCACCGCGCCGGGCATGTTGGTCACGCAGTAGTGGGTGATGCCCCCCTCCACGTAGGTGGGGTCCGAGTGGGTGGTCGGGCGCGAGGTCTCGAAGCAGCCGCCCTGGTCGATCGACACGTCCACCAGCACCGCGCGCTGCTTCATCAGTCCGAGCTGCTCGCGGGTGATCACGCGCGGCGCGCGGGCGCCGTGGACGAGCACGGCGCCGATCACGAGGTCCGCCTGGCCGAGCATCTGCTCGATCGACAGCGTCGATGCGTACACGGTCGAGGCGCGCCCGCCAAAGGCGATCTCGAGCTCGCGAAGGCGGTCGATCGAGCGGTCGAACACGACCGCTTTGGCTTCCATGCTGATCGCGATGAACGCTGCTTTCATGCCCACTACGCCCCCGTCGATCACCATCACCTTCGCTGCCGCGACGCCCGGTACGCCGCCCAGCAGGACCCCTCGGCCGCCCATCGGCCGCTCGAGCATGAAGGCCCCGGCCTGGGTGGCGATCTTGCCGGCCACCTCGCTCATCGGCGCGAGCAGCGGCAACCGGCCGTTCGCCTCAACCGTCTCGTAGGCGATGCAGGTCGCGCCGGACTCGCACAGATCGCGTGCGAGTCCGGGTGCCGCCGCGAGATGCAGGTAGGTGAACAAGCACACCTCTGGCCGCAGCAGCCGAACCTCTTCGACCAGGGGCTCCTTGACCTTCAGCACGATCTCCGCCTCGCGGAAGACTGCCGCTGCGTCGGGCACGATGCGGGCACCCTGGGCTTCGAACGCGTCGTCGTCGATCGCGCTGCCGAGCCCCGCGCCCCGCTGCACGAGCGCCTGGTGGCCGCGCGAGGTCAGCTCGCGTACGCCGGCGGGGGTGAGCGCGACCCGATATTCGTCTGGCTTGATCTCGGTCGGTACCCCGATCTTCACCGTGCAGATACCGCCCTGGCCTGCGCCGCCAGCTCGCTGGCGAACCGCGAGCTCAGCTCAGTCGCTCCGCGGCCTCGCTCAGCACGGGACGCAGGATGCTCTCGATTTCCGCGAACTGCTCAGGCCCGGCGATCAGCGGCGGTGCCAGTTGGATCACGGGATCGCCCCGATTGTCGACGCGGCAGATCAGCCCCCGGCGGAACAGCTCAGCTGGCAGGAACCCGCGCAACAGCTCCTCGGATTGGGCGGCGTCAAATGACTCCTTCGATGCGTGGTCCTTCACGAGTTCAATCGCCTGGAAGTAGCCCGCCCCACGCACGTCACCGACGATCGGTAGGTCTCGCAGACCCTCGAGCATGCCGCGAAACTCGTCCTCGTGTTCGCGCACGTGCCCGCACAGGTCCTCCTTTTCGATCAGATCTATGTTTGCCATCGCAACCGCGCAGGCCACCGGGTGGCCGCCGAACGTGAACCCGTGCACGAACATCGCATCGCCGTGTAAGAAAGGCTCGGCGATCCGGTCGGACGCGACGAGGGCCCCCATCGGGACGTACGCCGAGGTGATTCCCTTTGCCGTCGTGATCATGTCCGGCTCGTAGCCGAAGCGCTCGCACCCGAACATATACCCGAGCCGTCCCCAGGAGCAGATCACTTCGTCGGAGATCAGCAGCACGCCGTGGCGGTCGCAGATCGAGCGCACGCGCTCGAAATAGCCGTCCGGGGGCGTGAAGCAGCCGCCAGCATTCTGCACCGGCTCGAGGATCACTGCTGCGACTGTCTCGGGCCCTTCGAATAGAATCCTCTGCTCGATCGCGTCAGCCGCCCACAGCGCGTCGCGGCCGGGCGGGATGCGGTATCCGTTGGTGTTCGGCACGTGGCAGCCACCGGGTGTCAACGGCTCGAACGGCTGGCGCAGCGAGGTCAGCCCGGTCGCGGCGAGGGCGCCCATCGAGGTGCCGTGGTAGGCGAGATCCCGCGCGATGAGTTTTGTGCGAGTGGGTTGCCCCGTGGCCTTGTGGTAGGCGCGCGACAGCTTCCACGCCGACTCCACTGCCTCCGAGCCTCCGGAGGTGAAGAACACCCGGTTCAGCGACCCCGGCGCAAGCTGAGCGATACGCGCGGCGAGCTCGATTGCCTGCGGATGCGCATAGCTCCAATTGGTATAGAACCCAAGCTTGGCCATCTGCTTCGCGGCCGCCGCGCCGGGCTCCGCGCGGCCATGTCCGACATTCACGCAATAGAGGGCCGACAGCCCATCGAGATAACGCTTGCCCGCCGCGTCGTAGACGTAGCAGCCTGCGCCGCGCTCGATGATCGGAACCTCGTGTTGTGCGTAAGCCCCGAGCCGCGTGAAATGCATCCACAGATGTCGCCTGGCGAGCTCCTGCGCGCGTGCCGCGTGGCTCGTGTCAGCGGCCGGGCCGCTCACTTCGGTTGCCATGTCTCCTCCAGCGCTGGACGGTCTTTGAACCACCTTACAGGAGCCCTACTGAGCGGCGTCCGGGGCGGGCAGCGACGTGCTGTGGAGGTGAGCGAGCAACCGCCATCGCGGCTTTCGTTCCGCGCGGCCGCGCAGCGCCGACAACACTCTCCGCGCAGGCACGGACACGCTCACAGTCCGTGGTTCGGCCAGCGTGGCTTGAGCTCGCCGGCCTTGAACGCTGCGGCGCCCAACGTGTGGGAGTCGCGGCGCATGAACATCGAGATCACCATCTCCGCTTCGATTCGCAGACGCTCCTCAAGCGTGCGTCCTACTCCGCGCAGCACGGTTTCCTTATCGGAGCGGATCGCGCCCTGGGGTAGTGCGGCAATCTCGTGGGCCAGCTCGCGTGCGCGGGTGAGTGCCTGACCCCGCGCCACGACCTCGCTGACCAGGCCGATCCGCTCCGCTTCGCGCGCGTCAATCCGCCGTCCCGTGATGAGCAGCTCCATCGCCTTGGCGAAGCCCACGACGAGCGGCAGGCGGGCGGTCAATCCATCGCCACCGACGATGTTCCAGCGACGCTCCAGTGCGCCAAACTCCGCATTATCTGCCGCGATGCGAATGTCGGCAAGCAGTGCAGTCTCCAGGCCGGCCGCGAACGCATAGCCGTTGACCGCCGCGATGATCGGCTTGAAAATGTCCACGCGACGCGTGTAGCCGCAGGCGCCGGGCAGCGTGTAAAGCTCGCGTCGGTAGCGGTCGTAGTCGCCGAGCTCTGACAGCTCGGCGGCATCCTGCAGGTCCCAGCCGGCACAGAACGTTGTTTCCCCCGCTCCGGTGACCACCAGCACAAAGGCGCTGTCGTCGTCGCGAAAGCGCTGATAGGCGTCGTGGAGCTCCTCGTTCATCTCCCGGCTGACCGCATTCTGCTGCTCAGGTCGGTTGTAGGTCAACGTGACAACGTGCTCGTCTTGCTCGTAGAGCAGCGTCCGGTAGTCCATTGCAAATGTGTCCTCTCTCTGGTTCGAGCGCCAGCTGCGCGGCGGCCTGGGTCGCCCGCGTCCGACGTGCGAACGGGACGTTACGGATTCGATCCCTGAGAGCGCCGCGTAGTCGAGCGGCGCGAGGGCGCTGGCGCCCGACCGCGGCGGCTTTGCTCAACAGCTAGGGGGTTTGCGGTCAACGGCTGGGGGTATGCCGTCGGTGGGCATTCCCGGAGGAGAAGGAGGAGAAGGCAAGTGTCTGCTCGAGACCACGACGAGCAGGTGACAGGGACAACCTCCGGGACAATGGACGTCGCTGATTGGAGGGGAATCCAGAGGTCACCGGAGTTCGCCCGGCTCGTCGCCGCGCGTCGCCGCCTGATCGTCCCGTCGGTGATCGTGTCACTGACCAATCCCGCTGTGATCTCGATTCCACTGGCGTTTCGCACCTGCATCGTGGGGACCCTGCTGTCCCATGAGCCGAGCGCCGAGGACGCCCACGCCGAGCTGCGTGTGCGGGCCGAGTCAGGGGCCGGGGCCGAGCTTGCCAGCGGACGGCGGCCCGGCTCCGCTCGACGGGGGGCTCGGGGCGCCGAAGGCGCGCTGGGGCCTGCGGCACAGGGGGGAGCGGGCTCAAGAGTGCGCGGGGCGTGAGCAAACTCGGAGGTTCCCCCCGCGTGGGCGTGGGCGTCGGCGGCCCGTTCCCCGAT
>JBPCQX010000153.1:0-3868 GCA_050997675.1 Solirubrobacteraceae bacterium
TGCACCGCGAAACACGGGGCCTCCGGGTCGTTGGGGAGTCCGCTCTCGCACAGCAGCCACAGCAGGCGCAGCCCAACCAGCAGGCAGGCGCAGGAGACCAGCACTGCGCCGACGAGCAGGCCCGGGCCGAGCGCCGCCGCGGCGTGAACCAGCGCGGGATATAGGGGAAAGAAAGCCGGGCTAGGGCCAGGCGCGTAACCGTCCCGCGCGAGCAGCAGGTACCAGGCGGAGTCCCAGCGGGCAAACGGCGCGGCCAGCGCGTCGCGGACCGAACCGATGTGGTCCAGAAGGCCCGGCGGGTCCAGCGCGTGGTGGCGGCTCGCGGCTCCCCAAATAAGGAAAGCCCCAACACCGATGCAGGTCACGAGCACGCGCGACAGCCAGAGCGCCCGCCAGGCATCGCGCAGCGCCGGATCGGCGCGCACCAAGCCGCGCCGCCACGGGCCGATGTCGAGCAGCGATCTGGGGGCGGCGATCTCGTCCATCTGGAAGCGCGATCATCGCAGGCTCGGTGTGAGAGAATCTCCCATGAGGTGCGTCGCGGCGCCGGGTGATCGATGACAGCCAGAGACAGACAGCGCCGTCGCAAGCGCCACGGTGGGGGCGCTACCCGATTCATGCTGATCGGCCTTGGCGTGGTGCTCGCGTTCGTGCTCGCAGCCGGCAGCGTCGGCGCGGCCTACGTGGTGAACATCGTCGACGGGGTGGCGCCGCTGAGCCAGCTCCCCGTGATCCGCAACGGCACCAGCTCGATCGTCTATGCAAAGGACGGCACGCGCCTGGGAGTCATCCAGTCCGACATCCTGCGCACGCCGGTGCCCTCCGCGCAGATACCCACCGTGCTCAAACAGGCGACCGTGGCAATCGAGGATCAGCGCTTCTACCACCACAAGGGCGTCGATTTCACCGGCATCCTGCGCGCCGCGGCGAAGGACGTCTCGACGGGCAGGACGTTGCAGGGCGGCTCGACGATCACGATGCAGCTCGCGCGCAACCTCTACATCAACAACGAGCACACACTCAAGCGGAAGATCCGTGAAGCCGTGATCGCGATGCGCCTGGAGAAAGCGCACGACAAGGATTGGATCCTTACGAGCTACCTCAACTCCGTGCCGTACGGCACTGTCGGGGGACAGGGTGCGATCGGCGTGCAGGCCGCAGCGCGGATCTTCTACGACAAACCGGCGTCGGCGCTGACCTTGCCGCAGGCCGCCCTGATCGCCGGACTGCCGCAGGCGCCGTCGACCTACAACCCGTTCCGCTCAGCTGCCGCGGCGCGTACCCGCCGCAATGAGGTCCTGACCAAGATGGCTCAGCTCAACTACATCACCCCCGCCCAGCAGCAGAGCGCGATTGCAGCGCCGCTCGGAGTGCGCCACGGACAGTTCTACACCGCCCACCGGGAGAGCTTCTTCTTTGACTACGTCAAGAAGCAGCTGATTTCGCGCTTTGGCGCCGCCGCCGTCGAGCAGGGCGGCCTGAAGATCTACACGACGATCGACCTGCACCTACAGCAGCTCGCGCGCAACGCGATTGCGGGCGTGCTCAACCAACCGAGCGATCCGTCGTCCGCGGTGGTTTCGATCGATCCCCGCACGGGCTACATCCGGGCGATGGCCGAGTCGGCCAAGTACGACAGCTCCCAGTTCAACCTGGCCTCCCAGGGCCACCGCCAACCGGGCTCCACGTTCAAGGCGATGGTGCTGCTGACGGCTCTCAGGCGCGGCGTTGACCCCGACAACACCTTCTACGACTCCAAGCCGCTGGACTTCACGGATCCGATCTGGGGCCCGATCAAGGTCCAGACCTACTCCAACTCCTACAGGGGTTCGGAAAACATCGTCCAGGCCACGCTGCAGTCCGACAACACGATCTACCAGCAACTCGACCTCGACGTGGGACCAAAGAACGTCGCCCAGACGGCGCACGACGCAGGCGTCGTCTCGCCGCTGCAGGGCCTTCCCGCCGAGGGCCTCGGCGGTCTCAGGGTCGGCGTCACGCCGCTCGAGATGGCAGATGCCTACTCGACGCTTGCCGACGGCGGGCTGCGCGACAAGCCGATCGCCGTGACCAGGATCGAGTTCCCCGACGGCCGCGTCGACGATCTCTCGCGTCCGACGCGCACGCGCGCTTTCTCTGACGGGGTGACGGCCGAGGAAACCAAGATCCTGCAGCAGAACATCCAATCGGGCACCGGCGTCGCGGCCAACTTCGGCTGCCCCGCGGCCGGCAAGACCGGCACCACCGACAACTTCACCGACGCCTGGTTCGACGGCTACACGCCCCACATGACGACCGTCGTGTGGGTCGGCTACCCGAAGGGCAAGGTGCCGATGACCAGCGTGCACGGCATCTCCGTCGCGGGCGGCACCTTCCCTGCGCAGATCTGGCACGACTACATGCAGGGCGCTCATGGCAGCGACTGCGCTGACTTCACACCGCCGACGCACCCCATCTCCTACCAGCCGTTCAGCGGCCAGTACGCGTCGAACTCGCCCCCCGGACCTTCCGGCAACACCAGTGGCTCGAGCCAGAACAGCAGCCCAAGCAACGGCATCCCCTCGGCGAAGAAGCAGCACGCTGCGGGCGGCACGCACGGCGGCGGCGCGGGTCAGCCTCCGGGCGCGAGCCCCCATGCGCCTGGTGCCCCACCGGCTAACCCCACGACGCCACCTGCGGGCACGCCCACGCCGAGCGCTCCGGCGCAGCCTGCGCCTGCACAGCCTCCGGTCGTCGTGCCCAACACGGCTGGGGGCGCCGCGCCGCCGGGCAGCGGACAGTGACCGCTGGTACCGTGGTGCCGTGGCCAAAGAGGACAAAGTCGAATTTGAGGGCGAGGTGATCGAGGCGCTGCCCAACGCGATGTTTCGCGTCAAGCTCGACAACGACCATGTCGTGCTCGGTCACGTTGCCGGCAAGATGCGTCGTTTCCGGATTCGCATCCTGCCCGGCGACCGCGTTCGGTGCGAGCTCTCGCCGTACGACCTGGATCGCGCGCGGATCGTCTACCGCCACCGCTGAGCCGGCTGAGCCGCTGAACGAGCTCCAGCTTCTCGCGGCGATCACCGCCTCGCTGGGGCGACGCGACGGCTCGGCCGTGGAGCGCTGGATCGGCGACGACGCGGCGGTAGTGCGAGCACGGCCCTATGTGGTCGTGTCAACCGATTCAATGGTCTCCGGGGTGCACTTCCGCCTCGGCACGAGCTCAGCAAGGGACGTGGGCTGGCGCGCGCTGGCGGGGGCGCTTTCGGACCTCGCCGCGATGGGCGCGCTCGCCGGCGAGGCGTACGTCTCGCTCGCGGTGGGCGGCGCCGAGCTCGACGCCGCCGAGGCGCTCGAGCTGATGCGCGGCGCCGAGGAGCTGGCGCTGGCGCGCGATGTCACGATCGCCGGCGGCGACATCGTTCGCTCCCCCACCGCAGCAGTGAACGTCACGGTGGTCGGTTGGGCCGAGGATGCCGCTGAGCTCGTCGGGCGCGACGGAGCGAGACCGGGCGACCTGATCGGCGTCAGCGGCGAGCTGGGGGGCTCAGCGGCAGGCCTGGCGCTGCTCGAGGGCAGAGCGAAGGACGCCGGAGTCCACGAGGCCACGGCGCTGCGTGCCCGCCACCTGCGACCACGGCCTCGGCTCCTCGAAGGTCGGGCGCTGGGCGCGCTCGGCTGCGTGCGGGCGATGATCGACCTGTCCGACGGGTTGGCAAGTGATGCCGCGCGAATCGGCGAGTGCAGCGGCCAGAGGCTCGGCCTGGTGCTCGACGCGCTGCCGCTGGCGCCCGGCGTCCGGGAGGTGGCCGGGCAGCTCGGGGTCGACCATGGCGAGCTGGCAGCCTGTGGCGACGAGAAACCCAAACTATTCGTGTGCGTCTCG
>JBPCQX010000020.1:0-4199 GCA_050997675.1 Solirubrobacteraceae bacterium
GTTTGCGAGCAGCCCGATTGAGCCCACCGAAGTGCGCGTGGAGACCATCTCGACCTCGTCGCTGAACACCTCGCCGTCAGGCGTGAGGACCTCGACCTGAAACTTCGTGCGCGCCACCTATGCGTCCCCCTCGCCGGAGTCGTCTTTGCTCTTGCCGGAGTCGTCTTTGCTCTCGTCCGAGTCGTCTTTGCGCTTGCCGGAGTCGTCTTTGCGCTTGCCGGAGTCGTCTTTGCGCTTGCCGGAGTCGTCTTTGCGCTTGCCGGAGTCGTCTTTGCGCTCGTCGGAGTCGTCTTTGCCCTTGTCAGATCCGTTCCCCGCCTCCGCAAGGACGTCTTCGATCGTCCCCTTCAGGAAGAACGCACGCTCAGGCACATCGTCGTGCTTGCCTTCGATGACCTCCTTGAAGCCGCGGATGGTCTCCGCGATCGGCACGTACGCGCCGGGTGTCCCGGTGAACGCCTCCGCGACAAAGAACGGCTGTGAGAGGAACCGCTCGAGCTTGCGCGCACGCTGCACGAGGATTCGGTCCTCGTCGCTGAGCTCGTCGATGCCGAGGATCGCGATGATGTCCTGGAGCTCCTTGTAGCGCTGGAGGACCTCCTTGACCTGGTTGGCGACCCTGAAGTGCTCCTCGCCGAGGATGTCGGGCTTGAGAATCGTCGAGGTCGAGTCGAGCGGATCGACAGCCGGATAGATGCCCTTCTCGGCGATCTGCCGCGATAGCGTAGTCGTCGCGTTGAGGTGAGCGAACACCGACGCCGGCGCCGGGTCGGTGAGGTCGTCCGCAGGCACATAGATCGCCTGCACACTTGTGACCGAGCCATCGCGCGTCGAGGTGATCCGCTCCTGCAGCTGACCCATTTCGGTCTCCAGCGTCGGCTGGTAGCCGACCTGGGAGGGCATCCGGCCGAGCAGCGCCGAGACCTCAGAGCCCGCCTGGACGAAGCGGAAGATATTGTCGATGAACAGCAGCACGTCCTGTCCGCCCTGCTCGCGGAAGTACTCCGCCATCGTCAGCCCGGAGAGCGCCACACGCATGCGCGCGCCGGGCGGCTCGTTCATCTGGCCGAACACCAGCATCGCTTTGTCGATCACACCCGATTCCGTCATCTCCAGCCACAGGTCGTTGCCTTCGCGCGAGCGCTCGCCGACGCCGCAGAAGGCCGACAGGCCCCCGTGTTCCTTGGCGATGTTGTTGATCAGCTCGAGGATGATCACGGTCTTGCCAACCCCCGCACCACCGAACAGGCCGATCTTGCCGCCCTTGGAGTAGGGAGCGAGGAGGTCGATCACCTTGATGCCGGTCTCGAGCATCTCCGTTGTTGGGGTGAGCTGCTCGACGCTTGGCGCCGAACGGTGGATCGGCCAGCGCTCCACGTCGTCGTCGAGCGGCTCGCCGCCGTCAATCGTTTCACCGAGCAGGTTGAAGATCCGGCCCAGCGTCTTGTCGCCCACTGGAACCGTGATCGGTCCACCGGTGTCTGTCACCGCGATCCCACGCGCGAGGCCGTCCGTCGTGTCCATCGCGATTGCGCGCACGCGGTCGTCGCCGAGGTGCTGCTGCACCTCGAACACGAGCACCCCCTCATCGCCGGGGCGCTCGACGGTGATCGCGTTGTTGATCTCGGGCAGCTCCCCAGGGAACACCGCCTCGATGACGACTCCCTGAATCTCCTCGATCTTGCCCGTGCTGGCCTTCGTGGTCGTGCTGGCTTCCATCTGTCTCCTTGGTCTAGACCAGCGACTCTGCGCCGGCGACGACTTCCATTATCTCCTGGGTGATCTCGGCCTGGCGGGCACGGTTCATCTCCAGGGTGAAATCCTCGATCAGGTCGTTGGCGTTCTCCGAAGCGCTGCGCATCGCCGTCATGCGAGCTCCGTGCTCGGACGCGGTGGACTCCAGCAGCGCGCGGTAGATCGACATCTCGACGTAGCTCGGAATCAGGCGCTCCAGGATCGCGTCCGGCTCCGGCTCATATTCGACCAGCGCGCGATGGCTTCCCTCGGAAGCCTGCTCGGACTCCCCCTCGGGATCTTGCTCGCCGAGCACGTCCGCCTCTGTGACGGGTAGCAGCACCTCGCGACGCACCTGTTGGGTCAACGCCGAGACGAAGCCGTTGTAGAAAATCTCGACGCGGTCGATCTTCTCGTCTGAGTAGGCAGCCATCAGGTCGTCGGCGATCTCGCGTGCGTCGGCAAACGACGGGCGATCCGTGAAGCCTGTGTAGCTGCCGCGCACCTCCTTGCCCCGGAAGGCAAGCGACGAGACACCGCGCCGTCCCGACGCATACCAGACGACCTGCTGGCCGGAGAGCGCGTCAGCTGCCCGAATTCCGGCGCGTAGGATCTGCGAGTTGAACGCTCCGGCCAGACCGCGATCGCCGGTCATCAGGACCAGCGCGACCGTCGACTGCTCGTCGCGCTCGACCAGCAGTGGCAGCGAGGAAGCCTCAGCCCCCGCGGCTTCCGCGGCCTGGCGGGTCATCCGCCGGATCGCGTCCACATAGGGACGCAGCGCAACGATGCGTTGCTCGGCGCGCCGCAGGCGCGCAGCTGAGACCGCTTCCATCGCGCTCGTGATCTTCTGCACGTTCTTCGTGCTCGCGATCCGGTTCTTGACATCTCGCTGGGACACGTCGCTCAGGCCGCCGCTGTCTCGGTCTCGTGCTCGCCGGGAGACTTGTCGTCCGATCCGCCGTCCGAGTCGTGCCCGCCGTCGTCGCCGGATTCCGAGCGTTTGCCGGACCCGGACCCGGAGCCCTCCGAGCGCTCAGAGTCATCGTCGAGCGGCTCGCCCTCCTCGTCGAGGTCGTAGCCGAAGTCCTGTGTGTACTGATCGACCGCCTGCTTGACGGCCTCGACGGTCTCGTCCGACCAGTCGCCGCCTGCGATCTTCTCGCGCAGCTCATCGTGTTCGCCGCGCATCCGCTTCACCAGTCCCTCGTGGAACTCCTCGACGCGATCGACGTTCAGCCGGTCCAGGAAACCGTTCGTGGCGGCATACACCTGGACTACCTGGTCCTCGACGGCGAGCGGCTGGCGCTCGCCCTGGTTGAGCGTCTTAACGAGCCGGGCACCACGCGCGAGCGTGCGCTGGGTGTCGGCGTCGAGGTCGGAGCCGAACTGCGCGAACGCCTCGAGGTCGCGGTACTGGGAGAGTTCCAGCTTCAGGCGTCCGGCGACCTTCTTCATCGGCTTGATCTGCGCGTTGCCGCCGACCCGAGAGACCGAGATGCCGACGTTGATCGCGGGCCTGACGCCGGAGTAGAACAGTTTTGGCTCGAGGAAGATCTGACCGTCGGTGATCGAGATCACATTCGTCGGGATGTAGGCAGAGACGTCGCCCGCTTGCGTCTCGATGATCGGCAGGGCGGTTAGCGATCCGCCGCCGAGCTCATCGTTCAGCTTTGCCGCACGCTCGAGCAGGCGGGAGTGCAGGTAGAACACGTCGCCTGGGTAGGCCTCGCGGCCCGGCGGGCGCCTCAACAGCAGCGACATCTGACGATAGGCATAGGCGTGCTTGGTCAAATCGTCATAGATGCAGAGGGCGTGGCCGCCGTTGTAGAGGAAATGCTCAGCCATCGCGCAACCGGCGTACGGTGCCATGAACTTGATCGGGGCCGCCTCATCAGCGGGCGCCGCGACAATGATCGTGTTCTCGAGCGCGCCTGCCTCGCGCAGCGTCTCGGCGAGCTGGACGACCGTCGCCATCCGCTGGCCGATCGCGACGTAGACGGAGATGATGCCGCTGTCGCGGTTGTTGATGATCGTGTCGATCGCGATCGCGGTCTTGCCGGTCTGGCGATCGCCGATGATCAGCTCGCGCTGCCCGCGGCCGATCGGAATCATCGAGTCGATCGCCTTCAGGCCCGTCTGCATCGGTTCGGTTACCGGCTGGCGCTGGACCACGCCCGGGGCCTTGAACTCCGCGGGGCGCGTGGCCTCGGACTCGATCTCACCCTTGCCGTCGAGCGGCTGACCGAGCGGAGAGACGATGCGTCCGAGCATGCCCTTGCCGACAGGAATCTCGAGCAGCCGGCCCGTGCGCTTCACGGTGTCGCCTTCGACGATGCGCGCCCACGGGCCGAACAGGACCGCGCCAACGTTGTCTGACTCGAGGTTGAGCGCGAGGCCGACAACCCCGTGCGGTAGCTCAAGCATCTCAAAGGACATCGCGTTCTCCAGGCCGTGAATGCGCG
>JBPCQX010000029.1:0-3032 GCA_050997675.1 Solirubrobacteraceae bacterium
GCGTCGTCTCCTGGTAGCGGGGGGAGCGCTCGTCATCTGCCACATGGATTATCTGCCGTTGGCGGGGAACGTTTGTGCGGCGACCGAAGCCCTGATCCTGAAGCACAATCCTTCCTGGGCGATGGCCGGCGGCACCGGCATCCACGCAGACTGGACGCTGGATGCGGCCGAAGCCGGCTTCACCGGCTTAGAGACGTTTAGCTTCGATGTCGCCGTTGCGTACTCCCATGAGGCGTGGCGAGGTCGGATGAGGAGCTGCAACGGCATCGGCGCCAGCCTGCCCGACCCAGTAGTCGCCAACTTCGACGCCGAGCTCGCACATCTGCTGACCAGGCGTTTTTCCGACGAGCCACTGAGCGTTCCCCATCGAGTGTGGGCTCTGATCGCCAGAGCACCGGCCTGACATTTCCTGCAACGCCGGACCGCTGGCTTCCTTCAAAGCCGACCGTAGAGTCACTTTTTGACTCAACACCGGGACTCAAGCCGCTTGCGCGGTCGCCTCCTGTGCTGGCCGGCTCGATCCCGCCGGAGTTTGCTCGAGCTCGTGGGTTAGCTGTTAGCTGGAGTGGAGCCGCCCGCGGCGCGAAGAGCGCCGTCTCAGGGAAGGCGTGGCGCAGCCAGCCGACCGACCGGTCAGTTTGCCGTGCCAAGCTTCAGGGGCCGACGACCCGTACTTTGAGCGCTGTACAGGTCCCGATGTGGGGATCGGTGTTTGCGCAGAAGCGGGTATGTCGACTGACTAGCGTGGTCGTACCGCGTGACCGCGCAAGGTAGCTGGCGGTTGATCCTCTGCGCCCAAGAAGGCGCACCGTGGTAGTAGTCGGGGCTGGCACCGGGAAATCCAGTCGGCCATCTTCTTCGTGCAGGATTTGCACCGAGAATCGGCGACCGACACGGACCGTCAGCAGAGGAAACTTTGGCCCAATCGTCGCCGCGCAACTTCCCGACGGAATGGCCTTGCCGTCGACTTTGAACGTGTAGGGCGTCCCGCAAGTCGTTGCTCCTGTCCTTGGCGCGGCGGGGGCCGGAATGCTCCAGACACCCGTTTGGTTCATCAGGTAGAGGGTCCTTGGCGTCAGCGCCAGCGTGTAAAGGTCGCCGTTCGCAAAGCCGCCTAAAGCGCCTTGCGGATCCACGTTTGTCGGGACTCGGATCGTGAACCTCCGCCTGCTGGGAAGGAAGATCCCGCTGAGCCGGCCGGCGGCGGACTCCCAGACGATCGCCTGTGAGTTGCTCGCGGGAGGACAAGCGAGGTGCGGGCATCCATATCCGTATCCAACGTAGGCGGAGAGATAGTCGGGGATGGTGAAAGTGAGGAAGTCATGCAGGTGGCTCCCGCAGCGCTCGAGATAGGCCCCCCCGCCGGACGCGATCGCATAGCCGTCCTCGTAAGTCAGCGACCCCCAGCCCGACGAGTAGCCGTTTGAGACCGCAGGGACGGTCAACGGTCGGCACACCTTCTCAACCAGCTGGGGAGAGTTGAGATCGACTGTTGTCATGGAGTTGGTCGGGTCGCCCGTGGTTGCGCCGGTGTTCAGGTTCTGAAATTCGAACGTCGGAACGTCGTGTTCGTCCCCGGCAGGGGGCTCCAGCGCCACCCAGTCGGTCCCCACAGCGGCGATCGCCACGCAATAGATGGTGCAGTCCTGGTACGGGATGGTGCTGGTGAAGGGCTGTGACTGACCGGTGGGGATGTTGTAGAGCTGAAAGGACTGACTGGCGCCAGCGCCGCAGGTAAACGCAAGCCACGGGCCGCCAAGTGCAGATGGCAGACAGCCCGGCCGTGAAATCGTTGTGCGGTGTCCTGTGCTCCCGTCGATCAGGACCCCGGCGCCGCCCTCACCGTCAAACGGGCTGCCGCTGATGAACACGTACCGGTCGCTGGCGACGAGATAGTTGCCTTGCACCCGTTGAAAATTGGGGTGAAGGACCAACGTCCGGCTGCTCGCCGGGTGGGCAGCAGCAGACGACACCATTCCGGCCCACGCTCCGGCGGTTGCCAGCAGCACGACCAGGGAGCGCACGATCAAGGATCTAGTGGCGCAGATGCTCATCTGCAGTCAAGAACGGACTAGGCCGAATGAAGTTGCGCGGGGAGAGGCTCCTAGTAGCTCTCCGCGGCCTGCTCCGATCACGTCCGACGCTACGCATACGGTCACGTTCGTGGACATATTCGTGACTGAAGGTGCTTTCGGGCGCGTGGAGGCGCTGGTCAGCCCGACCGCGTCATCAGCCGAGCAGCTCTTCCTTTCCACCTGGGTCTGCTCTCCACCTGGGTCTGCAGATCGCCGCGAGCGGTATGGCGATCGGCCGCACCGTGATCACGACCGATAGGCGGGCGTTCGGCGATCTCTCCGGCGTCGACTAACGCGTCGTCGGCTGACGTCAGGAGCGCAGTGCCGCCATCGGTGTGATCCTGGCGGCGCGGATTGCCGGGTAGCAGCCGGCGAGCACCGACGGCGACGCCGAGGAACGGAGCGGTGAGCAGGAGCGTGGTGTTCATCGCCGGCGTCCAGTGGTTGCGGCCGCTCCCGCCTTGATCAGCGTCAGCTTGTGCGCGAACGGGTGCTTGAGGTCACCGGCCTTGACGGGCTTTAGATGAAGTGGTGAAAGGCACCGAGGGCCCGCCCGGCGTGCAGCAGGAACTTCGTCTTGGCGAAGTGCGTAGTGCCACTGGTGGAGGACGCGGCCGTCGATCCGCCCCCGGCGTTAGAGCTCGAGCTCGAGCTGCCGCACCCCGCGAGGCCGAAAGCGGCGATGCATCCGGTCACGGTCACTATCAGGGCGAGCTGTCGCATGGCCATCCCTCCAGGGACGCGTCGGGGCGGATCGCCAGCATAGCCTCCGGCCGTACCCTTACCGCGTGACCTACTCGATCGTCGCTCGTGACAGCGCCAGCGGAGAGCTGGGCGTCGCGGTCCAATCGCACTGGTTCTCGGTCGGCCCGATCGTTCCGTGGGCCCGGCCCGGGGTCGGCGCGGTCGCGACCCAGGCCAACGCCGAGCTCTCGTTCGGCCCGCGGGGGCTCGAGC
>JBPCQX010000052.1:0-26764 GCA_050997675.1 Solirubrobacteraceae bacterium
CCGCTGCCCGTCCACGGTAGAATCGTGGACGCAAATAGGTGGGGCCGCGTCGCGTTAACGACCGGCCCCGTGGCTCCGAAGGTTGCAGCCTTCGGCGCGCTCGTCAGCGTACTGCTGACGCGTTCGCTATCTGGCGGTCACCTTCGGCATTACGACCGGAGGGACCGCTGATGGCACGCACACCGAAGGGCAAAGTCGAGAAGTACAAAGGCAAGAGCGGCACGACCTACCGGACGCGCATCCAGGTCAACGGAAAGCGCCGTTCGGTTGTGCTGGGTCACGGCAGGGATGGCATGACTGAGGCCCTCGCCGAGCAGCACGCGCAGAATCTTGTCGCGGATGCACGCAGGGGCTTGTGGCATCCAATAAAGCCCGAGCCGGTTCCCGATGTTGATCCCGATCCGTCGTTCTGGCAGTTCGCTAGCGACTGGTTTGAGGCAACGCGCTCAGGGTTGGCGGAGAACACCGTCAAGGACTACCGCTGGCAGCTAGACCATCTGCTGGTGTTCTTTCACGCGCACGCGCTCAGCGAAATATCGGTCGCCGAAGTCGATCGCTTCACGCACAGCAAGCTGCGCCAAGCCACCCTCGGTCCGGCCTCGGTGAACAAGCTGCTGACAAGGCTCGGGCAGATCCTGGAGGTTGCGGTGGAGTACGAGCTGATCACTCGCAACCCCGTGAGGGTGGGCAAGCGCAAGGTCAAGGTCCCAAGGTTCGAGCGCGACTACTTGGACAATGCCGAGCACGTTCTTGCGGTGCTCCGCGCTGCGGGCGAACTCGACAGCGAAGCTCGCGCTGATCGGCGCGGCGCCCGCCGCGCGCTCGTAGCGGTCTTGATGTTCGGCGGCCTGCGAATCAGCGAAGCGTGCGCACTGCGCTGGCGGCACGTCGATCTTGCGGCCGGTCGGCTGCGGGTGCCGGGCACGAAGACTGACGCAGCGGCACGATGGGTGCGGCTCCTGCCGGTTCTGCGCGACGAGCTAGCGGCGCACAAAGCGAACAGCAGGAGCACCGGCCCCGACGACCTGGTGCTGCCGACGGCGCGCGGGACCGCCCGCACCAAAGACAACGCACGCCAGCGCGTCTGGGGACCCGTGATCGAGCGCGCGAACAGCAATCTGACGAAGCGTGACCTCACGCCTCTCCCGCACAGCATCACGATGCACTCCGCGCGAAAGACCTGCTGCTCTGTGCGCTTGGCGATGGGCGAGGACCTCGCCTACGTCGCCGAACAACTCGGACACGCCGACACCAGCGTCACTCACCGCTACTACCTGCGCGTGATGCGAATGGGGCCGGGGGACCGCGAGCGGCTCCGTGCACTGGTAGCAGGAGGCGTCCAAGGACTCAGCGACGCCGTTGAGATAAGCGGTAACGACAGACGCCGATTGTCGCAACTACCTTAGGCCAGGGCCGCTGATCCACTTCAGCAGCTACACGGGGTCGGATTGCGCCAGGGGCGGACCGATAACGTCCATACCGAGCGGCGAGCCGATGCTTCGGAACGCCTCCGGTTCAGGTGCCGAGAGTGCGGCGAATTGGTCAAAGAAGCGCTCCATCCCGGACGGCGTGAACATCACGAGGATGCGCGCGGGCGTGTCGCCGATGTTTTGGAAGCAGTGGGGAGTGCCTCGCGGGACGAATACAAAGGAGCCCGCGGGTGCGCGCTGCAGGTCACCACCGAGCCTGAAGCGAAGTTCCCCGTCGATCACGTACCACGATTCATCCTCGTGTGCGTGCGTGTGGAGCGGCGGCCCCTGGCCCGGCGGAATCACGTTCTCCAGCGCAGTCAGCGCGCCGTCGGTCTGGTCGCCGCGAACCTTGAAGACGAGTGGTCCGCCGACTGGTCCCTCAATCCTCGTCCCGTCGTTTGGGCCGACGACAACGGCCCTGGTCCCCTCGCTCATATGCCCTCCGTCCGTTTGGATGCGCGACGATTCTAGACAGGTCGGAATGCGCCAGCCGACACTCCGCCCTCGACGATGATCCGCGACACGGAGTGGCACAAAGTGGCACAAACCGCTTCCTCTTGGGGGCTCTGCGGCGGATGTAAGATCTTCACCTTGCGTCGAAATCGCTGTTTTGCAGGTTTTTCCTGAATGGGCGCGGCGGGTTTCGAACCTGCGACCTCTCGCGTGTGAAGCGAGCGCTCTCCCACTGAGCTACGCGCCCTGGCCGGCGAGATTCTACGCGGGACACGGTGGCGCAGCGCGGCGCGCCACCGTGGGAGCAGCCTCAGGCAGCCTTGACCGTCGAAAGCGAGAGCAGGATCTTGACTTTGTCGCCCACGAGCATGTTGCCCGAGCCAAGCGCCTGGTTGAACGCCATGCCGAAGTCCGAGCGCTTGATCGAAGTCGCAACATCAAGCGCGACGCGCTGATTGCCCCAAGGATCCTCGTCCGCCGCGCTGACCTCCGCCTCGAGTTCAACTGGCTTCGTCACGCCATGGATCGTCAGCTCACCCTTGATCTTGAAGGTGTCCTCGTCAAGGCTCTCGATCTCCGTCGACTGAAAACTCAGTTCCGGATGATTCTCCGCATCAAAGAAATCCGGCGAGCGCAGATGCTCGTCCCGCTTGGCCTCGCGCGTGTTGACGCGGCGACCTTCACTTTGCCGTGGGCCTTCGTGGAACCCGGCGTGTCGCCGATCTCGATCGTGCCCTCGTACTCGTCGAAGAACCCCTTCACCGTCGCAATCGCCATGTGTTTGACCTGGAACTCCACGCTCGAATGGCTCGGGTCGACGTTCCAGGTGCCGTGCGGAATTTTCTGCTCGATCGCCGTGGTCATCTGGTTGAAGCTCCTTGGGGTGAGGGAAAGTATTTGCACATACAACTACACCAACAGGATCGACGTTGCGCGCGTCGAGTGGCGGCCCCGCGACCGCGTGCCGCTCCCGCTCCGCAGAATCCGGCTACGATGCGCCGCGGACCGTGCTAGGCGGGGACGTAGCGGAGCCCTGAACCCGCAATCCGCTCTAGCGGGGCCGAATTCCCTTCCGAGGGGCGCGTCCTGCGGGTCGCCCCATCGTCCAGGGCGTTGATGGTGCGAGTCCCCTGCGGTGTCGGTCCGCGAACCAGGTCAGATCCGGAAGGAAGCAGCCTTAAGCGGGTGCCGGCAGGCGCGGCGGGAGTTCTCGGGCCGGAGCCACGAGACGATGCGGGCTCCGCGAGATCGGGCCTCGAAGCGGGGTGCACGGTCCATTCAGCCGCACCGCCGCAGCACGCGCCAGGACGCGTCGCCCCCCGCGGGGCTGAAGCCCGCAGGAGGCTCGGCGAGCGTCTGGACGGGGTCGCGCTTGTCGAGCACATAGGCCTTGGCAACCGCCGGCGTTGCCGCGGTGAGGTAGGTGCCGCGCGCGGCCGGGTAGGCAGCGATGCTCTGCGGCTCGACGTTCAGCCACAGCGCGAGCAGTGGCACCGGTCGGTGGTTGGGGGCGGAGATCGGGCCGCACGCACGTCCGATCGAGCCGTTCCTGATCAGCCTCGCAAGGTCGGCCTGGATCCGCTGCTGTCCGCGCAGCGTCGAGCGCAGCATGCCGATCCGGTCGACCTGCGAGGGGATGAACACGAGCAGCGCCAGCCCAACTGTGGCAGCCGCAGCAGCCCAACGCCGGCGCCGCGGGTCGCCGCGGGCCAGCTCGAGCCAGCCGAAAGCACCAGCGCCGCAGAAGATCGCCAGCAGCACCGCCGGTAGCAGCAGGTAGCGGGTGATGATCGGCAGTCCCGCTGCCGCGAGAGCCGTGAAAGCAAGCAGCGCAAGAAGACCGCAAGCCGCCCCGAGCAGCGCCCGCGAGCGTAGCCAGAGAAGCGACAGCGCGCCGCCCACCGCCGCGCCGTAGAGCACCGGCTCGCGCAGAATTTCGCCCAGCCTGCGCGGCGCCGTGCCGGGCACGTTCGCGATCCCCGTAACGCGCCCCAGGACGCGGGCCGTGTGGCGCGTGCCGGTGAGCGAATGCAGCGGGTTGCCGGTCACTGCCAGGTCAGCTGCAAACCAGAGCAGCGGCCCAGCCGCCGCCAGCGCCGCGAGCCGCGCCAGCT
The DNA here is from genome assembly GCA_050997675.1 of Solirubrobacteraceae bacterium. Taxonomy (GTDB): domain Bacteria; phylum Actinomycetota; class Thermoleophilia; order Solirubrobacterales; family Solirubrobacteraceae; genus Palsa-513. Next base: position 4,040 of record JBPCQX010000052.1, read on the forward strand.
CACGGGGGTCCGCGTCTTCACCGCGCGCCAGCCAGAGCCAGTAGGCCGCCGACAGCAGCCAGGCCTCCGGCCGCAGCAATCCCGCAACGGCAAGCAGCGCCAGCACCGAGGCGCCCGCCCGCCGGCGGCGCGTTTCGATCAGCAGCGCCGATAGGACAAGCACGAGGTAGGGCACGTCGACATACGCCCTCGAGCCGAAATCCAGCACCGGCTGGCGGGTCAGCACAATCGCCGCCGCCAGTGCGCCCGTCCAGCGGTTGAACCATTCCGAGCCGAGGCGATAGACCAGGTAGCCGAGCGCCGCGAGGGAGAGCAGCGCCCCCGCCAGCACGACATCGCTCGCGAGTTCGCCGTGCACGCCGCGAACGCCATGCGAGCTCAGTGGCGAGAGCAGGATCGACAGCAGCGTGGCCAACGGGTGAGGCGTGGGGGCGATCGAGACCGCGTAATCCGGCAGGCGCCCATGGGCAAGATCGCGCCCCCAGACGATCGCATACAGCGTGTCGTAGTTGACCAGGCCGCCCCCCAGGAGGAGCCGGATCGCCCCCGCAAGTAGGGCCAGCAGGGCAGCGAGGCGAAGCCGTGCCATCGCGCGCAAGCTATCGGGCCGCCGCCACGGAGCGCGAGTACACTGGCGCTCCGTGTCCGCCGGCCCCTCGCTCTATCGCCGCCACCGCCCCCGCAGCTTCGCCGATGTCGTAGGGCAGGAGCACGTCGTGCGCACGCTCTCAAACGCCGTCGAGCGCGACCGCGTCCATCACGCCTACCTGTTCGTCGGCTCGCGCGGGACCGGCAAGACATCGATGGCAAAGATTCTCGCGGCCTGCCTGAACTGCGTGCAGGGGCGCACAGTCGACCCATGTGGCGTATGCGAGTCGTGCCGCTCGATCGCCGCCGCAACCTCGCTCGATGTGATCGAGATGGACGCCGCCTCCTCCAACTCCGTCGACGACATCCGCTCGCTGCGCGAGTCCGTCGCCTACGCACCGGTGTCCGGGGGCACCAAGGTCTACATCCTCGACGAAGCACACATGCTGTCCACCGCGGCCTGGAACGCGTTCCTCAAGACGCTCGAGGAGCCGCCGCCCAACACCGTCTTCGTGCTTGCCACGACCGAGGCGCAGAAGGTGCTGCCGACCGTCGTGGATCGCTGCCTGCGCTTCGACTTCCATCGCCCCAGCGCCGAACAGATCGCCGCCGTCCTGCGCCGCGCCGCGCAGGCCGAGTCGATCGAGGCTCCGCCCGAGGTGATCGCGCTGCTGGCCCGCCACGCTCAGGGATCCTTCCGCGACGCGCTCGGGACGCTCGAGCAGCTCAGCACCTACTCCGGCCCGCGCCTGGCGCTGGAGGATGCGCTGGCGGTGCTCGGCGTTGCCGACGCCGAGCTCCTGTTCGGCACGCTCGACGCCGTGCACCTCGGCGACTCCCGCGCCGCGCTGCTGGCCGTCGCCCGCTGCGTCGAGGGCGGCCACGAACCGACGCGCTTCGTCCGCGAGCTCGAGGCCCACGCCCGCGAGCTGCTCGTCGTGCGCACGCTCGACGGAGCAGTGCCAGCCGAGCTCTCGGTAACCCCAGAGCGAGACGCGCGCCTCGCCGAGCAGGCAGCGCAGATCGACAGCGCCGCGCTGGTGCGCCTGCTCGACCTGCTCGCCGCCGCGATGGAGGCGCTGCGCGCCGGCTCCGACGGTCGCACGCAACTAGAGCTAGCGCTCGTCAAGGCCGCTTCGCCCGAGGTCGACCCCGGCGTGCAGGCACTGCTCGCCCGGATCGAGCGACTCGAGCGCGCACCCCTCGCCGCGCCCACGCCCGCCGTCCCGCCGCCCGTGCCGAACGCTCCCTCCCCGTCGACCAGCGAGTCCTCGGTCCCGTCGCCCCCGGGACCGGAGGCATCCCCAGCGGACGCTCCCGCGCCGCCCACGCTCGAGCAGATGCGGGCGATCTGGCCAGCGGTCCTAGAGCATGTCGGCTCCGAGAACGGGTTCCTCGCCGCTGTGATCACCCACGCACGCCCCGTCGTACTCGAGCAGCGACGGCTCGTGCTCGCGTTCGACGAGGACGCCGCGTTCCTGCGGCGCCGCGCGGAAGACAGGGAAAACCGCGCCGCCGTGCTCGAGGCGGTCGCCGCAGTCAGCGGTCACGCGCTGTCGATCGAGTACGAGTTGCGCGCGCTCGAGCAGGGAGCGACGTCGCCGAGCGCAGCGCCGCTGAGCGAAGATGAGTGGGTCGCGCGGCTCAAGAGCGAGTTCGGCGCGCACGAACTCGGCATCCACCCGACCGCCACCAAAGAGGAGCGCTGATGTCGCCCCAGCCAAACATGCAGCAGATGATGAAGCAGGTCCAGAAGATGCAGGCCGACATGGTCAAAGCCCAGGAGGAGCTCGCCGCCGCCACGGTCAGCGCCTCAGCCGGCGGCGGCATGGTGTCCGTCACGGTGTCCGGGGCGCTAGAGCTGCGCGCGATCGAGATCGACCCCGCGGCGATCGATCCCGAGGATCCCGAACTGCTCGCCGACATGGTGCTCGCCGCGGTCAATGAGGGCCTGCGAGCCGCACAGGAGCTGGCCGCACAGAAGATGGGCGGCGCCACCGGCGGCCTCGACCTCGGCAGCCTCGGACTACCCGGGTTCTAGGCGTTTGTACGCCGCCCCAATCCAGCGACTCGTCTCCGAACTTGGCAAGCTACCGGGGATCGGCAACCGCACCGCCCAGCGGCTCGCCTTCCACGTGCTGCGCTCCTCCGACGAGGATGCCGCAGCGCTGGCCGACGCGATCCGCGAGGTGAAGCAGCGGATCGGACTATGCGAGGTGTGCTTCAACCTCGCTGAGGGTTCGCGATGCCGGATCTGCGAGGACGAGCGGCGCGACTCCAGTGTGATCTGCGTCGTCGAGGAGCCGTCCGACGTCATCCCGATGGAGCGCATCCACGAGTTCCGCGGGCGCTACCACGTGCTGGGCGGGGCATTGAGTCCGATCGACGGGGTCGACCCCGAACACCTGCGGATCGCAGAGCTATACGAGCGCGCTGGCGACGGCGTCAGCGAGGTGGTGCTCGCCACGAACCCCACGACGACCGGCGAGGCAACCGCGCTGCACGTCGCCGCCGGGCTGCGCGAGCGCCATCCCTCACTGCGAGTGACGCGACTGGCAAGCGGACTGCCCGTCGGCGCCGATCTCGAATACGCCGACGAGCTGACGCTGGGGAAGGCGCTGGCCGGGCGGCGCGCCGTCTGAGGTCGGCAGCGAGCACCGCCCGAGTTCCGCCGCATGCCCCCGCCCGCCGCCGCGCCGCAGGGCTCTGCGATGATCGACGAGTGCCGCTGAATCACGTCGCCCTGACCGTGAGCGATCGAGAGCGCTCCGCGCGCTTCTACGGCCGACACTTCGGACTGAAGGAGCGGGTGCACGAGGATGAGAGCCTCTTGATTCTCGGCTCACCCGACGGCTCGCTGCTCGCATTGAGCGAGGGCGCCGTGCCATCCGGGCTCCCCCGCACCAATCATTTCGGCTTCCAGGTGGCTGGCGCCGACGAGGTACGACGCGCGCGTGAGGACCTCCGCCAGGCCGGAGCACACGAGACGGAATGGCAGGACGACGGGCGCTTCGTGCGCGTCCAGATCGCCGACCCCGACGGCTACCGGGTCGAGCTGTTTGCGTATTGATGAGCCAAGGCGGACCACGAGCAATTGAGTTACGATCCGCCGATGACTGACAAGCTCGACTTCATCGGTGTTCCCTCCCGTGATAGCGAGCGCTCGCGGACGTTCTACATCGACAAACTCGGGCTGCGCCCCGACGAAAGCGGGCAATTCGAGTTCTGGATCGGGGAGACCTGCTTTGGGATTTGGGAGCCCGAGCGGCTCGGGCTGCCGTTCGCGCCGCAGAAGAACGCCCATCCCGCGCTCCACGTTGACGACGTCGCCGCGGCGCGCAGCGAACTGGAGGCCAAAGGAGTGGAGTTCAGCGGCGAGATCCTGGACACAGGGGTTTGCCAGATGGCCTTCTTCACCGACCCCGACGGCAATGACCTGATGCTGCATCACCGCTACGCCGCTCGCGCCTGAGCCTGAGCTCGGGCGGACTCGCGCTCAGGGAGCCGGGCGCGCGCCCGCTGCGGTGCCAGGCTCGATGTTTCCCTCGCCGGTGCTGAGCCGGCTGTGACGAGCGCCGTAGGCGAGGTAGATCACGAGGCCAAGCGCCATCCAGACGAAGAAGCGCAGCCAGGTCGCTCCCGGCAGGTTGAGCATCAGGTACACCGAGGCCATCACGGAGAGGATCGGCACAAGCGGGACCCAGGGCGTGCGGAACGGGCGCTCGAGCCCAGGTTGCGAGCGGCGCAGTAGGGGCACACCGATCGAGACGAGCACAAACGCAAACAGCGTGCCGATGTTGACGAGGTCGGCGAGCGTGTCGAGCGTGAGCAATGCGGAGAGCGCCGCGACGATGATGCCCGTAACGATAGTTGTGCGATAAGGGGTGCGGTAGCGCTCGGAGACGCGCGCAAAGATAGGAGGCAGCAGCCGGTCGCGGCTCATCGCAAAGAACACGCGACTCTGACCGAGCATCAGGATCAGCATCACGCTCGTCAGCCCCGCCAGGGCGCCGAACGAGACGACCTGAGCGATTCCTGACTCGCCCACCGAGCGGAAGGCATTGGCGAGCGGCGCCTTGATCTGGATCTGGTTGTACTTCACCATGCCAGCCACGACGAGCGAAACCGCGACGTAGAGCACCGTGCAGATCACCAGCGAGCCGAAGATGCCGATCGGTAGGTCGCGCTGCGGGTTGCGGCTCTCCTCAGCGGCCGTCGCAACAATGTCAAAGCCGATGAAGGCGAAGAAGACGAGCGCCGCACCGGTGAAGATGCCGCCAACGCCAAACGTGCCCGTGCCCAGGCCGATGTCCTGAAGCACACTCGTTTGCGTCGAGCTGCCCGGCGCTCCGTGCGAGCCCGATGGCGGGATGAACGGGTGGTAGTTGGCGCTCTTGACGTAGAACAGTCCCGCCACGATGACCAACAGCACAACGGCGATCTTGATCAGCACGATCGTCGCGTTTACGCGGCTGGACATGCTGATCCCAAAACACAACAGAACTGTCAGCAGGAGTACGACCGCGGCCGCGACAAGGTTGTGGTGAGCGCCATCGACCCAGGTCGGCAAATTCACACCAAAGGTGTCGTTCATCACGACGCGGAAGTAGTCAGACCAGCCCGAGGCAACCGTCGCCGCACCGAGCGCAAGTTCGAGCATCAGGTCCCAGCCGATGATCCACGCGACAAGCTCGCCCAGGCTCGCATAGGAGAACGTGTAAGCGGAGCCTGCGACCGGGACCGACGAGGCGAACTCCGCGTAGCAAAGCGCCGCCAGAGCGCACGCGATGCCGGCGGCAACGAACGAGAGCGCAATCGCCGGCCCGGCAAGGGTGCCCGCGGCCTTGCCCGTGAGCACGAAAATGCCGGTGCCGACGATCACGCCGACGCCAAAGACCACGAGATCGACCGGGCCGAGTACGCGCTTCAGCCGCGTGTCAGGCGCCTCCGTGTCAGCAATCGATTGCGCGACGCTCTTCGTACGGAGCACGTTCATGCTGCTGCGATGCTACCCCCTCCAGGCCGGACTACACCCTGGCGCCGGTTAGCCTCCCAGCGCTGCGGGTACCCGAAGGGCGAGCAACCAAAGAGGAGTGAGAAAATGGCTGAGGAGACCAGCCCGGCTGACAGCAAAGTGCCGTCCGCGAGTGAGGCCGACCGTGAGGCGACGCAGCAAGGCGGAGGCGTCAGCACCGCCGAGGGCGCCGACGGCAAGGCCGAAGCCGGCCGTCAGGGCAACAGCGAAGCGGAGGACAAGCAGGCGCGCGAAACGATGCGCGAATTCGAGCAGCAGGACGAGCTTCCCAGCGACCTCAAAAAGTGGCCCGACGGCAAGGCCAAGTTCATCACGATGGGCGACGAGGACGATGAGCCCTACGGCGAGGGCCCGACAGAAAAGCTCGGCCCAACGCTGGTCCACCACGAGGACGGCTCGGTGTCGGCCGACGGCGAGAAGGTCGACAACCCCGAGGACTACAAGGGCGAGCCGATCCCGCTCGCCGTCGACGGGATGGACACCCCCGAGGTCAAGGGCCAAAAGGACTCTGACGGCGAGACGAAGCGCGACTAGGGCGTAGCGGTCCGCGTCGGCGCGGCTGACAGGCCACCGCCGCGGTCCCTCCGGGCGCCGCGGTTGTCGGCCGGCCCCTGCAGGATCGCAAGCAGCGCCCCGAGCGCTGCCGCGACGACGATTGCGATCACCACAACACGGGGGCGGGGGCCCGCGCGCCTCACTGAATATCCTCCCCGCCTGTGATGCCCATCGTGGTAATGAAATTCGGCGGCACCTCCGTCGCAGACGCCGAGCGGATCAAGCGCGCCGCGCGGCGCATCGTAGACAAACGCGAGGCTGGCTTTCGCGTCGTAGCGGTGCTGTCCGCTCGCGGCAAGACGACCGACTAGCTGATCGGGATGGCCCAGGAGGTCTCGCCGGTACCCGATCCCCGCGAGATGGACATGTTGCTGTCGACCGGCGAGCGGATCTCCTGCGCCCTGTGCGCGATGGCGATCAACGACCTTGGGCACAGCGCGCTGTCACTGACCGGATCACAGGCGGGCATCGTGACAGATACCACCCACACCAAGGCCCGCATCGTCGACGTGCGCGCCGGGCGCATCAACGAAGCTCTTGCCGCAGAGCAGATCGTGCTCGTCGCCGGCTTCCAGGGGATCTCCACCTCGCGTGACGTCACGACGCTCGGGCGCGGCGGCTCGGACACCACAGCAGTCGCCGTCGCGGCAGCCGTAGGGGCCGAGGAGTGTGAGATCTACACCGACGTGGCCGGGGTCTTCAGCGCCGACCCGCGGATCGTCCCGAACGCGCGCAAGCTGCCGGTCGTCTCCTTCGAGGAGATGCTCGAGATGTCCGCGTCCGGGGCCGGCGTGCTGCAGCTTCGCTCCGTCGAGTACGCGCGCACCCACGGCGTGCGGATTCACTGCCGCTCCAGCTTCGACGACCGTCCCGGTACCGTTGTCGTCTCCGAGGAGGAAACGATGGAGCGACCGCTCGTAACAGCCGTGACTCATTCCACGGGCGAAGCCCGCCTGACGCTCCTCGGCGTGCCCGACCAGCCAGGGGTCGCCGCGAGGATCTTCTCCGCGTTGGCTGATGCACAGGTCAACGTCGACATGATCATCCAGAACGAGCCGATTCACGGCCAACGGCGCGCCGACATGTCATTCACCGTGCCGCGCGAGGACATCCGCGGCGCGCACGTCGCGCTCGCACCGCTGATCGAGGAGCTCGCAATCGACGATCTCGCGACCGACGAGGAGATGGGCAAGGTGTCGATCGTCGGCGCCGGCATGCGCTCGCACCCCGGGGTCGCCGCGAAGGTCTTCCGTGTGCTCGGTGACGAGCAGATCAACATCGAGATGATCTCCACGTCGTCGATCAAGATCTCCTGCGTGATCGACGGGGCCCGGATCCCCGACGCTGTGCGCGCTCTGCACGAGGCGTTCGAGCTCGGGAGCGAACGCGAAGAGCCGTTCGTGAGATGACCCTGCGCCTGGCCGTCGTGGGCGCGACCGGAGCCGTGGGCTCGGTCATGCTCGATATCCTGCAAGAGCGAGCTTTTCCGGCTCGGGAGATCGTGCCGTTCGCCTCCGGCCGCTCAGCAGGCAGGCAGCTCGACAGCGGCCTCACCGTAAGGGCTCTGAGCGCCGAGTCGATTCAGGACTTTGATGTAGCGCTGTTCTCAGCCGGCTCCAGCGTGTCAGCCGAGTGGGCGCCGCGCCTTGTTGCCGCCGACGCGATCGTCATCGACAATTCCTCGCAATGGCGGATGTCCACCGCCGTTCCGCTCGTCGTGCCCGAGGTCAACCCCAACGCAATCGAGAGCCACAGCGGGATCATCGCCAACCCGAACTGCTCGACGATGCAGATGGTGCTCGCACTGAAGCCGCTGCACGATGCGGCGGTGATCGAGCGCCTGGTGATCTCCACCTATCAGTCGACCTCCGGCACCGGCGTGCGCGCGATGGCCGAGCTCGACGCGCAGACCCACGCGCTCCTGCACGGCGTCGAGCCGCCGCCCGCAGAGATCTACCCACACCGGATCGCCTACAACGTCATCCCTCAGGTCGAGAGCTTCAAGGACGGCGACGACCACACGACCGAGGAGCGCAAGATGATGTTCGAGACGCGCAAGATCATGGACGAGCCAGAGCTGCGCATCTCCGCGACCTGCGCCCGCGTGCCGGTCAAGATCGGCCACTCGCAGTCGATCAACATCGAGCTGCGATCTCCGCTTGAGCCCGCGCAGGCACGCGAGCTGCTTGCCGCCGCCCCCGGTGTGCGCGTGGTCGACGAGCCCGCCCTCGGAATCTACCCGTTGCCGACCGAAGCCGCAGGGGGCGACGAGGTGCTGGTCGGGCGGATCCGTCGTGATCCCTCGCACCCAAGTGCTTTGAATCTGTGGATCGTGGGCGACAACCTGCGCAAGGGCGCGGCGTTGAACGCCGTCCAGATCGCGGAGTTGCTGCTGCTGCGTGGTCTCGTGTCTGCGTAGCGCCGCGTCGCGCGCGGCATCGCGCGCGCGCCGCAACCCCGCCCAGGGTCTCACGCCTCGTCGCTCGGCTCCGTGACCCAGACCTGCACTTGCCGGTTGATCACCGGGTTGTGGACCTCGCGCTCGACCTGCATCGAGAGCTTGCGGGCAACGCTCTGCGAGCGCACGTTGTCGGGGTGGATGATCGAAATCAGCTCATCGAGCCCGGCGGCGGGCCCCAGCGGTTCGGCGCGCGCCGCGCGCGCGGCCTCGGTCGCGAGGCCGCGGCCCCAGCAATCGCTGGCCAGTCGCCAGCCGAGCTCGGGCCGCGCGGCCAACTCGTGAATAAACGTCGGCAACGCCGCGCCCACGAAGCCGATCACGCCACTTCCCAGTTCGCTTTCGCGTGACTCCACGGCCCACAGGCCGTAGCCGTGCTCGGACCAATGATCGAGTGTGGCCTGGTGGAAGGCGGCGACCGCGCGCGCGTCGGTGGGTCGGTTCAACAGGCGCGTAACCTGCGGATCGCGGTTGATCTGCGCCATCGGCTCGGCGTCCTGCTCGCGCCACTGGCGCAGCAGTAGACGCTGAGTCGTTAGTTCAAGCCTGACGCTGTCGCTCACGCCGGCGCCGGGCGGCCGGCTACGCCGTGGCCCCGACCACGCTCGTCGACCAGTCGATCACCGACGTGGGCTTGACGATGTGGCGGCTCAGCCCCAGCTCCTTCGGCTCGAGCCCGAGCGCAAGCCCAACGAGCTGGGGGAGATGGAGCACCGGCATGTTGAGCTCGCGGCCGACGATCGGGCCCGCAAGCGGTTGCTGAAGGTCAAGGTTGAGGTGGCAAAGCGGGCACGGCGTCACCACACAGTCGGCGTTGGCGTCCGTGGCATCGCCGAGGTGGCGGCCGGCCTGCGTCAGCGACGCTGTCTTGTTCATCGTGATGATCGGAAAGCCGCAGCACTTGTGGGAGCCCGCGTAGTCGATCACCGTGCCGCCCAGAGCGTCGATCACCTGCTCGAGGTAGGTGTGGCGAGGGTGCTCGGCGTCGATCCCGATGCGATCCGCTGGACGCACGATGTAGCAGCCGTAAAACGGGCCCACCTTCAGGTTCGTCAACGGACGCACCACCTTCGAGCGCAGCGAATCCAGGCCGATCTCCTCGACCAGCATCCAGAGGAAATTCTTGTTCGTCAGTCCTGCCTCGTAGCTCAGGCCCTCCGGAGCCAGCGTTTCGTTGACGTGGGAGCGATACTCGGCGCTCGCATCGAGGCGCTCCTGGCATTCCGACTGGGCGCCCTGGCACGTCGAGCAGATGTTCATCATCATCGCCCCGTCCGTCTGCTGCGCCATCGCAAACGTGCGGGCATTGAGCGTGTCTGCGAGTTCCTGGTTGTGCTCGGCGATAACACCAGCTCCACAGCAGCTGGCGCGGTCCAGTTCGATCAGCTCGAGGTCGAGCAGCGGCGCGACCAGCGCCATCGAACCGTGGAGTTCGGGGGTGAAGCCGCGGCTGACGCAGCCGGGCCAGTAGGCGACCTTCACGCTAATGCGCTCCTTCGGAATCGGGACCCGGGGCCGACGGCATGCCGTCGGTTGCGCCGGCTGCCACGGGTTCGGCGTTGTCCTCGTCCGTCCCGCTCACGTACAGGTTCAGCTCGAAGCGCTCGGGGCGCTCCTCAATCGAGCGGAAGATCTGCTTCAACGGCTTGGACGCCTTGTGCGGGTGCAGCAGCGCCTTGCGTGGGGTGATCTTGCCGCGCAGCAGCCCCTTCAGGGCAACCGGCAGCGAGGCGAGGAGCTCCGGCACTGCCCGTGGATGGAACTTGCCACCGTAGGAGTCTGGGAGCAGATCGGCCTCGTGCAGAATCCCGTTCCGCTCGATGTTGCGCGTGAATGCGTGCTCGTGGCGCGAGCCGTTGTTGCGGTCGTCGATCTCGTGGTCGCCGGCCAGCCGTCGCAGCCGCATGATCTGCCCCATGGGGTTGACGCCCTTGGGGCATGCATCGACGCACTTGAAGCAGTGCGTGCACGTGTAGAGGCCGTGCGGATCCTCAGCGAGGAACTCGAGCCGCTCCTCGTGTTCAGCGTCGCGCGGGTCGCCGACGAAACGGTAGGCCTTGGCCAGTGCTGCGGGCCCCGTGAAAAGTGGATCGACCTCCATCGCAAGGCAGTCCGAGACGCAGGCCCCGCACTGGATGCAGGCCATCGATTGGGTCACGTCGACCATCGCCTCGCGCGGCACGATGTATTCGCGCTCCGGGACCGGCTCCTTGTTGATCAGGAAAGGGGTAACGGCATGGATCTTCTTCCAGTGAACGGCGTCCATGTCCACGATCAGGTCTTTGATCACCGGCATGTTGCCCATCGGCTCGACCTCGATCGTGCCGTCCGTGGAGCGCGCGAGCGCATCGTCGGGGTGGGTGTGGCAGGCCAGCCCGGGCTGGCCGTTGACGCGGACGCCGCAGGAGCCGCAGATTGCCGCGCGGCACGAACAGCGGATCGCGATCGAGCCGTCGAACCGGGCCCTGGCCTGAAGAATCCCCTCCAGCACAGAGCGGTGTGGCTCGAGCTCAATCTTGTGCTCGTCCCAGTACGGCGCTTCACCCGATTCAGGGTCGTAGCGGCGCAGGCGCAGCGTGAATTCCGCCATCTAGTACTTCCTCTCCTCGGGCTGCCACTGGGTGATCGTCACCGGTGAATATTCGACCTTCGGCGCGTCGGCGCCGTTCATCGAGATGTCGATGTGCTTCAGCCACTCCTCGTCGTTTCGCTCCGGGAAGTCCGTGCGAAACTGAGCTCCCCGCGACTCCTTGCGCTCGAGCGATGCAACGACGATGGCCTCCGCGGAGTCGATCATGTAGCCGAGCTCGATCGCGCCGAGCACATCCTGGTTGAAGACAGTGCCGCGGTCATCGATGTAGGCAGTCTCGGCCTCCTCCTTGAGCCGCCGCACGACCTCCAGGGCCTGCTGGAGTCCGCTCTCGTCGCGAAAGACCGCACAGTGCTTGTTCATCGTCGTGCCGAGTTCGTCCTTGATCTCCGAGATTCGCCGTCCCGTCTTCTCGCGCGCGATGATCGTGTCGATCATCGCGCTATCTCGCTTCAATTGGTCCTCTTTCACCGCAGGCATTGCGAGCTCACTGGCGCGCGCCGCCGCGTGCTCGCCGGCCCGGCGGCAGAAGATCAGCGTGTCAAGCAGCGAGTTCGCGCCGAGGCGGTTGCCGCCGTGGACCGACACGCAGGCCACCTCGCCCGCGGCGTAGAGGCCGCCAATCGGCGTCTGGCCGTGGATGTCAGTTTTCACGCCGCCCATGATGTAGTGCTGTCCGGGCTGGATGACAATCGGCTCGCGCGTGATATCGACGCCGGCGAAGTCCTTGCCGATGTTGACGATCTCGCGCAGCGCTTCCAGCGTGCGCTTGCGGGGCACCACGGTGATGTCGAGGTAGATGCCCTGCCCGTCCGGCCCAACGCCGCGTCCCTCGTTGATCTCGATCTGCTCAGCGCGTGAGACGACGTCGCGCGATGCCAACTCCATCTTGTTCGGCGCCGTTTTCTCCATGAAGCGCTCACCGGCGTTGTTCAGCAGGTGCGCGCCCTCGCCGCGGGCGCACTCGGTAATCAGGAAGCCGTTCTCGGCAAGCGTCGTGGGGTGGTATTGGATCATCTCCATGTCCATCAGCGGAGCTCCCGCACGGTAGGCCTGAGCGATCCCGTCAGCTGTGCAGATCAGCGCGTTTGTCGTCGGCTTGAAGCATTGGCCGGCGCCGCCAGAGGCGAGGATCACGCTCTTCGCGCGGAACACCTCCATTGCCCCGCTGCGGATCTCGCGCGCAACAACGCCGACGCAGGCGCCGCTATCGTCGAGGATCAATGAGGTCGTGAACCATTCCTCGAAGCGGTCGACCGTGGCCGAATGCTTCATCAGCTGTTCGTACAGCACGTGGAGGATCGCCTGACCCGTGATGTCAGCCACATAGGCTGTGCGCTTCATCGACGCGCCGCCGAACGCACGCAGGTCGAGCTCACCGGCCTCGTTGCGATGGAAGGTCACGCCGATGTGCTCTAGATGCATGACCTCGGCCGGCGCTTCGCTGCACATGATTTCGATCGCGTCCTGGTCGCCGAGGAAGTCCGAACCCTTGACCGTGTCGTAGGCATGCGACCGCCAGTCATCCGCGATGTTGATGGCGGCGTTGATTCCCCCCGCGGCAGCCACGGAATGCGAGCGAACGGGGTGAACCTTGCTCATGATCGCCACCGTCGCGCCGGTCCGGGCGGCCGCAAGCGCCGCGCGCTGGCCGGCGAGGCCGGCACCGATTATCAGGACGTCGTGTTCGGGCATTAGAGGCGCGTGTTCTCCGGGGTGCAGGAAGCGCGGACTCTATACAGGCGTGAGCGCCCGGCGCACCTGCGCGAGCGTCACGACTCCGGCAAGTCGGCCCTCCGCATCCACTGCGATCACGGCACCGAGCCGACGCAGTCCCTCCGTCGTGAGCAGTGAATCCAGCGTCGCCGCAGCGTCGAGCTGCCAGGGCGCTTCCGCTTCGGCGGCGTCGGCGGCGGTCAGCGCCGGGTGACCGTCCGACAGCTCGCGCTCGACGGCTTCGAGCCGTAGGACGCCGAGGTATCGCCCGTCCTCCGCCGCGACTGCAAACCAAGGCCAGCGGTAGCGCGCGAAGAACTCCTCGCGCGCGTCGAGCAGAGACATCGTGCCCGGGATCGCGACCGGATCGCGGTCCATGATGTCCGCGATCCGGACGTCGCTGATCTTCGAGCTGAGCGTGCTCTGGAGCACGGCCCCGCGGGCGGCCTGGCCGAGAAACATGGAGAGGATCAGGAGCCACAGCCCGCTGGCGGTGCCGCCGCTGAGCACCCCGAGCAGCATCGCAAAGCCGAGGCCGCCGAGCAGGTAGGCGAACGCTTGCCCGAGCCGCGCCGAGGCGATCGTGGCGCGGTTGCGGTCCCCGGTGCGCCACCAGGCCACCGCGCGCGCGACCCTACCGCCGTCAAGCGGGTAAGCAGGCACGAGATTGAAGGCCAGCAGGAAGAGGTTGATCGTCGCGAGCCAGCTCAGCAGCACGAGTCCGGCGCTGGCGTGCACGCCCGAGCGCAGCTCGGCCACGTCTGCGAAATGCCGCAGCCCCCCACCCGCGAGCGCGCCGACCGCCACGCATACGGCGATGATCAGGAGCGTCACGAGCGGGCCGGCAATCGCGATGCGAAACTCTGCACCCGCCGTCGGGCTGTCGCCGCTCAGCTTGGCGATGCCGCCGAAGAACCAGAGGTCGATCCCGGCTGTTTCGATCCCCTCCCGCCGCGCGGCCAGCGCGTGGCCAAGCTCGTGGAGCACGAGAGAGGTGAAGAAAAGCAGGGCGCTGGCCACCGCGACGCTGTAGCCCTGGGCATCTGACCCGAGCACGTCCCGAAAGTAGCCCGAGAGGACATAGATAAAGAAGAACAGCACCACGAACCAGCTGGCGCTGACGCCGATTCGGATTCCGAACAGGCGGGCGAGCTGGATGCTGCCCCTCGGCGTGAGGTTCATACGTGCACCACCTGCAGGCCTTCTAGACCTGCAAAGGCGCGGTGATCGGGTCCGCCTGAATCATCGTGTCCAGGACTCGCTGGCGGGGAACCCACGTGGTGCGCTGCGGAAGCGGCACGAATTCGGCCACCGGCCGTCGGTCGACAGTGACCTGAAGACGCTCTCCGGCCTCGACTTGGCGCATCACCGCGGCGGTGTGGTTGCGCAGCTCGCGCACGGGGACGTCAGTGGACATGGTTCTGTTGTAGCACTTGGGCTACGAGATGTCGACCGCGTGCCGCTCCAGAATCGCCGCGAAGTCGCATCCGGCCGGAAGCGTGCCGTACTGAAGTCCGCCGTCGCCCCCGAGCCGCCCCGCGCAGAAGGCGTCCGATATCGCGGCCGGAGCGTGGCGCACGAGCAGCGCTCCCTGGAGCGCGAGCGCCATCGACTCGACGATCCTGCGCGCCCGGGACTCGACGCCCTCGAGATCGGTGAACTCGCGTCGCACGCCGGCGGCGTGGGCGTCGAGCGCCGTGTTTGCGCCCGCAGCCAGGTCGAGTTCGTCGAAGAACACTTCGAGCGACTCCGGCGAGCGCGCAAGCGCGCGCAGAACGTCGAGGCACATGACGTTGCCAGCGCCCTCCCAGATCGAGCACAGCGGCGCTTCACGGTATAGGCGCGGCATCCCTGACTCCTCGACGAAGCCGTTTCCGCCGAGGCACTCCAATGCCTCGAAGGCATGTCCCGGCTGGCGTTTGCAAGTCCAGTACTTGCCGATGGCGGTTGCCAGGCGCTTGAACAACTGGCCGGCCGCGTCTGCTTCAGCGTCGTCATAGGCGCGGGCGAGACGCATCGCGAGCGCGGTCGTGGCCTCAGACTCGAGTGCCAGGTCGGCGAGCACGTTGCGCATCAGGGGTTGATCGAGCAGCAGCTTGCCGAACGCCGAGCGATGGCTGGCGTGGTTGACCGCCTGAGCCAGACCCCAGCGCATCGCGGCGGCTGAGCCGAGCACACAGTCCAAACGGGTGTGGCCAACCATCTCGATGATCGTCGGCACGCCGCGGCCCGGCTCGCCGACCAGCTGCGCCCAGGCGCCGTCGAACTCCACCTCGCTCGAGGCATTGGAGCGGTTGCCGAGCTTGTCCTTGAGGCGTTGCAGGTGAAAGCGGTTGCGCGAGCCGTCGGGCAGCACGCGCGGCAGCAGGAAACAGGAGATCCCCTCCTCGGTTTGCGCGAGCACGAGAAAGACGTCGGACATCGGCGCCGAGCAGAACCACTTGTGGCCGACCAGTTCGTAGGCGGAGCCGTCGCCGCAGCGGTGCGCGGCCGTTGTGTTCGCGCGCACGTCTGAGCCGCCCTGCTTCTCCGTCATTGCCATGCCGCAGATCGCAGAGCCCTTCTCGGCCGCCGGCACCAGAGCCGGGTCGTAGGTGCCTGCGGTCAGCAGAGGTTCCCACTCGGCGGCGAGCTCAGGTTGCGCGCGCAGCGCCGGGACGGCGGCGAAGGTCATGGTGATCGGACAGCAGAAGCCGGCCTCGCACTGCATCGCGGTCATGTACAGGGCGGCGCGGGCGGCGTGGGCAGCGGGCTGGTCGCTCGTCCAGGGCAGGGCGTGGAGGCCGTAGCGGACTCCCATCCGCATCAGTTGATGCCAGGCGGGGTGGAAGTCAACCTCGTCGATCCGCGTTCCGTAGCGGTCATGGGTGCGCAGCTTCGGCGGGTTCTCGTTCGCCAGCGCGCCCCAGCGCAGCGGCTCGCCGCCGACGAGCCGGCCGAGTTCGTGTGCGCGGTCGGAGATCCAGCTCGCACCCTCCCGCTCGACAGCCTCGCGCAGCGGCAGGTTCGCGCCGTAGAGGTCGAAGTTCTCGAGCGGCGGTGCCTGGTTGAAGACCTCGTGTGTATTACGCGGCTTTGCTGTGGTGGCCATGGCAGGCGCGCTCCTCGTTGGTGATGGCACGGATGCAGAAGGCGATCAGGTCGCCGATCGGCGGCTGGGCGTCGCCTGACAGGGGTCCGACGAGCGCCTCGCCGAGGGCTCCGACAAGCGCGGCGCCGACCAGCTGCGCGTTCTGGGGGGGCAGCTCGCCGCGCGCGACGCCAGCTTCGATCAGCTCCGCAAAGTTGTCGCGGTAGGCACGCCTGAAGATTAGGCGTTCGGCTTCAACGGCTGGGTCCACGGGCTCGGCCAGCAGCGCCCAGGCGAGCGTACGCCCCCGCAGCGCGCGGGAGGCGAACGTCTCCACCCCGCACGCGACGCGGGCGCTCGCGTCGCCCACGCAGGCCATCGCCGCCGCGTACGTCGCGTCGACCTCGCGCTGGGAGGCGCGGCGGAAGACCTCGGCGAACAGCTCCCCCTTTGAGGGGAAGTGGCGATACACGCTGCCCGTCGCCACGCCCGCACGGGCGGCCACGTCGCCGACCATTGTCGTTCGGTAGCCGTATAGCGAGACGAGATCCAGTGCGGCGTCAACGATCCGCTCGCGTGTGGCGGCGAGACGGAGATCGGTGCGCTGGGTGCGGCGGTAGGCCACTACGGCAAAGAATGAATCATAATTCAAAGCTTGTGTCAAGGTCAGGATCCGCCGGGCGCCTTGCCGGTGCCTGGCCAGGCGGCGCTCCGAATGCGTCACGGGGCCGCCGGCCGAGGTGGGGGCGCGCGGCGAGAGCAGGTCGTCTGCTCGGGCCGCGATAGAGTCGCGGCTGACCTCCCAGGACTTGCGAAAGGATCTGACTTGGCGCATGAAGTGACGTTCATCCCCGGCGACGGGACGGGCCCCGAGCTCGCCGAGGCCACCCGTCGCGTGCTCGAGGCCACAGGGGTCGGGTTTCAGTGGGATGTCCAGCAGGCCGGGATCGACGCCTACGAGGACTCCGGCAACCCGTTCCCCGATGCCACGCTCGATTCGATCAAGCGGACCAAGGTGGGCATCAAGGGCCCGACCACGACACCCGTCGGCTCGGGCTTTCGCTCGGTCAACGTGTTGCTGCGCAAGGAGCTCGACCTGTTCGCGTGCGTGCGCCCGTGCAAGGCCTACGAGGGGGTCCGCACGCGCTTTCCGGAGACCGACATCGTGATCGTCCGCGAGAACACCGAGGACCTCTACGCGGGCATCGAGTTCGAGCAGGGCTCGCCGGAGGCCGCGCAGCTGCGCGAGAACCTCGCGGCGCTCGGCGCGGTGGTGCGCGAGGATGCGGGCATCTCGATCAAGCCGATCTCGATCTTCGGCTCGGAGCGGATCGTCGAAGCTGCGTTCAGGTATGCCAAGGACAATGGACGGCGCAAGGTGTGCGCCGTGCACAAGGCGAACATCATGAAGTTCTCCGACGGGCTGTTCCTGGACGTCGCGCGCAAGGTCGCAGAGCGCCATCCGGAGATCGAGTTCGAGGACCGCATCGTCGACAACCTCTGCAACCAGCTCATCTCGCGTCCCGAGGAGTACGACGTGCTCGTGCTGCCGAACCTGTACGGCGACATCGTCTCCGACCTCGGCGCCGGGATGATCGGAGGCCTCGGCTTCGCCGGCGGCGCCAACATCGGTACACATGCCGCGGTGTTTGAGGCGACGCACGGCTCGGCGCCGAAGTACAAGGGGCTCAACAAGGTCAACCCGACCGCGCTGATGTTGTCCGGGGTGTACATGCTCGAGCACCTCGAGGAGCGCGCTGCCGCAGAACGTATGGAACGCGCGATCGCAGCAGTGATCCGCCGGGGCGAGAAGGTCACCTACGACCTCAAGCCCACCCGTGACGACCCAACCGCCGTCGGCACCTCAGAGTTCGCCGACGCTGTGATCGAGGAGATGAACGCCTGATGAGCAAGACCCCCGTCCGCGTCGCCGTTACCGGCGCCGCCGGCCAGATCGGCTACGCACTGTTGTTTCGGATCGCGAGCGGTGCGCTGCTCGGTCCTGATCAGCCCGTCGAGTTGCGGCTGCTCGAGATCCCCCAGGCCGTCAAGGCCGCAGAGGGGACGGCAATGGAGCTCGACGACTGCGCATTCCCGCTGCTCCACGCCATCGACATCGCCGACGATCCGAACAAGGCGTTCGACGGCGTCAACATCGCGCTGCTCGTCGGCGCCCGTCCGCGCGGTCCCGGGATGGAGCGCTCCGATCTGCTCGAGGCGAACGGCGGCATCTTCAAGCCGCAAGGCGAGGCACTCAACACTCATGCCGCAAGCGACGTAAGGATCCTGGTGGTCGGAAACCCCGCCAATACCAACGCGCTGATCGCCAAGTCCAACGCCCCGGACGTGCCCGCCGAGCGGTTCACCGCGATGACGCGCCTCGACCACAACCGCGCGAAGGCCCAGTTGGCACGCAAGACCGGGGCCAGCATCCCGCAGATCACCAACGTCACGATCTGGGGCAACCATTCCGCGACGCAATACCCCGACATCTTCCACGCGAAGATCGCCGGCGAAGACGCGGCGCAGAAGATCGACGATCAAGCGTGGCTCGAGAGTGACTTCATCCCCACCGTGCAGAAACGCGGCGCGGCGATCATCGACGCGCGCGGCGCCTCCAGCGCGGCATCCGCGGCCAACGCAGCGGTCGATCACGTCCACGATTGGCTGCTCGGAACCCCCGACGGGGATTGGGTTTCGATGGCGATCCCCTCCGACGGCTCCTACGAGGTCCCCGAGGGCATCATCTCGAGCTTTCCCGTCACCTGCAGCGGCGGCAGCTACGAGATCGTCCAGGGACTGGCAATCAATGACTTCTCGCGCGAGCGAATCGACAAGACCGCCGGCGAACTCGGCGAGGAGCGCGACGCCGTCAAGCAGCTCGGGTTGATCTGAGTTCAGGCGCGGGCCCACGCGGTGGCCGTGAACCCGGATGAGCTGTCCCGAGCCCGGCCTGCGTCGCTAGCCAGCGGGGTGCCAGCCCCCGTCGCGCTTGGTGATCTTGCCGTCCTTCTCCAGCGGCGGCAGCACGCGGTAGAGGTAGTTCTGCTTAATCCCCATCGCGGCGGCGATCTCGGGGATCTTGATCCCCGGGCGTTTGGCGATCAGCTCCATCGCCTGGAGCGCACGGCCGCCCTGCCCACGCGGGCGGCCACGGCGTCGGCGCGCGACCCCGGACGACGCACGCGCCGGAGTGCGCGCGGCGCGCAGCTTGGGGCCGCTCACTCCTGACAGCGCAGCAGCACCAGCCTCGAGCCGGTGGTACTCCTCGACGAGCGGCGCCAGTTCCTTGAGCCGCAGGTCGATCTCCTTGCGCTTCTCATCCAAAAAGTCAGTCACCGAAATCTCCCGCTCGTTGGTTAACGGTGAATGATACTCCTCAGCTCTCCACCAGCTGCTTGAGTTTCTGGAGTGACGCCCGGGCCTCCCGCTCCGGCAGTCCGCCAACCAGCGCTCGGCTGGCCACCGCCCCAAGCGGCCCGAGCGGCGGGCGGAACTCGTTGCGATATTCGAAAAGGGTACCCTCGCCGTGGCGCTTGAGTGTGTATTCCGTCTCGGCATGCGAGCGTGCCGGTCCCCTGCCGACCCACTTGGCGTGACGGTCGACTCGGCACTCCTCGAGCTCCCACTTGACCTTGAAGGAGAAGCCTCGAAGGCACAGTGTCTGTTTCATCTTCATTCCCTCGTACGGCTCCGCGTCCGAAGTCTCCTCGATGCCGCGGTGAATCGTCACCCAGGCCTCCATCATCGCGGGGTTCATCACCGTCTCCCACACTTTGTGCGGAGAGGCCGCAAACTCCATCTGGCAGACAACAACGGTCATGTGTGCCTAAAGCTATCGGGCGCGCAGGGGCTCACGCGTCTCCCATTCTCGCAAGGCGTGCTCGACTGAGGCGTCAAATGAGTGAAGCCGCACGCCCAGCAGCCGGCGAGCATCACGATCGTCTGCCAGCAGGTCGCCGTCCAGGCTCTCCATCAGCGGACCGACGAGTTCCACCTGCTCGCCGGCGATCCTCGCCGCGACGACGCTCGCGGCGCTGGTCAGCTGGAAGCCGAGCCCAACGCTCGGGCGGTCGACCAGCATCAGCTCGGCGATGCGGCTGATCATCTCTCCATAGCTCAGCGTGTCGCGGCCAGCGACGTCGAGCGTACAGCCACCTACGCCCGCCGCATCCGCCGCAGCGACGAGGTACTCCACGACATCGCGCTCGTCGATCGGTTGGGTGCGGTTTCCGCGCCACGAGGGAAGCGCGAGCACAGGCATCCGCTCGACCAGGTGGACCAGGAAGCGAAACGAGCGAGAGCGCGCACCGATCACGATCGAGGCCCGGAGCGCAACGG
The DNA here is from genome assembly GCA_050997675.1 of Solirubrobacteraceae bacterium. GTDB lineage: Bacteria > Actinomycetota > Thermoleophilia > Solirubrobacterales > Solirubrobacteraceae > Palsa-513. The sequence goes on from JBPCQX010000052.1 coordinate 24,393, forward strand.
AGCCCGGCACCGCGCCCAGCAGCGTGCGCTCGACCTCAAGGCGGCTGTCGAGGTGCGGCGAGTGCTCGGCCCCAGGGGGGATCAGTCCCCCGAGGTAGACGATCCGCGCGACGCCTGCCGCGCGGGCTGCCGCGCCGAACAGCTCGGCCGCCCGTCTGTCGCGAGCCGCAAAGCCTGTCTGGGCGGTGGTCGCCTCCATCGAATGAATCAGGTAGTAGGCGACGTCAACGCCTTCGAGCGCCGGGCCAAGTCCCACGCCGCTCAGCGCGTCCCCCGCGTGCACACGCTCGAGCTCGAGCGCAGGATCGACCTTGGCGGGGTCTCGGCTCAGGCCGTGGAGCTCATGGCCGCCGCGAGCCAGCCGGCGCGCGAGCGCGGAGCCGACAAAGCCGCTGACGCCTGTGATCAGAATTCGCATCTCCCCGCGGAGACTAGAGTCCGCTTGTGAAAGAGCGCGTTGACATCGCAGTGGTGGGCGGCGGCATCCTTGGTCTCGCAACGGCACGCGAGCTCCAGCGCCGGCGCCCGAGCCTCACCGTGTGCGTGCTAGAGCGCGAGGCAGCGCCCGCGCTGCACCAGAGCTCGCACAACTCTGGCGTGGTCCACGCCGGGGTCTACTACGCGCCAGGCTCACTGAAGGCGCGACTGTGTCGCGAAGGCGCTCGAGAGATGTATCGGTTCTGCGAGCAGCGCTGCATCGTCCACGCGCGCTGCGGGAAGCTGATCGTGGCGGCCAAGCCATCCGAGCTGCCCCGGCTCGACGAGCTGGAGCGCCGCGGCCGTGCCAGCGGCGTCGTCGGGCTGCGGCGCGTCGGTCCAGGCGCGATCCGCGAACTAGAGCCGCACGCCACGGGCCTAGCGGGGCTGCATTCGCCTCAAAGCGGCATTGCGGACTTCGCTCAAGTGGCCCGCACCCTCGCCGCCGATGTCCTCGCGGCCGGTGGAGCCGTGGAGTGCGGCGCTGAAGTCCGGCGGGTCGAGCAGCGCGCGCGCTCGGTGCGCCTGGAGCACGCACGTGGCACGCTCGAGGCCGCTCACGCGGTGTTCTGCGCCGGCGCCTGGGCAGACCGCATGGCGACCGCCGCCGGGGCGGATCCCGACCCGCGGATCGTGCCGTTCCGGGGTACCTACTTGAGGCTCAAGCCCCACCGGCGCGAGCTCGTGCAGTCATTGATCTACCCCGTGGCGGACCCCGCTCTGCCGTTCCTCGGCGTTCACCTGACGCGGCATCCGAGCGGCGACGTGCTCCTCGGACCCACGGCCCTGCTGTCCGGTGCTCGCGACGCCGGCGTGCACGTGCGGGCAGGCGATCTGCTTTCCACGCTTGCGTGGCCCGGCTCGTGGCGGATGGCCGCACGCTTCTGGCGCGCCGGGCTCAGCGAGCTTGCGCACGCCGCTTCGCGGCGCAGCTTGGTGCAGGCAGCGGCGCGCCTGCTGCCGGAGCTGTGCGAGGACGACGTGGAGCTTGCATGGTCAGGCGTGCGTGCCCAGGCGCTGAGCCGCAAGGGCCACCTCGTCGACGACTTTGTCTTCTCCCGCCAGGGCCGCACCCTGCACGTGCGCAACGCGCCGTCTCCGGGCGCGACATCGTCGCTGGCGATCGCGCGGTACGTCGCCGACGAGGTGGAGCGCGCGCTGAGTTTCTAGCTCGTTGCGGACTCGCGTCCAAGCCAAACATGGTGGGCCGTCTCTTTTTGCTGCGATTTGCGGAAACGCCATTCGCAAAGCGCCGGTCAGAGGTGTTTGATCACCCCCGGTCAACAGGAAATCTCGAGCAAGCGAGCGCACATGGCGAAAGCAGGGGCAGCAGCAAAGAAACCGCGTTGCGAGGATTGCTATTTCCGCTGCAACCTGCTGTGTGCGCTGATCGAAGCGGAGCCCTGCGTGGCATTTCGTCCGAACCATCCTGATGGCCTGCGCCCTCCGCAGCAGCTGCGATTTCACTTTCGCCAAGAGCGCCGCACACGTTCGGCGTGGGCGTTTCCCTCGGCGCAGGAGCAGGCGACGCTCCACGCCGGCGCGCTGTGAGCATTCGTCCGGCCGCTCACGTCGTCGCGTAACGGTGACGCACCGTCATCACCATCGCCGGGCGCTCCAGTAGTCCGCGTCCGCGGCGCGCCACCCCACCGGCGATAGCCCGCGGCGAGCATGCCCGCGCGCGATCACCAACGCTCGCTAGCCGCGCGAGCGTTGGTGACCCCCATCACGCGTGGGTTGTGACACATCGCGGGTAGAGTCCCGGGCGATGGCCGGCGAGCGCGATCTGTTTGCAAACTTCGACCGCATGCGGCGGGAGATCGACGAGCTGTTCGGCGATGTCTTCGAACGCCCGCAGCTGCATCACCATCGCCGGGCGGGGTTCACGCCAGCGG
>JBPCQX010000130.1:0-5140 GCA_050997675.1 Solirubrobacteraceae bacterium
CCAGTTCGATCCGATACGGGCTACGCCTCGGCATCAACTCCCCTTCACGAGAGGACAGGATGCCACCCACGCTACGACGACGGGCGGACGCTAATACGTTGCCTTATTTACGTAGAAGAGCACTTAGCGAACCCGCGTGGCTGCTACCGGCGGGAAGGAGGAGCGCCTCGGCGAATAAGCCACCACTCGTCTCTTCGAGGCCCGAACCACCACAGATATTTCGCGCGCGCCTGCAATTCGAGTAGGTTCCCTTCCGACCGCGCTAATCGATCCAACGTCAGGAGCAGTCGTGACCAACCACGTCCGTATGGGCATTTACTCGATCACCCAGGGCACCTACAAGGAGCTCCTCGAGCAGGCGCGCGATGGTCTGGCGCCGATCCTGCGCGACAGCCCGGGCTTCATCTTCTATTCGGTGAGCGACACCGGCGACGGGCGCCTCGTGTCGGTCAGCACGTGGGAGAGCCGCGAGCAGGCTGAGTCGGCTGCAGCCAAGAGCGCCGAGTGGGTCAGCAAGAATATGGCCGGCTCGATCTCACTGCAGGAGAACCTGATCGGCGAGATGACAACGCTCGCCGCTACCGACCGAAGCGCCGTCTAGGAGACCATTCCGCCACCGCGTCGCGTTTGGACGCGGCTCGGCCGCTGCCGCACGGCAAATAGCGGCCATTAGATTCGCGCTCGGCCCGTGGACTGGGTCGCGTGCGGAGCACTCACGCGCCGGTGCCCGGAAAAGACCTGCTCTTCATCCGCGGCGAGCCGCGGCGTGATCGCGCGAAAGACCTCCTCGGCGCGGAGCCAGGACGCCGGTCAGCGTCTCGATTGAGACGCTTTGTCGCCGCTGGGTCGCGAGGTCCGTGCTGCTCCTTTAGTTGGCCGCCAGCCCGGAGGAGAAGGCGGAACGTTGGCCGTCTCGGCTGACCACGTAGCCCCTGGTTCGTGGAAGCAGCAGCCTGCCGCGAGCGGACCGACGCGCCCGGTCCTGCTCAAACTCAGAAGCCAGCTCGAGGTCGATCGTGACTTCCGCTTCGATCGCCGCGCTGTTTGCTGGGGATCGGCTCTTCGCCGACGGAGCAAGCGGCCAGGACTACGGAATGGCGGACTGCTGGTTTGCCAGGGCGGAACTGCTTCTCGGCTTCGAGCATCCGGGCGGCGGTCCAGCGCAGCCCCATCTCTCCGGAGGACCACGAGCGGGTCTCGGCCTGGCCCACCACCCCTTACATCCCCCTATTCAACGTTCCTCGACAGGGAAAGTTACGCGATGAGATTCGCTCTTTACGGATTATTGATTGCCGCAGCCATCTTCCTGATCTCTGGAGGCCACTTCCTGTTCCTACCGTTGTTTTTCGTCTTCCCGCTCGGTGGAATGTTCGGTCAGCACCAGCGTCACGGACATTTCTGGTACCGAGGACGAAGGAGATACTAAGCTGGCCGGCAGCCAGCCAGCCGCGGTCGTAGCCAGGGCTCGCAGGACGCAGGTGTGCGAAGTCACCGTCGCGGAGTTTTGCTGCGTTGCCGTTGGCTCCGAGATGGCTGATCTTGACGGAAGGCGACACCCCGCTGGCGGGGGCGCCCTTCGGCGGACGTGTGTCCCCGTCGCGAAGCGAGCGCCTCGCTCCGCCTACCAGTCCGAGATTCTACGATGAAACGGAGCGCTCAATGGCGGCGCAATCGGGGAAGACGTCGCCGTGCGCAAGAACCTGCCTGCCGGCAAAGGAGGCGCTGAGCGTGCCGGTGACCTTGCCGTGCATCGACGCGATCGCGGGGCGCAACCCAGCCGCGCGCCGCCAACAGCGTGCTTCGAGAGCCGAGGGCTGACCGGTGCCCGACCGCCTGAGTTCGGCTCTTACTATGCGAGATCGGCCTCGAGCGCTGAGTGATCACTTAGCTCTTGGTCGCGCCAGGCGTGGTGATAGAGGGACGCGATCGGGCGCAGCTGCGGTGAAGCGAAGATGTGATCGATACGCCAACCGCCATCGTGCCCCGCGATTCGTCGCCATGTCCAGCTCGGCTGCGGTGTGCCATATCCGTGGAGGGAACGGTAGGCGTCGCGGTAGCCGAGATCCTGCAATCCGGGGACGACCCCCAGTTCCGCCGCGTCCCACTCGGGCCCGCGCTCGGGCCGCAGGCGCCCGCGCGAGTCGCGCGCGAACGAAATTACCTCGCCGTCGGGAAGCTCGCGCCGGGGCGTGTTGAAATCGCCACACAGTACGCGGGGGGCCGGGTCGGCCGCCTCAAGGCCACGACGGATGGCCTGAAGGCTCTTGACCTTCACCAAGCCGTTGGCCGCATTGGGAACATGGATGCAATAGATCTCCACTAGCCCGCGGGCGGTTTCGGCGGCGGCACCTAAAGCGGTCTCTCGCCAGGGCATCGCGAGCGCATCGCGAACCTCAGCCAGCGGGGTTCGAGAAGCCAGTATCACCCCAGTGATGCGCCGAGCTGAACCGCGCACCGGCTGCGCATCATCCAGCGAGCAACGGACATAACCGAGGCCCAGCAGCTCACAGGCCCTCCGCCACAGAGGCAACGTGCGCCAGGTGACCTCCTGCAGCGCTACGACATCCGGCTCACGTCTGGCCAGCGCGGTGGCCTGCTCGGCAATCCGGGAACTCCGCCGCGCGACGTTCCACGTAATCAATCGCAGACAACGGGCAGCGTCACCCGGCACGGCTCTCACGGGACCAGCGATCCCAGCAAGCGACCCGGAGCATACAAGAAAGGTAGCGACGAGTGCAGCCCGCCATCACCCCCGAAGGCTTGCCGTCAGGGACCGCAGCAACCCCCTGGCGAAAGGCCCGCGGGATCCACATCAGGGGCGGATTCGACCCGACGGCTCCAACCAAGAGTGACGGACGAGCTGTGCCGCCCATGATCGTGGGCCGAGAAACCACGGTGCCGGCCGATCGCGTCCGCGCCGAGCGACCGGATCACGGACGGGTGTTCTGCCGGCCAGAGCACGAGCCGAGACTGCTTGTTTGTTGCCGAAGGGGTCACGATGGATCCGCTCCACTTCTGTGCTCGACCGCCACGAAGCAGAACCGGCGCTCGACCGAGGGATAGGCTCCCATTCAATGAGGCCGGGAGAAGATGGATTCGGCTTGCGCCTCGCTGCGAAGGCGGCCGCCGAAGAGAAAGCTGCGAGCCAGGAGTGGCCTGCCTTCGAAGAGCGGCTGAGACAGCGGGCTTCAGCCCGCGGGCGATTGCGCACGCGTTCAGGACACTGAGTGGCGCGGGAACCGTGGCCGAGGCGCTGGAGGCACTCGAGCGGGCATACCGCTAGTCCTGCCACCACCACCACCGAGACTTCTGCCGTCGCCGCAGCAGCCATCAGGACGTGGCTTCCGCTTTGAGCTCCGGTAGGACGCAAGCAGTGGCGCCGCTTGGCGCAGAACGACCCTGAGTACGCCCGCGGCGTGAAGGCCGAAGTCGGTCAGTTGAGTCGGGCCTGCAGTGCTCGTAACTCGGCGTTCATGGTGTCGCGCTGTGAGCTTTCGGCGGGGAGCATGAGGCGCATCTGGGCGGCGCGAATCGCCGGGGTGAGGTCGCCCCGGCGCTGACAACTGGCGACTAGGTTGTTGAGCATTCGCCAGGCGATCTGGTGGGGGTGCCAGGGGCTGACGGAGTTCTCTGAAGCAGGCGCGTCGATGCCGACGCCGCCGCCGAAGGGATCGAGCAGCACCGGAGGATCGCTGCCGAAATGGCCGACGACGAAGTGCCCCGGTAAACCGACGCCGGCCAACGGGATACCGGCGCGGCGAGCGACTTCGATGTAGATGACCGACAAGAGGGTCGGCAGGCCGCGTCGTCGTGAGAGCACGACGTCGAGCATCGAGTTATCGGGATCGTCATATCGCTCGCGATCGCCCGCGAACCCATGCTCACGGCCGAGCAGCTGACCGCAGGCAATCGTCAGTTCCTGCGGACGCCCGTTCGTCGTGCTGGCGGTGCGCGATAGATGGTGGCGCGCGCGTCAACGCTACGAAATTCGGCGGCCATGGCAAGCGCCAGGACGTCCATCGCCGGTTCCGGGTCTGAGGCCAGATCGGCAAATGACGGCAGCAGCGGCACAGCCAGATTGTGCCGTGCGCCCAACGCAGGGCTGATCACGGTTGATCAGCCCTCCCGGTGGGCTCACTGTTCCTTGTCGCCGGAGCGGCCGCAACGTCGTCGTTGCCGCTCCGGCGGCCGGCTGGGTCGAAGCAGCAGCGGAGCGTGAATCGGAGACGCGGAAGCACAAGCCCCGCAGGACGTTGACGCCTGGATCCAGTCGCCTAAACTCCCCCGGGTATCCGCCTGGGAGGTTGATGAGTACCTGAGCGCCGTTGAGGAGCCCAAGCGCGACACGCTTGAATCGCTGCGCCGCGTGATCCTTGAGATCGTGCCCGATGCCGAACAGGTGATCTCCTATCGCGTTCCCGCTTTCCGCGTGCGCGGTCAGACCGTCGCCGGTTTTGCCGCGTTCAAGGACCACTTGAGCTACCTGCCGTTCAGCGGCTCGGTCCTCGGGCAGCTCGCCGATGAGCTTGACGGCTACACGATGACGAAGAGCTCGCTGCACTTCACGCCCGAGCATCCTCTGCCCGAGGCGCTGGTCGAGAAGCTCATCGCGGTGCGCCTCGCAAGGATCGGCCACAGCTCGCGGTAAGCGCCACAGACCATCGACGAGACTTCTCTTTTGTCGCGTACGACGCGAGGTCGCACGCATTGAGAGATCAACGCATGATTGGAGGCTTCAGTCGATGATGACGTAGAGCGTTGATTCAGGTCCGTGCTCGATGACCCGTCCTCACCTCGACGTGCGTCGCTCGTAAGGGCGGGGTGCGAAGCTCGGGGCTCAAGTCCAAGGGTGCCCGTTTCATCCGGGGGCTACAGGCGAGGGGAAGATCGGACGGGTGAAATCGTTTGAACCCTTGGTTGATGCTTCGTGAAGCAGAGCCCCGCATCGATGATGGCTGTGGCGGGGCGTAGGGTTGAGTCGTTAGAAGTGGTGTAGCTGCGTCGCGGGTGCGGAGATGATTCCGGCCACCGCGGCGCTCATGATCGTCGGACCCAAGCCTGACGATTGGAGACACCACGATGGCCGAGAAGAGTCTGACCGCCCGTGAGGCGGCTAGCGAAGTGATTGCTGGTGAGCATG